>NZ_JBVVQS010000093.1:0-219770 GCF_055811575.1 Mesorhizobium sp. WSM4815 | reverse complement strand
CGGGGTGGAGCAGCCCGGTAGCTCGTCAGGCTCATAACCTGAAGGTCACAGGTTCAAATCCTGTCCCCGCAACCAAATAACAAAACGGCCCGCATCACGCGGGCCGTTTTGCGTTTGCAGCCTGGCGCGCACGCCTTCTCCGGCGCGGAAGCGATCAGGCGGTCGAGTTCAGGTCGCCAACGGAGCGGTTCGATTGCCGGAAGTGACGAAAGCGCCGCGATAGATGTTACCCATGGAACAATCATGCCTGCAGGCCGGGTCCGAAGGTTTGGTGGTAGATCGCCTCGATCCGCTCCGCCTCGTCATCCGTTAGAGCGGCGAATTCCCTTTCACGGGCGCGGTTCGAAAGGCGGCCGCCGTTCTGATGAAGCAAGCGAAAGAGCAGATCGGTTAGACGCTCGGGCATGTCGATGAAGGCATCGACCTGCTGCCGGAACTGATCGTAGCGGCGTAGGAAGGCGGTCTCGTCGGGAATATCCTTTTCTATCGTCCGGACGCAGGCGTAGAGAAATTCGGCGTGGGGCGTCGCGTCGAAGAAGCGGTAGAAATCCCCAGTGTCGTTCAGGACGCGGACATTGAATTGCGGCGTCGGCTGCCATTCGATCAGCGGCAGCAGGCGCTGCGAATAACTCTCAAGCACGCCCCGGTACTCGTCGATTTTCTCCAGTATCGCGGCCGAAACAGGGGACACTACTCCTCGCGGGTTGAAGCCGCGCGCGGCAAGGACATGATGGATCAGGTAGCGGTGAATGCGGCCGTTTCCATCTTCGAACGGGTGGATGTAGACGAATCCGAATGCGAGGATCGCCGCGACGATGACCGCATCGAGGCTTTGGGCGGGGCCGCGGTCGAACGCGACCATGCCGTCGATCAACGATTCCAGGTCCTCGGGCCGGGCGCTGATGTGATCGGGCAGCGGCATGCGGTTGTCGCGGTCATGCCCGCCGACGAAGCCGCCCTCCTGCCGGAAGCCGAGCTTCACGAAGCGGGCATCGCCGAGCACGATCCTTTGCAGGCGCAGCAGCTCATCGCGGTCAAGCGGCTGACGACCGGCCTCGCCGATGGCGCGGCCCCAGCGCTGGATGCGGTCCTGCGGCGGACGCTCGCCCTCTATCGCATAGCTTGATCGCGAGTCCTTGAGCAGAAGGAAAGCGGCCGTCCGAGCAAGCAGGTCGCGCGGCACGTTCGCGACGATCGCCTGCGCACGCCGAGGCAGGTCGAGGCCGATGAATTCTTCAAGGGCTTTGGTGCGGAACACGAGCGGGCAGAAATACGGCGTGCCGGGCAGGTTGTCCTTCACGCGGTAGCGCGGAGCGGTCTTGCCCTGCGCCGCCCATTGCAGTTCGGGGTCGACAACAGGAACATAGCGTCCGGCGGTCGCGTCGGGGAGATCGAGGCGCGTGTCCGTCAGCCACTCATAGAGAAACCAGATCCGGCGGGCGTAGCTGCCGGTCGGGCTTTTGCGAACAAGCGCTTCAATCGGTGCGGTTCCGGTCGCCAGAAACAGCCGCTTGAGGATTGCCAGGTCCAGTCCTTCGTATTTGAGAGCGAAGGTCAGGTGGCCTTCAAGGGTTGAATGCGGCGCATGCCGGGGCGTCATGATGCGCCAGCCGTCCCGCTCGGTGATGCGGTGATGCTCGCCGGTGGCGGAGAGAGTCCGCGGCAGAGGCACGGCAAGCCCATGGGCCCCGATCAGCGCGCTGTAGCCGGCAAGAGTCGCGGTTTCAGGAAGGCGCAGTTCCTGAAAAACGTTCACCGGCCCTGAAAATTGATGCTCCTGCGGAGCAGCCATGAAAACCGTACCTCGCGTTCGAATTTTGGCACGATCCACCAAAATCCCTGAAAAATGATTCTAACTTATGAAAAATGATGCGTCAAATGCGTACCTCGCGAAAAGTGATTCCGCGGGTAGCTGAAAAACTGCTTGAAAATACTTTTGCTGCTGGCCGGGTTCGTCTGTTCAGCCCGCGCCTCTACCGCAGGCTTTCCAACTCGCGGATGCGTTTGGCGCCGTCGGCCTCGAGTTGCCGGGTGACGGCGCCGATCAGCGTTTCGGCCACGACGAAAAGGGCCGCCGAAGAATCCCAGGCCGAGGGCACGGCGGTGCGCCCGGCGATGACATGCCGGGCAAAGCGGGCGATTGGCGACAGCCACTGGTCGGTGAACAGCACGATCTGCACGCCGCGCTGGTGTGCCGTCTCGGCGAAGCGGACCAGGCTGTCCTGGTAGCGCCTGATGTCGAAGATCACCAGCACGTCGCGCTTGCCCATGTCGACCAGCCGATCGCGCCAGACGCTTTCCTGTCCGGCGAGGTGAAAGACGTTGGGCTGGATGATGGCGAGGTGGGCGGCCATGTAGCGCGCCAGCGGATCGGTGAAGCGGCCGCCGATCAGGAAGGTTTTGCCGCGTCGGTCGGCAAGCTTTGCGACGATGTCGGCAAGCTGCTTGTCGGACAGGTGCCTGAACGTTTCGCGCATGTTGTCGAGCGTCGCCTCCAGCATCGGCGACACCGCGCCGCCGTTCGGCGATGGCGGGTTGAGAGTGCGCGATGCCGGCGACTGCAGTTGCGCCGCCAGTTCGTCCTGCAGCGCCGACTGGAATTCCGGGTAGTTCTGGAAGCCGAGGCGGGCGACGAAACGCAGGATCGTCGGCGAGGAGACGCCAGCGGCAGCTGAGAATTCGGCGACCGTCTTCAGGCCGATCAGCGGATAGCTGGCGATCAGCGTCTGCGCTGCGCGGCGCTCGCCCGCCGGCATCGTGCCGATGCGGTCCGAGATCAGTTCGGCAATGCTCGAAATCATCTTTTCCCCATGCCCGGCCGTTTTGCCGAAATCGCATTTGACCCGAAATCGCGTTTGACAAAGCCGGACAAACTGTATGAAATCATCCACAGGGACGCAATGAGGCAAAATACGTAACATACGATACAGCGCTCCCCGGGGACGACAGGATAATGGAGACAGCACGGCCCGCCAGCCTTGCATCGCCTGAAACCGTAGGGGTGACGAACCCCGGCGGATCGAGCCCTTTCGTGCTGACCTGCGACCACGCCTCCAATTTCCTGCCGCCGGAATTCGGAACGCTCGGCCTTGCTGCCGAAGAGCTTTCCCGCCACATCGCCTGGGATCCCGGCGCGCTGCCGGTGGCCCGCCGCATGGCCGCGGCGCTTGACGCGACGCTGGTCGAGACCCGCATTTCGCGGCTTGTCATCGACTGCAACCGCCCGCTCGACGCACCCGATCTGGTGCCGCCGGTCAGCGAGACCACAACCATTCCGGGCAATGCCGGCCTGTCGCAAAAGCAGCGCGCCGCGCGCATCGCCCTGTCCTGGCAACCTTTTCACGATGCGGTCGCTGACATCATCGACACAAGGCTGGCGCGCGGGCTCGAGACGCGGCTGGTTTCAATCCATTCCTTCAACCCGGTCTACAACGGCAAGAGCCGGCCCTGGCACATCGGCGTCATCCATGACGAGGATCGTCGACTGGCAGCGCCGCTCGTCGCCGCGCTGCAGCGGCTCGCCGGCGTCACAGTCGGCATCAACGAACCCTATTCGCCGGCCGACCGTGTCTATTTCACGCTGGAACGGCACGCGCGCCCGCGGGAGCTACCCTGCGCGATGATCGAAATCCGCAACGACGAAATATCCGACGAAGCCGGGCAGCGAAAATGGGCGGATCTGCTCACGGGGATTTTTTCCGATCTCGAGCCGTCATCCGGATCCCAGGGATCTGGCCGGCGCGGGCTCGGCCATCCGGTGGAACCGGTCAACTGACAAGAAGAAGGGGACTTTCAAATGGCAGGCGGTAATACGAAGCAAGTTGGCAGCGTCGCATACGCGAAGCGCGACAAATCTTATTTCGAGGACCGGCAACTGGTGCGTCACGCCAATGTCTGGCATCTGTGGGCGCTCGGCGTCGGCGCCGTCATATCCGGGCATTTTTCGGGCTGGAATTTCGGATTCGGGACAGGCGGCTGGGGCGGCATGCTGGTGGCCGGCATCATCATCGCCATCATGTATGTCGGCCTCGTCTTCTCGATCGCCGAGATGAGCCCGGCTTTGCCGCACACCGGCGCTGCCTACTCCTTCGCCCGGACGGCGATGGGGCCGTGGGGCGGCTTCATCACCGGGCTTTGCGAAAACGTCGAGTATGTGGTGACGCCCGCCGTCATCGCCTTCTTCATCGGCTCCTATATGGGAGGCATCTGGTCGGTCGCCTTTCCCGACTCCAGCGTCTGGCCGCCGCTCTGGTGGCTGGTGACCTATGCCGTGTTCCTGGCGTTGAATATCTTCGGCGTCGCGCTGTCCTTCCGCGTCACGCTGATCGTCACGCTGCTGTCGCTCGCCGTGCTGATCGTGTTCTGGATCAGCGCCATCCCGAGCATGGACTTTTCGCGCTGGGCGCTGAACATCGGCGTCGGCCCGGACGGAGCGGCGATGGAGCTTCCCGAAGGCAATGGTTCAATGTTCCCGTTCGGCTTTTCGGGCGTGCTGGCGACGCTGCCTTTTGCGGTTTGGCTGTTCCTGGCTATCGAGCAGCTTCCGCTGGCGGCGGAAGAATCGGTCGACCCCAAGCGCGACATGCCGCGCGGCATTATCGCCGGCATGCTGACGCTGATGGTCTCGGCATTCATGATCGTGCTGCTCAACCCGTCGGTCATCGGCGTTGGTTCGTTCAAGCTCGCGACTTCCGGCGAGCCTCTGCTTGACGGGTTCCGGGCGATTTATGGCGACTCGGGCGCAGTGCTGCTTGGCGTCATCGCGCTGATTGGATTGATCGCAAGCTTCCACACCATCATCTTCGCCATGGGCCGCCAGGTCTATTCGCTGAGCCGCGCCGGCTATTTCCCGTCGGCGCTGTCGGTCACCCACAAATCGTACAAGACGCCGTATGTGGCGATGTTTGCGGGCGCCATCGTCGGCTTCGGCATCATGCTGATCATGTGGTTCGCGCTTGGCGGCGCTACGGCCGGATCGCTCATCGGCTCGGTGTTGCTGAATATGGCGGTGTTCGGCGCGATGTTCTCCTACATCCTGCAGGCGGTGTCCTTCATCCTGCTGCGCCAGAACCAGCCGAACATGGAACGTCCCTATCGCAGCCCGCTCGGCGTCCCGGGCGCCGTGCTGACGATCATCATCGGCGTGGTCACCCTGCTCTACCAGATTCAGGACGCGAACTTCACCAAGGGCGTGGTCTGGGTGGCGCTGTGGTTCGCCATCGCGATCGTCTATTTCGGGCTGGTCGGCCGTCACAAGCTGATCCTGTCGCCGGAAGAAGAGTTCGCGCTGGAGCACGCGCAGAAAGCCTGACCCTGTCTCGGACCTCAAGAAACACCCGGCCGCTTCCTGCGGCCGGGTCCAGAGTTGAACTCTCGAAGCGCCACAAAGGCGGCGGAGCTTGGAAGAATGGCCGGAAATTTCTCGTTCGATCAGTTGAAAAAGGCGGTCTCCAACGGTGAGGTCGATACGGTGCTGGCGTGCATTGTCGACATGCAGGGGCGGCTGGCGGGAAAGCGGTTCCTGGCACAGTATTTCGTCGATTCCGCCCATGACGAGACGCATGGCTGCAACTATCTCCTGGCCGCCGACATCGATATGGAACCGGTGCCCGGCTACAGGGCGGCGAGCTGGTCGAAAGGCTATGGCGACTTCGTCATGAAGCCGGATCTGTCGACGCTGCGGCGCATTCCATGGCTGGAAAAGACGGCGCTGGTGATCTGCGATGTGCTCGACCACCACACCCATGACGACCTGCCGCATTCGCCGCGCGCCATCCTGAAGAAGCAGGTCAAGCGGCTGAGCGAACGCGGCTATCTCGGCTATTTCGCCTCCGAGCTCGAATTCTATCTGTTCAGCGAAACCTACGATTCCGCCCGCAAGAAGCACTGGCAGGGCCTCGACACAGCCTCGCCCTATATCGGCGACTACCAGATCGGCATCACCACAAAGGAAGAAGGCGTCATGCGCCGGCTGCGCAACGAGATGCAGGCAGCCGGCATTCCGATTGAGAACTCCAAGGGCGAGTGGGGTCCGGGCCAGGAAGAAATCAATGTCCGCTATGCCGAGGCGCTCGAGATGGCCGACCGCCACGTCATCCTGAAGAACGGCGCCAAGGAAATCGCCGAGTCTGAAGGCAAGGCGGTCTCGTTCATGGCCAAGTACAATTACGGGCTGGCCGGCAATTCCAGCCATATCCACAATTCGCTGTGGAGCGCCGACGGCGAGACGCCGCTTTTCTACGACAAAAAGGCAGAATGGACGTTGTCGACGCTCGGCCAGCAATGGGCGGCGGGCCAGCTCAAATATGCCAGGGAATTCACCTGGTTCCTGGCGCCCTACGTCAACTCCTACAAGCGCTTCCAGGCCGGCACCTTCGCGCCGACCAAGATCATGTGGAGCGAGGACAACCGCACCGCCGGTTTTCGCCTGTGCGGCGAGGGCACCAAGGGCATCCGCATGGAATGCCGCATCGGCGGCGCCGACCTAAACCCCTATCTCGCCTTCGCCGCGCTGATCGCGGCCGGCCTTGCCGGCATCGATGAAAAGCTTGAACTGCAAAAACCCTTCGTCGGCGATGCCTATCAGGCCTCGCAGCTGCCGGAAATTCCGAAGACCCTGCGTGACGCCACCGAGACGCTGGCGAAATCGGAGATGCTGAAGCAGGCGCTCGGCGACGGCGTGCTCGAGCATTATGTCCATACGGCGCACTGGGAGCAGTTCGAATACGACCGCCGCATTACCGATTGGGAACTGCACAGGGGGTTCGAGCGTTATTAGAAAGATAGTAAGATACTATCAATACCTTGACCGAAAATGCGGCTTGAGCTAGGTTGTGCGATGACCGAAGGAACCAAATACCATCCGCTTTTCGAGCATCTCCTGTTCTCGGGCCAGGGCCAGATGTCGATGAGCTTCGCAGAGATCGAGCAAGTTATCGGTGGCCGCTTGCCGCCGTCGGCACGACAGCGGGAGGAATGGTGGGCGAACAGCCCGAGCGGGCACAGCCAGGCGCGCGCTTGGTTGCGCGCAAACTACCGGGCATCTCGTGTCGATCTTGCGAACGAGCGGGTGGATTTCAAACTGGAGGGATGGCCCGAAGGTTATCGAAAGCCGAATATGGCTACCACAGACAAGACTCGTTCAGGAATGGCGGAACAAGCGCAAGCCAGCTACGAACTTCCGCAGGGAAATACCGACCATCCTCTTTTCGGCATATGGACGGGCAAGGTCACGCTTCTCCAAGGACATGATTACACGAGGCCGGCCTTTGAGCCTGACGTGCTGCCGTGATGCACAGGCTGCTGCTCGACACTTGCGCGATCATATGGATAGCGCTGAACGAGCCAATCACGCCGGAAGCCAAGATTGCCATCAACAGCGCCGCGGCTGTTGACGAGAAGGTCCGGGTTTCCCCCATTTCGGCCTGGGAGTTGGGCCTGCTGAGCGCCAAGGGCCGGTTGGCGGCAGCAAAGTCGCCAGCAAGCATTTTTGGGGAAGTGATCGCCACGCCAGGCATCAAGGTCGAGGCTCTTTCGCCGGAATTGTTGATTGAATCGTCTTTCTTGCCTGGATCGCTCCACGGCGATCCGGCGGATAGGATATTGATCGCGACAGCGCGGGCGTTCGATTTGACGCTCGTGACGCGCGATCAGTCAATACTGGATTATGCAAGAGCCGGGCATGTTCGCGCCCTTGCCTGCTGACGCTTTGCCTTCGATATATGGAGACGCCCACTTGGAAACCGTAAAACTCAAATCCCCCGTCGATGGTTCGATCTATGCCGAACGGCCCATCGCCACGGACCAGGCGATCAATGCCGCGGTCGAGCGTGCCAAGGCGGCGCAGGAGAAATGGGCTGAGACGCCGATCGTCGAGCGCGGCAAGTACATGCTCGCCATGCTGGAAGCGCTGGTCGCCATGACCGACGAGATCGTGCCGGAGATCGCCTGGCAGATGGGCCGCCCGGTGCGCTATGGCGGCGAGTTCGGCGGCGTCAGGGAACGCACCAGCTACATGGTCGAGATTGCGGAAGCGGCACTCAAGCCGGTGATGGCCTCCAATCCCAAGGATGGGTTTCGCCGCTATGTGAAGAAGGTGCCGCTCGGCGTGATCCTGGTGATCGCGCCGTGGAACTATCCCTATCTCACCGCCGTCAACACGATCGTGCCGGCGCTGATGGCCGGCAGCGCCGTCATCCTCAAGCATGCGGCGCAGACGCTTCTGGTCGGCGAACGCTTTCAACAGGCGTTCGACAAAGCAGGCCTGCCCAAGGGTCTGTTCCAGAACCTCGTCATGAACCATGCGCAGACCGAAAAACTGCTCGGCTCGGGCAAGATCGACCATGTCAATTTCACCGGCTCGGTCGCCGGCGGCCGCGCCATCGAAAAGGCCGCAGCGGGCACCTTCATGACGCTCGGCCTTGAACTCGGCGGCAAGGATCCGGCCTATGTCCTGGCCGACGCAAAGATCGACCATGCCGTCGCCAACCTGGTCGACGGCGCCTTCTACAATTCCGGCCAGTGCTGCTGCGGCATCGAGCGCGTCTATGTCCACGAGAAGGTCTATGACGAATTCGTCGAAGGCTTCATCGCCGAAACCAGGAACTACGTCGTCGGCAACCCGCTCGACCAGGCGACGACGATGGGGCCGATGGCCCAGGCGCGCTTTGCCGACCTGATCCGCGAGCAGAAGGCCGAGGCCCTGCGCAAGGGCGCCAGGGCGCATATCAACATGAAGCTGGCCAATGACGAGCCGGGCTCGCCCTATCTGGCGCCGGAAGTGCTGACCGAGGTCGACCACCAGATGAGCGTCATGCGCGAGGAGAGCTTTGGGCCGATCGTCTGCATCATGAAGGTGCGCAACGACGAGGAGGCGATCGCGCTGATGAACGACAGCCCCTACGGGCTGACGGCCTCGATCTGGACGCGCGACACCGAGCATGCGGCGGCGATCGGTGATCGCGTCGAGACCGGCACCGTGTTCATGAACCGCTGCGACTATCTCGATCCGGCGCTGGTCTGGACCGGCGTCAAGGACACCGGCAAGGGCGCCGCACTCTCGGCCATCGGCTACGACAATCTAACGAGGCCGAAATCATATCATCTGCGTGAAGCCATCTGATTTTTTTGAAAGACAGAAATGACAAAATTGATTTCCAAATGGAACTATCCGACGACCGTGCGCTTCGGCGCGGGGCGCATCAAGGAATTGCCTGATGTGCTTGAAGCCACCGGCATCAAGCGGCCGCTGTTCGTCACCGATCCGGGGCTGGCCAAACTTCCGGTCGTCGCTTCGACGTTGGAGATCCTCGACGATGCCAAGGTCCCCTATGGTGTGTTTTCCGAGGTCAAGCCGAACCCGGTCGACTCCAACCTGACCGCCGGCATTGCGGTGTTCAAGAAGGGCAAGCATGACGGCGTCATCGCCTTCGGCGGCGGCTCGGCGCTCGACCTCGGCAAGCTGATCGCCTTCCAGGCCGGCCAGACGCGGCCGGTCTGGGATTTCGAGGATATCGGCGACTGGTGGACGCGCGCCAACGCCGACGCGATCGCACCGATCATCGCCGTGCCGACCACGGCCGGCACCGGCTCGGAAGTCGGCCGCGCCGGCGTCATCACCAATGAAGCGACCCACACCAAGAAGGTGATCTTCCATCCGAAACTTTTGCCGGCCATCGTCATCGCCGATCCGGAACTGTCGGTCGGCATGCCCGGCTTCATCACCGCCGGCACCGGCATGGATGCGCTCGCTCATTGCCTCGAAGCCTATTGCGCGCCGGGCTATCATCCGATGGCCGACGGCATCGCCGTCGAAGGCGTGCGGCTCGTCTTCGAGAACCTGCCGAAGGCCTATGCCAACGGCAAGGATCTCGTCGCCCGCGCCCACATGATGAGCGCGGCCGCCATGGGCGCCGCCGCCTTCCAGAAGGGGCTGGGCGCCATCCACTCGCTGTCGCATCCGATCGGCGCGCTCTACGACACCCATCACGGCATGACCAACGCCGTGTTCATGCCTTATGTGCTGGCCTTCAACCGCGACGCCATCGAGGCGCGCATCGCCCGGCTCGCGGCCTATTGCGGCATCAAGGGCGGCTTCGACGGTTTCGCCAAGGCCGTCATCAAGCTGCGCAAGGAATTGAAGGTGCCGCACGCGCTGCCGGGCCTGATCCAGGGGCTCGACATGGACAAGAAGCGCAAGGGCCTGATCGCCGACATGGCGGTGGTCGATCCGACCGCCGGCGGCAACCCGGTCAAGCTGACCAGGAAGGCGGCGCTGACGCTGCTCGACAATGCCATTGCCGGCACCGTCTGAGACAGTATTCGCGCCGAAAATTGATCTGGGAAATGAGGGCAAAGAAAGGGGGAAGGGATGAAAGGTAAGACCGAAATTCGTTAGCCGGAAAAATAGTCGCGAAGCGATTGCTCCAGCCGGTTAAAAAGAGTTTACTTTTTCGTACTGCAGGGCATCGCTTTCACAAACCATTCATCGGGCTGTCACACGAAAACGATACCGCATCGCAGGCGTCCAACGGCGTCAGTTCAACGGAGAGAACACATGTTCAAATTCACGGGAAAAGTACTTTCCCTTACGGCCGTCGCCCTGATGGCGACCTCTGCCATCTCGTCGGCGCAGTCCATGGATGAACTGGTCGCCGCCGCCAAGGCGGAAGGCCAGCTCACCACCATCGCGCTGCCGCACAGCTGGTGCGGCTACGGCGACGTCATCGCCGGCTTCAAGGCGAAGTATCCGGAAATCACCGTCAACGAGCTCAATCCCGATGCCGGCTCCGGCGACGAGATCGAGGCGATCAAGGCCAACAAGGACAATAAGGGTCCGCAGGCGCCGGATGTCATCGACGTCGGCCTGTCTTTCGGCCCGTCCGCCAAGGCAGACGGTCTGATCCAACCCTACAAGGTGTCGACCTGGGATTCGATCCCTGACAGCGCCAAGGACGCCGATGGCCACTGGTACGGCGACTACTACGGCGTGCTCGCCTTCGGCGTGAACAAGGCCGTCGTGCAGAACGCGCCACAGGACTGGGCTGACCTGCTGAAGCCGGAATATGCCAACTCGGTGGCGCTCGCCGGAGACCCGCGCACGTCGAACAACGCGGTCATGTCGGTTTACGCTTCGGGCCTCGCGGCTGGCGGCAGCGGCGGCCAGGATGCCGCCGCCAAGGGTCTGCAGTTCTTCAAGCAGCTCAACGATGCCGGCAACTTCGTGCCGGTCGACGGTGAAGCGGCAGCTGTCGCCCAGGGCACGACGCCGATCGTGATGAACTGGGACTACAACCTGCTCGCCATGCGCGACAAGATGGCCGGCAATCCGGAAATCGAAATCGTCGTGCCAAAGGCAGCGGTCGTCGCAGGCGTCTACGTACAGGCGATCAGCGCCTATGCGCCGCATCCGAACGCCGCCAAGCTGTGGATGGAGTATCTCTACTCGGACGAAGGCCAGCTCGGCTGGCTGAAGGGCTACTGCCACCCGATCCGTTTCAATGACCTCGCCAAGAAGGGCGTGATCCCCAAGGAGATGCTGGACAAGCTGCCGGCCGCCGAGAACTACGAAAAAGCGATCTTCCCGACCTTGGAGGAGCAGAACGCCGCCAAAAAGGAAATCAGCACGAACTGGGATGCCATCGTTGGCGCCGTCGTGAAGTAATTCCATAGGGCGCCGGGCCGGTTCGCCGCCCGGCGCCCTATGCCAAATTCGGGAAGTCCATGGCAGACTCCATAGTGTCCGAGACAGCCCGCGTCAGCCCTGGCGCGCCGGAGATCAGCCGCCTTCGGCTGCCACTGCATTGGTTAGGCGTAGCTCCGTTCTTCGTTTTCGCGCTGCTCTTTCTGATCTTGCCCACGGTAGGGCTGATCGCGGGCGCGTTCAAAAATGCAGCCGGCGACTATACGCTCGACAACATCATAGCGTTGTCGCAACCCAAGCTCGCAGCCGCCTATTGGGTATCCATTCAGATCAGCTTTGTTTCTGCGATCCTTGGCGCCTTGATCGGCCTGGCAATGGCCGTGGCAGTGGTTCGCGGGGGCTTGCCGTCGTGGTTACGCTCGGCGACCTTGACCTTCTCTGGCGTCGCCTCGAATTTCGCCGGCGTGCCGCTGGCATTCTCGTTCATCGCAACGCTAGGTCGGCTCGGCGTGGCGACGATCCTGTTGCGAGACATTTTCGGCATTAACATCTATTCGCTCGGCTTCAGTATCTTTTCGTTTTGGGGCCTGATCCTCACCTACCTCTACTTCCAGATTCCATTGATGATCGTCATCATCACGCCGGCGGTCGATGGGCTGAAGAAGGAATGGGGCGAAGCTGCCGCCACGCTCGGCGCAACCAATTGGCAATATTGGCGCATGGTGGTGATCCCGGTGTTATGGCCGAGTTTTCTCGGCACGACGGTCCTGCTCTTTGCCAACGCGTTCGGCGCGGTCGCAACGGCCTATGCACTGACGGGGCCGTCACTCAACATCGTGCCAATCCAGCTGTTCGCGCAGATTCGCGGCGACGTGCTTTACAATCCGAATCTAGGCTATGCGCTTGCATTCGGCATGATCGTCATCACCGGCTTGGCCAATCTCTTCTACATCTTGTTCCAACGGCGAGCCGAACGGTGGCTGAAATGAAGCAAGGCAGCCGTTTTTGGGCTTGGCTGGTTTTTGGCGTGGGAACCACCTATTTTATCCTGCCGCTTTTGGCGACCTTCGAATTTTCCTTGCGGAAGCGGCGAGGGGAATACTCCTTTGACGCCTACCGCTCGGTCTTCGGAGATCCGAATTTCCAGGCGACATTTACCTATTCCGTCGTTGTGGCGGTCTTCACCATCCTCTTGGGCGTGCTCCTCGTCGTCCCGACGGCTTACTGGATACGGCTGCGGCTACCGCATCTGCGGCCGGTCGTAGAGTTCATCACCCTGCTGCCGCTGGTTATCCCCGCTATCGTCATCGTCTTCGGCTACATCAGAATGTTCGGTTCGAATTCGGCGTTGCCTTTTCTGGCGACAGCACGCGGCGCTGATGCCCTGCTGGTCATCGGCTATGCAGTGCTGGCGCTGCCTTATATGTACCGGGCGGTCGATACCGGTCTCAGGACCATCGACGTCAGAACGCTCACCGAAGCCGCACAAATCCTCGGCGCGGGCTGGACCACCATCATCGCCCGCATCATCCTGCCGAACGTGCTGATCGCCGTCTTGTCCGGCGCGTTCCTGAGCTTTGCCATCGTCATCGGCGAGTTCACGATGGCCTCGCTGCTGAATCGCCCGGCCTTCGGCCCCTATCTGCAGAACATCGGCGCCAACAGTGCCTATGAGCCATCGGCACTGGCGCTCATTTCCTTCGCCATCACCTGGGGCTGCATGTCGCTGATCCAGATCCTGTCGCGTTTTGCGCCGCGATCGGCGAACCGGCCAAACTGATCGAAAAAGTACTGACCGAAAGAAAAGCCATGGCCGAGCCATTCCTCTCCATCCAGCAGGTTCGAAAATCCTTCGGCGCCACCACCGTCGTCCAGGATTTCAACCTCGACGTCGAGCCGGGCGAATTCGTCTCCTTCCTCGGACCGTCGGGCTGCGGCAAGACGACGGTGCTGCGTATGGTCGCCGGCTTCGAGGAGCCGAGCGCCGGCAAGATCGTCGTGGCCGGCAAGGATATCACCCGGCTCAAACCCAACCAGCGCAATGTCGGGATGGTGTTCCAGGCCTATGCCCTGTTTCCCAACCTGACGGTGGCGCAAAACATCGGCTTCGGGCTTAAGGTCGCGGGCATGCCAAAGGCCGATGCCGACAGGCGCGTTGCCGAGATGCTCGACCTCATCAAGCTGCCGCAGATGGGCGACCGCTATCCCTATCAGCTCTCCGGCGGCCAGCAGCAGCGTATCGCGCTGGCGCGGGCGATTGCGCCGAAGCCGAAGCTCCTGCTGCTCGACGAACCGCTGTCGGCGCTCGACGCCAAGGTGCGCGTCTCGCTGCGCGAGGAAATCCGCTCGATCCAGAAGAAGCTCGGCATCACCACCGTCTTCGTCACCCACGACCAGGAAGAGGCGCTGTCGATCTCCGACCGCATCGCCGTCATGTATGGCGGCAAGGCCGAGCAGGTCGGCACGCCGTTCGAGATCTACAACCGGCCGGCGACCAAGTTCGTCGCCAATTTCGTCGGCACGCTGAACGTGCTCGAAGGCACCGTCACCGATGCAGCCTCGGGCAAGGTGCGCGTCAATTCGCAAGAGGTCTCGCTGCAGGGAAAGCTAAACGGCTCCAAGTCCGGCGACACGCTGTCGCTGGCGCTGCGGCCCGAGGCGATTTCGCTCGGCCGCCATCCCGGCCGCGACTCCAGTCTTTCGGGCGAGATCACCGAAGTGCATTTCCTCGGCTCGGTCATCCGGGTTCGCGTCGGCATCGGCGGCAGCACGGTGTCGCTCGACACGTTCAACAGCCCGGCCGCGCCGCCGCCCGCTGTCGGCGAAAAGGCCGAGATTTCGTTCTCGTCGGGTGACATGCTGGTGCTGCATTAGGGGCGGAGTGAGTAGTGAATAGTGAATAGTGAATAGCAAGAAGGCGCTTTACGCGCCGAGATTTCTCTGCAAGCGACCATTCACCATTCACCATTCACCATTCACCATTCACCATTCACCATTCACCATTCACCATTCACCATTCACCAGCAGCAGTAGCCGTGCCCGTTTTTTGCAGTGCCAATCGCCCGGCTTCGCCGCTACGATAAGGCATGGCGCTTTTCGAGCTGACCCTTGTTCTCCTGCTGATCGCCGTCGCGCTGACGGCGTTGTCGCGGCGTCTCCAGGTTCCCTATCCGTCGTTGCTGGCGTTGGCAGGCGCGGGCATCGCCTTTCTGCCGTTTGCGCCGACTATCGAGATCGATCCCGAGCTGGCGCTCGCCCTGTTCATCGCGCCGGTGCTTCTCGACGCGGCCTACGACACGTCGCTGCGCGATCTTAATCGCTACAGGCTGCCGCTCATCCTGCTGGCGCTTGGCGCCGTCGTTTTCACCACTGCGACCGTCGCGCTCGTCGGATGGACAATGGCAGGCTTGCCGATCGCTGCGGCTATTGCCCTTGGCGCGATCGTGGCGCCGCCCGATGCCGTGGCGGCGTCGGCCGTGCTTGGACAGTTCAAGGTGCCGCACCGCGTCACCGCGATCCTGCAAGGCGAAAGCCTGCTCAACGACGCCACGGCACTGCTGATCTACCGCATGGCGGTTTCGGCAGCTGCCGGCTCCATCCTGGTGAGCAGCGCGGTTCCGGTGATCTTGCTGTCGACGGTCGGCAGCCTTGCCGCTGGTTACGTGCTCGGCCGGTTGTCTCTCGTCACCCTCAGTCGCATCAGAGATCCGGCAAGTGGCACGGTGGTGCAATTTGCCGGGACGTTCGGCGTCTGGATCCTGGCCGACAGGATCGGGCTCTCCGCCATCATAACGATCGTCGTCTATGCCATGACCATCGCACGTACCGCGCCGCGCCGCATGCCGGCCAGAAATCGCGTCAGCTCCTATTCGGTCTGGGAGACGGCGGTGTTCGTGCTCAACGTGCTGGCCTTCGTCCTGATGGGACTTCAGGCGCGATCGATCGTCGGCCGGCTTGCCGAGCAGGGGCAGGTCGAAGCGTATGTCTTTGCCGCAGCCGTGCTGGCTGTCGTCATCGTCTCGCGTCTCGTCTGGGTGCTGGGATGCGGCGCGATCATGAGGTGGCTCGCCAGCTTCGGTGACGCGGAACGGCAGGCCGAGGCGCCGTCATTTCGCGGCGGCGTGCTGATCGGCTGGTGCGGCATGCGCGGCCTTGTCACGCTTGCAGCAGCATTTGCCTTGCCAGCCGACTTTCCCGGCCGCGACCCAATCGTGCTCGCCGCTTTCTCGGTCGTCCTCGGCACCCTGGTGCTGCAAGGCATCAGCCTGAAGCCGCTGCTGCGCCTGCTTCGTCTCGATCCGGACGGAACTGTCGACCGCGAGGTCGCGCAGGCACGCGTCGCCATCATGCAGGCCGCGCTGGACGTGTTGAGCGGCAAGACATCGAATGCCGCGGCCGTGGTCCGCGAGCAATTTGCCGCGCAGCGCACGATCGCTGAAAACCCGGAGGACGCCCAGGCAGCGACCGAGTACGACAGGTTGCGCCTCTATGCCATCAAGAGCCAGCGTGACGCGCTGGAGCAATTGCGTATCGACGGGACGATCGGCGACGAAGCGTATCATCGCCTGGAGGAGGAAATCGACTGGTCGGAACTGGCCGCCTCTCCGCCGGGACGATTCCAGCCGCTGACGACCTAGCTGCGCTATCTGGCCCAAGCTCTCTGCATCCGGCTGCACATTGCAACCAATCCGCCAAACCGCTACTGCCATCACGAAATTGAGCCGGTTAAGCAATGAAGCTGGTCAGCTACAACATCCAATACGGTTTCGGCGGCGACGGTCGCTACGATCTCTCGCGCTGCGCCAAGATCGTCGCCGGCGCAGACATCATCGCGTTGCAGGAGGTGGAACGGCACTGGCTGCGCAGCAACGAGGATGACCAGCCGGAAATCCTTTCGCGACTGCTGCCCGAATACTATTGGGTTTATGGGCCGGCCTTCGACATGGACGCCAGCGAGCGGCGTGACGGCCGCATCGTCAACCGGCGGCGGCAATTCGGCACCATGGTCCTGTCCAGGCTGCCGATCGTCTGGTCGCGCCTGCACACGCTGCCGCTGCGCCGCACCGTGCGTCCGCTCAACACCCGCAACGCAGCGCTGGAATGCATGATCCACACCCCTGCCGGTCCGGTGCGGGTGCTGTCGCTGCATCTGGCGCATATCGCCGCCGAAGAGCGGCTGGAGCAGATCGACTATCTGCTCGCCGAGCATCGCCGCGCGCCGTCCGACGGCGGCCCGTGGAGCGGCGCCGACGATGAGCCCGTCCGCAACTGGAGCAATGGCGAGCCGGAGCCGGAAAACCCGCTGGCGGCGATCTGGCTGGGCGATTTCAACATGGAGCCTGGCAGCGCCGAGTACCGGCGCATCGTTGGCAGCACGCCATATCATCGCGGTGCCGTCTATCTCGACGGTTTCGTCGATGCCGCCGCCGTCGCCAGCGAACCGCCGAGAGATTTCCACACCCATGTGAAAACCATCGACGGCAGGCTGGCAAAGCGACGGCTCGACCACTGCTTCGTCGGCGGCATGTTGGCGGGACGGGTGCGCTCGGCCAGTGCCGATATCGACGAAATCGCCTCGGACCATTTTCCGCTGCGGGTCGAGATCGACCTGGAAACACCGTTCGGGACGGGGGCCGAAGGCGCATGAGCCGCCGATGACCTTGTTCGTCTTCTTCGCGGTGCTTGCTGCCGCCGCCATGCACGCGATCTGGAACGCGCTGGTCAAGGTCCATCTCGACCGCTTTTTGTCGATCACGCTGATGACGCTCGGCATGGGCGCCGTGGCGCTTCTGGCGCTGCCTTTCGTCGAGGTGCCGAAAGCGGAAGCGTGGCCTTATATCATCGCCTCGGTAATCTTCCACATGGGCTACAGGACGTTCCTGATCGCCGCCTACAGGGCCGGCGATTTCGCCCAGACCTATCCGCTGGCGCGCGGCACCGCACCGCTGCTGGCTGCACTTGGCGGCATCGTGGTCGTCGCCGAAGTCCCGGCGCCGCTCGCCATCCTCGGCATTGTTCTCTTGTCGGCCGGGACGCTGGTGCTGTCGTTTCGCGGCGGCGCGCATCTGGAAAGGCTGAACCTGCGCGCCGTCGGCTTTGCGCTGGGCACCTCGATCTTCATCGCCGGCTATACGCTGTCCGACGGCAGCGGCGCGCGGCTGGCCGCGACGGCGTCGAGCTATGCCGCATGGCTGTTCGTCTGCGATGCGCTGTGGGCGCTGGTGCTGTGCCTGATCTTCCGCGGACCAAAGGCGCTGCCGGTCCTGGCGCGAGACTGGAAGGCGGGCGTGTACACCGGCGTGCTCAGCGGCGCCGCCTACTGGATCGTGATGTGGGCGATGACCAAGGCGCCGATCGCCTCGGTCGCGGCGCTGCGCGAAACCTCGATCCTGTTCGCCATGATGATCTCGGTGTTTGCGCTCGGCGAGAAGATGACCGCCTGGCGGGGTGCCGCCGTGCTCAGCATCGTTGCCGGCGTCGTCGCGCTGAGGCTTGGATAGGCTAAAGCGCGTCGCGTTCGACCGACCTCACGCGACGCGCTTTGGATTGTTGTTTTATGCATGTTGTTGACGCAAAACCGCTGCACACCCTCGGGTCAGTGCCCGAGGGCATGCTTTTGCGCGACATGCATTAAGCGCCTATCTCGAGGTCGAACACCATCAGCCCGTCGGTTCCGCCTTCAAGCGCCGCGACCAGCCGAGCGCCGGCTCGGCTGTGGGCCTCATGCACCAGATAGGCGTCGCGTGCGGCGGCATCGCTGAAGTCGATGGTGAAGCCGTGCGTGAAGCCGCGCGCGAACGGCTCTGGGCTGGTGTTGGCGCTGAATTCGACCTTGGCCATGCCGTCGATCACCGACCGCAGCGCCTCAAGATCGGCATGGATTGCCGCGCGCTCGTCGTCGGTGACGTCATTGCGGAATCGAGCGAAAACACAGTGCCTGATCATTCTTGGAATCTCATGCTGCTTGGTTGGTGGAAAACACGGCCGGCGGCAGCGGCTCGCGGCCAAGGATCAGATCGGCGCCCTTTTCGCCGACCATGATCGTTGGCGCATTGGTGTTGGAGGAGGGGATGCGCGGCATCACCGAAGCGTCGCAGACGCGCAAGCCCTCGATACCACGCAGCCTGAGATCGGGCGTCACCACGCTCATCGCATCATGGCCCATGCGGCAGGTGCCGACAGGGTGGTGATCGGTCTTGGAACTGCGGCAGGCATAGTCGAACAGTTCGTCGTCGCTGGTGAGTTCCGGTCCCGGCAGCACCTCGCGCAGCACGTAGGCAGCAAGCGCCTTCTGCCGCATGATCTCGCGCGCCAGCCTAAGTCCCTTGATCGACATGTTGCGATCGTAGGGGTCGGACCAGTAATTCGGGTCGATCAGCGGGTGGTCGGCGGGGTCGGCGCTGTTCAGCCGGACCGTGCCGCGCGAACGCGGGCGCAGGAAGGCCGAGTTCAGCGTCACGCCCGGATTTTTCAGTTTTTCGACACCGGCCTCGATGCCGGAGCCGAGGCCGAGATGGAGCTGGATGTCGGGCGAGGCGGCGGTCGGGTCGGCGTACCAGAAGCCGCCTGTCTCGAACAGGCTGGAGGCAACCGGGCCTTTTTTCAACAGCAGGTATTGCAGGCCGGCCCACACCGTCCGGTGCAGCTTGGCGTAGTTGTCGTAGGTGTGGTCGCCGGTGCATTCGGCAATGACGAACAGGTCGAGATGATCCTGCAGGTTGGAACCGACGCCGGGCAGATCGTGCACCGGCGTCACGCCGACCGACTTCAGATGGTCGGCCGGGCCGATGCCCGACTGCATCAGCAGCTTCGGCGAGCCGATGGCGCCGGACGAGACGATGACTTCGCGTTCGGCACGCAAGGTCGTCGGCTGGCCGCCCGGCCTGTCGACGATCTCGACACCGACGGCGCGGCCCTTGTCGATGACGATGCGCGTCACCAGCACATCAGTCCTGACGGTCAGGTTTTTTCGCGCGCGGATCGGCCTGAGATAGGCGACCGAGGCAGAGGAGCGTCTCGCGTCCTTCTGCGTCAATTGGTAATAGCCGACGCCTTCCTGGGCTACCCCGTTGAAGTCCGGATTGAAGGGAATGCCCATCTCCTGTCCAGCGCGGAAATAAGCCTCGCAGATCGGCAGCGGCGCAATCGGGTTCGACACGCCGAGCGGACCCTGGTCGCCGTGAAAATCGTTGGCGTAGCGCTGGTTGTTCTCGGCCCGCTTGAAATAGGGCAGCAGGTCGCGATAGCCCCAGCCGGCAAGGCCCTCTTCCTTCTCCCAGGCGTCGTAATCGCGGGCGTTGCCGCGTGTATAGATCTGGGCGTTGATGGAGGAGCCGCCGCCGATCACCTTGGCCTGCGTGTACCGGAAGACGCGGTCCTTCATGTGCTTTTGCGGCACGGTCGACCAGCCCCAGGCGGCGATGCCCTTGGTCATCTTGGCGAAACCGGCCGGCATGTGGATCAGCGGGTGCCAGTCCTTGCCGCCGGCCTCGAGCAGCAGCACTGAATTCGATGGCTCTTCGCTCAGCCGGTTGGCCAGCACGCAGCCGGCCGGGCCGGCGCCGACGATGATGTAGTCGGTCATGGCGTCACCTGTTCACAGCCTCGGCACCGACAGCGCGCCGTCGACATTGATGATCGAGCCGGTCGAAAAACCGAGCTTGCCGCCGGCGAGTGCCACTACGGCGGCGCCGACATCGGCGGCTTCGCCCCACCGCTTTGCCGGCACCAGACCGCCGTCGATCAGCGCGTCGTATTTGGCGGTTACCCCTGCAGTCATGTCGGTGCGGATGATGCCTGGCCGCACCTCGAACACGCCGATATTTTCGGCGGCAAGCCGCAGCGCCAGGGTCTTCACCCACATCGAAAGCCCGGCTTTGGAGATGCAATAGTCGGCACGTTCCGGCGAGGCCATTTCGGCGCTGACCGAGGTGATGGTGATGATCGTTTTTGGAAAATCACCCGGCGCCGCAAGCATCGCCCTGGCAACGGCCTGGCTGAGGAAGACGGTGCCGCGCAGATTGATGGCGAGGATCCGGTCGAAGTTTTCCGGTTTCAATTCCAGCAGGTCACCGCGTACCACGGCGCCGATGCCGGCATTGTTGACCAGGCAGTCGATGCGGCCGAAGGCGCTCGTCGCGGCATCGACCAATGCGGCATGGTCGTCGAGGTCAGCAATGTCGCCGCAATGGTAGGCGAATTTCGCGCCGCGGGCGGTGATGTCAGCGACAAGCCCGTCGCCGGCTTTTTCGGCAAGGTCCACGACAAGGATATCGAAGCCGGCATCGGCCAGCGCCTCGGCGCAGGCAAGGCCGATGCCGCGCGCGCCGCCGGTGATGATGGCTGCCGGGCGGGTCATTTGAGAACAAGCTCCCGCAGGCTGGCGCCGCCCCTCATCGCCCTGCCGGGCACTTCTCCCCGTATAGGGACGGGGAGAAGGACGCCTTCATCGCCTGCTTCGCCAATCGCCAGCATTGCAAAAAAGGCGCCGAGGTTGCGGCCAGCGGGCTTCTCCCCGTTCACGGGGAGAAGGTGCCGGCAGGCGGATGAGGGGCGGCGCAGACCGATCATAGGACAAGCTCGCTCTTGCGGATGTGGTCGGCAACGCGCAGCGCTTGTGCGGCGATCGACAGCGCCGGATTGACCGCGGCCGAGTTCGGCAGGAAGCCAGCGTCGACGACAAACAGGTTCTTGTGGTCGAACGAGCGGCAGAACGGGTCGAGCGGCGAGGTTGCCGGATCGTCGCCCATCTTGACCGTGCCGCACTGGTGCGACGGCGTGCGCTTGTCGAAAGGCCGCGACAGGACGATCGGATAGCCGCAGGCGCGGAAGTTCTCGCGCATCACCTTGGTCAGCCCGTCGAGCGACTGCATGTTGGAGCGCCGCCACTGCATGACGATGTCCTTGCCGTCGACCATGATGCGGCTTTCGGGGTCCGGCAGGTCCTCGCACATCAGGTACCAGTCGACGGCGTGGCCGGCCATGAAGTCCAGCGCGAATTTGGGCGCAAGCTTGACGTTGGCTCTCAGGATATCACCGTCGATCTTGCCGAGAAGCTGGACGTTGCCGAGCGGCCTGCCGCCCTCGCCGTCGGACAAATAGTAGTCGTTGAGCATCAGCGTCTTCTGGTAGACGGAGGTGTTCCTGCGGCGCGGATCGATCGCCAGCATGGCGCTCGAATTGTGGTTCATGAAGTTGCGGCCGACCTGGTCGGAGCGGTTGGCAAGGCCGTTTCCGTTCGGGGACGGCGAACGCAGCAGGATGGCGGCGGAATTGACCGCTCCGGCCGAGAGGATGACCAGTTTCGGCGTCACTTTCTTCAGCCTGCCGTCCTGGCTATAGTGAACGGCGGCGATCGTCCTGGCATCCGATGAGGCTTCGAGGTATTCGACATGAGCACCGGTCTCGAGCCTGATGTTCCGGTCGGCAAGTGCCGCTGTCAGCGGCCCCGATTGGGCGTCAACCTTACCGGTCCCGGTGTTGGGAAACGCGTCCCAGCCTGTCTTGCCGTCCTTTAGCCAGGCATCGATGTCGACGCCGAGCGGCAGCGATGCCGGATGCAGGCCGAGGCCCATGAGTTCGGCGCGGGCGCGGGCGATCGGCGGCTCGTCCGGCACCGGCCCGAAGGGGTAGGGGATCGAGTGGAACGGTTCGGTCGGGTCTTCGCCGAGTGCGCCGCGCACGCGAAAAAGCTGCTCGGCCTTGCAATACCAAGGCTCGAATTCCTCATAGGAGAACGGCCAGGCCGGCGAGACGCCGCCATAGTGCTCCATGACAGAAAAGTCTTGCCTGCGGTAGCGGATCAGCACTGCGCCATAAAATTTCGAATTGCCGCCGACATAGTAATAATTGCCGGGGTTGAACGCAGCACCCCCGGCCTCGCGCCACATCTCCTTCGGCCGGTAGTGGCCGTCGACGAAGATGGCGCGCGTGTCGCGCGTGTGCGGCGTCGCCGGCAATAGTTCGCCGCGCTCCAGCATCAGGATCGAGGCGCCACTGCCGGCAAGGCCGGAAGCGATCGTGGCGCCGCCGATGCCGGAGCCGATAATGACGATGTCCGGGTTTGTCATGGCTGTCAGAGGATGCGGTTCTCGGTCGCCGGATCGAAGAACACCGCCTTGGTCAGGTTGAAGGCGAGCGGCGTGACCTTGCCCGGCTGGATGTTGGCGTCGGCGCGCAGACGCGCCACCACCGCCTTGCCGCCGAGATTGGTGACGGCGAAGGTGTCGGAGCCGGCCGGTTCCACAACCTCGATGTGACAGTCGGCGGTGGCGATGTTCGATGCGTTGCGTTCGGCTCCTTCAGGATCGGTCAGGGCCTCGGGACGGACGCCAAAAATGATCGGCTTGTCGTGGAATGCCGACAGACCCGTTGGCGCATCGGCCAGCGGCAGCGAGATCGGCTCGCGCGCCTCGCGCTGCAGCACCACGGAAAGCGCATTGCCATTGCCGCCGATCGTCGCCGGGATCAGGTTCATCGCCGGCGAGCCCATGAAGTCGGCGACGAACAGGTTGGTCGGGTTGTTGTAGATTTCGGCAGGCGTGCCGAACTGCTGCACCTCGCCGTCGCGCATCACCGCAATCTTGGTGGCCAGCGTCATCGCTTCGATCTGGTCGTGGGTGACGTAGACGATCGTGGTGCCGGTGGTTGCGTGCAGCCGCTTGATCTCGATGCGCATGTCGACGCGCAGCTTGGCGTCGAGATTGGAGAGCGGCTCGTCGAAGAGAAAGAGCTTGGGGTCGCGCACCAGCGCCCGGCCCATGGCGACGCGCTGACGCTGGCCGCCGGAAAGCTGGCTCGGCTTGCGCTGCAGGAGGTGGCCGATCTGCAGCACCTTCGCCACCTTGTCGATCGCCTTCTGGCGCTCGTGGGCCGGCACGCCGCGCATCTCCATGCCGAAGGCAATGTTTCCCGCGACGGTCATGTTCGGATAGAGCGCATAGCTCTGGAACACCATGGCGATGTCGCGCTTCGAGGGGTGGAGATCGTTGATCGTCCGGCCGTCGACACGGATTTCGCCTTCGGTGATGCTTTCCAGGCCGGCGATGGTGTTGAGCAAGGTCGACTTGCCGCAGCCGGATGGGCCGACCAGCACGAGGAAGCCGCCCTTTTCGAGATCGACGTCGATGCCCTTCAGGATCTCGACCGATCCGAACCGCTTCCTCAGCCCATTGATTTCGAGAAAAGCCATTCGATTATCCTTTGACGGCGCCGGCCATCAGGCCGCGCACGAAATAGCGGCCAGCGACCACATAGACGAGAAGGGTCGGCAGTGCGGCGATCATCGCCGCCGCCATGTTGACGTTGTATTCGACGACACCGGTCGAGGTGTTGACGACGTTGTTCAGCGCCACGGTCATCGGCATCGCGTCACCGGTGCCGGCATAGGCCGAGGCGAACAGAAAATCGTTCCAGATGTTGGTGAACTGGTAGATGACGGTGACGACGAAGATCGGCATCGAATTCGGCAGCATGATGCGCCGGAAAATCTGGAAAAAGCTGGCTCCGTCGACCTGTGCCGCCCTGACCAGTTCAGTCGGGAACGCCTCGTAATAATTGCGGAAGAACAAGGTGGTGAAGCCGAGCCCGTAGACGACGTGGACAAAGACCAGGTTGACCGTCGGATTGCCCAAGCCGAATGAGAATCCCGTGGCGTTTCGCAGCGTCACGCCGAAACGGCCGAGGCTGCCGAGGATCGTCGCCATCGGCAACAGCACGGACTGGAACGGAATGAAGCAGGCAAACAGCATCAGCCCGAAAACCAGCGTGTGGCCGCGGAAGCGCCATTTGGTCAGCACATAGCCGTTGAGCGCGCCGAGCAGCGTCGAGATCAGCACCGCTGGAACCACCATCTTGATGGAATTCCAGAAATAGCCCTTGATGCCGGCGCAGGTCAGGCCGACGCAGGTCTCGCCCCACGCCTTCAGCCACGGCTCGAAGGTCGGCGCCTGCGGCAGCGCCAGCATGTTGCCGTTCTGGATCTCGTCCATTGTCTTGAACGAGGTCACCAGCATGACGAACAGCGGCATCAGGTAGAACAGCGCGAACAGCGCCAGCAGGCCGTAGATGACGATGCGGTTGACGGTCCTGGCGCTGATGCCGCCAGTGCTCTGGCGAGTGGGCGTGGCAATGACGCTCATCGCGGTCGCTCCCTGAGCTCGGAATAGAGATAGGGCACGATGATCGCGGTGATGGTCATCAGCATGATCACGGCGCTGGCCGAGCCGACGGCCATTTCGTTGCGCTTGAAAGTGTACTCGTACATGAAGTTCGACGGCAGCCAGGCCGAGCCGCCCGGCCCGCCGCTGGTCAGTGCTACGACCAGGTCGTAGGACTTGATGGCGAGGTGAGCGAGCACGATGAAGGCCGAGAGGAACACCGGCCGCAGCAGCGGGATGACGATCCGGCGATAGAGCTGGAACGTGGTGGCGCCGTCGATCTGCGCCGCCTTCATGATCTCGCCGTCGATGCCGCGCAGGCCGGCCAGGAACATCGCCATGATGAAGCCCGAGGCCTGCCAGACGCCGGCGATCACCACGGTGTAGATGACGAAATCCTTGTTCTTGATCCAGTCGAAATGGAAGCTCGTCCAGCCCCACTGGTGCAGCGTCTGCTCGAGGCCGAGGCCGGGATCGAGGAACCATTTCCAGGCGACGCCGGTGACGATGAAGGACAGCGCCATCGGATAAAGATAGATCGGCCGCAACATGCCTTCGCCGCGGATCTTCTGGTCGAGCAGGATGGCCAGGAAGAGGCCGAGCGCCAGGCAGATGAAGATGTAGAGAAAGCCGAAAATGCCCATATTGGTGATCGACGTATACCAGCTCGACGGCGGGTCGTTCTCGAACGTCCAGCGCCATAGCCTCTGATAGGCACGCGGCCCAGTCAGCGCATAGGACGGGAAGGTCTTGGAGTTGGTGAAGGACAGATAGACCGTCCACAGGATGAAGCCGTAGACGAAGACGATGGTGATCGCAAAGCTTGGCGCCAGCACGATCTTCGGAAGCGCGTCCTGCAGGCGCGAACGCACCGAGACGCCCGGGCGCGCATTATGCTCCGGCGTCAGCTTGATCTGGGTCGCGACCGTTGTCATGGGCTCCTCCCTCGCGGGTCCCTTCACCGTCAGGCGGGGAAGGATAGCCCCGTCGAGACGGGGCGTGTTGGTTGATCGCCGGCGCCATTCCGACTTGGTGGAACCTTCCCCACCGGAGCGGGGAAGGTCCTTTCATGCCGGTTCTTACTTGGCGTCTTCGATTGCGTTGACCAGCTGGGTCACGGCCTCGTCCGAGGTCTTGATCTGGCCGTGGACGAATTTCGAGACGACGTCCTTGTAGGCATTGGCGACGGCCGGCGGCGCGCCATAGCCTTGCGCCAGCGAACCGAACAGCGTGCCGCCTTCGTTGGCGGCCTTCAGGTCGGCGATGCCCTTCTTGCCGCAAGCGTCGAAGTCGGTATCGGGCACGTCGGTGCGGGCCGGGACCGAGCCCTTGACGACGTTGAAAGCCGACTGGAAGCTCTTCGACAAAGTGGCGGTGGCCAATGCGGCCTGGGCGGCCTTGCGGTCCTCCGGAACGTCGAACATGCCGAACATGTCGGAGTTGTAGACCACGCTGCCGTCGGTGCCCGGGAAGCGATAGCACAGGAAGTCGGTGCCCGGGGTCTTCTTGGCGGCGTTGAATTCGCCCTTGGCCCAGTCGCCCATCACCTGCACCAGAGCATCACCCTTGATGACCATGGCGGTGGCGAGGTTCCAGTCGCGGCCGGAGAAGTTCGGGTCGACATAGGTGACGAGCTTGGCGAGGTTGTCGAACGACTTCTTCATCGTGTCGGATTTCAGCTGCTCTTCGTCGAGGTCGTTGAAGGCCTTTTTGTAGAACTCAGGTCCGCCGGTCGACAGCACGACCGAATCGAACATGGTGGCTTCCTGCCAGTTCTGGCCGCCAAGCGCGAGCGGGATGACGCCCGCCGCCTTGGCCTTGTCGAGCAGCGCGATGAATTCGTCGAAGGTCTTCGGCTCGGTGCCGCCGATCTTGTCCATCACCGCCTTGTTGATCCACAGCCAGTTGACGGAGTGGACGTTGACCGGAGCCGCGACCCACTTGCCGTCATAGACCGAGAATTTCTGCAGGGCGGCCGGCACGGATTTGTCCCAGCCTTCCTTTACCGCCGTCTCGGTCAGGTCGCCCATTACGCCGGCAGCCGCGTAATCGAGCACGGTATAGCCGAGCATCTGCGAGGCAGTCGGGTAGTTGCCCGCCGCGACCATCGCCTTCAGCGCGGTCATGGCGGCGTCGCCGCCGCCGCCGGCCACAGGCACGTCCTTCCAGGCAAAGCCTTGCTTGGCCAGATCCTCCTTGAGCACGTTCAAGGCAGCCGCTTCGCCGCCAGACGTCCACCAATGCAGCATCTCGACTTCCTTGACGTCCTGGGCATGGGCTGCGAACGCAAGACCCGAGCCGAGAGCCGTTCCGATAAGCAGTTTGCGCAACATGTACTTCCTCCCTTGTTGCAGCTACACGACCGGCGGCTGTCCGCCGGGTTCTTCACAGCTCAGCCGACCCACCATCCGGTGCGCTGGCCGCGATGAAACTGGATTGTCTTTTCCTCGGTATAATCCTCGACGGCGCGCTTGCCGAGTTCGCGTCCGAGACCGGATTGCTTGTAGCCTCCGAAAGGCAGCTCGGGATAACCTTCCATGAACGTGTTCACCCAAACGGTTCCCGAACGCACACTCCGCGCCACCGACATGCAGGTGTCGATGCTGGCGCTCCACACACCCGCCGATAGACCATAGGGCGTGTTGTTGGCGATGCGCAACGCCTCTTCAATCGATCCAAACGTCAACACCGACAGCACCGGGCCGAACACTTCCTCACGTGCAATGGCCATGTCTTCGGTGACGCCCCGAAGGATGGTCGGATCGAGATACTGACCGGCACTGGAGGCGATCTGCTTGCCGCCGCTATAGACGCTGCTGCCGTCGTTTGCCGCCGCCGCCACGTAGCCGGTGACCTTGGAAAGGTGCTCGGAAGAGATCATCGCGCCGACCTTGGTGCTGTTGTCGAGCGGATCGCCGACGGTGACCCTGGCGGTGAGCGCCTTCACTGCGCCGAGGAAGTCGTCGGCGATCGCCTCATGGACGATCAGCCGGCTGCCGGCGTTGCAGCATTCGCCGGCGTTGAAGAAGCCGCCGAACACCGCCGCGTCGGCGGCGGCTTCGAGGTCGGCATCTGGAAAGACGATCTGGCCGTTCTTGCCGCCGAGCTCCATCGAGACCTTCTTCAGCGCGTTTGCAGCCGATGCCATGGTCACCTTGCCGACCCGGGTGGAGCCGGTGAACGACACCATTTCGACCAGCGGATGGCTGACCATCGGCGCGCCAACATCGGCGCCCAGTCCAGCGAGGATGTTGACAACGCCATCCGGCAAGCCGGCCTGCATCAGGATGTCGCCGAGCACGAAGGTCGAGGCCGAGGTCATCTCGCTCGGCTTGACCACCGCCGTGCAGCCGGCGGCGAGCGCGAACGGCAGTTTCTGACTGACGATGAGGAACGGAAAATTCCATGGCGTGATGATCGAGACGACGCCGATCGGTTCACGCAGCACGACGCCCAGCATGGCATCGCCGAGATTGGCGTAGGTTTCGCCATGCAGCGTGCGGGCAAGCGCCGCGGCATAGCGCCAGATGTCGACGGCGCCGCCGATCTCGCCGCGCGCCTGGGCGATCGGCTTGCCGGATTCCAGCGCGTCGAGCCGGGCAATCTCCTCGAGCCGCACCTCGATCAGGTCTGCTGCCTTGAGCAGGATCGCGGCGCGCTCGCCGGCCTTCATGCGCGGCCAGGGGCCGGTCTCGAAGGCCTTGTGCGCGGCGGTCACCGCCGCCTCGACTTCCGCTTCGCCGGCTTGCGCATAGCGCGAAACGGTGAAGCCGTGGCCAGGGCTGTTGCGCTCCAGCGTGCGGCCGTCGCGGGCATCGACGAACTTGCCGTCGATCAGCAGCCGGTAGGTCTTCGGTGCTGCGGATGCCTCGGCCGGCATGGCGATGGTGAGGGGCAAGTTCATGTGAGTTCTGGGTTCCGCTTGCATTCTCATGATCTTGAAAACGCTGGTTTCTGCTTGGCCTTGAAGGCGTCGACACCGGCCTTGAGATCGCCGGTCAGCGCGATGAAGCCGCTGGCCAGCGCCTCGGTTGCGGCGGTACTGTCCTCGCCTTCGGCGATCGCGATCATCAGCTTGGCGGCCTCGGTTGCCAGCGGGCCGCGCTCGGCGATCTTGCCGGCCCAGGCCCTGGCCTCGGTGAATGCGTAGCCCGTTTCGACCACCCGGTCGACGATGCCCAGAGCGAGTGCTTCGGCAGCCACGAACAGTTCTCCGCCAAGCGCCATGCGCCGCACCGTCTGGGCGCCGAAGCGGCGCACCGCGCGCTGCGTGCCGGACCAGCCGGGCACCACGCCGATCGAGGTTTCCGGAAAACCCAATTTGACCTGCGCCTCGGCGACGCGGAAGTCGCAGGCGACCGCCAGTTCCAGCCCGCCACCCAGTGCATGGCCGGACAGAACGGCGATCGTCGGCTGCCGCAACCGCGCCAGTCGATCGAAGACGCGGTGGCCGTAGCGAACCCATTGCACCTGGAAATCGGCGGCACTCATTTGCGACCAGGCTTCGACGTCGCCGCCGGCGCAAAAGCCCTTGCCTTCGCCACACAGCAGCACGACACGAACGCTGTCCGCAGCTTCCGCCGTATCGAGCGCGGCTTCCAGCGCGCGCAGCATCGGGATGTCGAGCGCGTTGAATTTCTCCGGCCGGCGCAGCGTGACGATGCCGAGGTCGCCGTCGGTTTCAAAGGTGACGAGACGCTCAGCCATGCGCGCCTCCAAGCGAGGCGCGGCCATTGAGCGACAGTCCGATCGGCCGGCCACGGTAGAGAGCGTCCGGCGTGACCTTCAGGTCGTTGGCGACGGCGAGCGGGAACTCGGCCTGCGCTAGCACGTCGCGCTCTAGGTCGATGCCCGGTGCCAACTCAGTCACCATCAGCCCATCGGGCGTCAGCTTCATGACGCAGCGCTCGGTGACATAGGTGATGTCCTGTCCTTGCGCGACTGCGCGCTTGCCGGAGAAGGAGATGTGCTCGACCTCGCCGACCACCTTCTTGACCTTGCCTTCCCCGTCGATACGGATGCCGCCATCGGCCAGCGACAGTTTGGCGCCGGCATTGAAGAAACCGGAAAAGACGATCTTCTTGGCCCGCGCGGTGATGTCGACAAAACCGCCGGCGCCGGCGGTGACATGCGGCCGCGCCGAAAGCTTCGACACGTTGACCGAGCCATGGCGGTCGATCTGCAGGAAGGACAGCAGCGACGCGTCGAAACCGCCGCCCTGGAAATAGATGAACTGGTGTGGCGAAGGCATGAAGGCGTCGGCGTTCGACGAGCAGCCGAACTTGAAGTCGAGCAGTGGCACGCCGCCGACCGCGCCCTGTTCGATCACCCAGGTGACCTTGCCGTGCTGGCCTTCCTCGATAAGGATGCGCGGCACGTTGGCCGAGATGCCGAAACCGATATTGACGGCCATGCCGTCGGCAAGCTCCATGGCGACGCGTCGCGCGATGACCTTCTGGACACTCATCTCGGTGTTACGGAAAGTTGACAGCGGGCGGAAGATCTCGCCGGAGATTGCCGGATCGTAGGGTGTCAGCGTCGTCTGCAACTGATCGGGCGCCACGACGATATGGTCGACCAGCACACCGGGCACGCGCACGTCATGCGGCTTCAGCGTGCCGTTCTCGACGACGCGCTTGACCTGCGCGATGACGATACCGCCATTGTTGCGGGCGGCGAGCGCCTGCTCCAGCCCGCCGAGATAGGCGCCCTCGTGCTCGTAGGTGAGGTTGCCGCGCTCGTCGGCGGTGGTGGCGCGGATGATGGAGACATCAGGCACGATCGAGCGGAAATAGAGCCATTCCTCGCCGTCGAACTGCTGCACCGAAACGATCGGCTCGCTGGCCGCCGCATTCATGGCGCAGCCCTGATGACGCGGGTCGGCGAAGGTGTCGAGGCCGACCTTGGTCAGCACGCCGGGGCGCTTGGCAGCGGCCTCGCGATGCATGTCGAACAGGATGCCTGAGGGCACGTTGTAGGCGGCGACCGAATTGTCACCGATCATCTTCCAGATCTGCGGCGGTTCAGAGGATGAAGGGCCGGACGGATAGGAGCCGCACAGCGTGCGCTTCAACAGGCCGGGCTTGGCCAGATGGTCGATACCCCTGATGCCGTACATGTCGCCGGCGGCGATCGGGTGCAGCGTTGTGATGTTCTTCGGATGGCCTTCCGCGTCGAAGCGCTCGCCGATCGCGGCGAGCACCGCATCCGGGCAGCCGAGACCGCTCGACGACGACACCGAAACGACCATGCCGTCCATGATCAGGCTGGCGGCTTGCGCTGCGGAGACGAGTTTGCTCACGCTGCGCCCCCGAGATTCGGATCGATCGCGACCGATTTTCCGGACTGCGCGGATTGCAACGCGGCTTCGGCTGATGTCAGCGACCAGACGCCGTCCTCGCCGGTGGCCGACGGCTGGCCTTCGCCACCGATCGCCGCGTGGAACTGGCGCAGGACATAGAGATCTTCGCGGTCGAAGCTCAATTCCTCCTCGCCCTTTGCCGTGCGCAGCAGCACAGAGCCGATCGGCTTCTGCGTCATCACATCTTTCGCGATCAGAGAGCCTTCGCTGCCATGCACCTCGAAGCCGGTGCCGGCGAATTTGGTGGTGAAGCCTTCATGCGACTGGGCGATGATGCCCGATTTGAAGCGCCAGATGCACATGGCGCCATCTTCCAGCCCGCCGCTGGCCATGCCTGCGGCCTGGGTGAACGCCGAAACCTCGAGCGGATCGTCGCCGAGCACGAAACGCAGCGTGTCGGCATCGTGCACGGTGATGTCGAGCACCACGCCGCCACCGGCTTCCGGCCTGGTGATCCGCCAGCCCTGCAGATTTTCAGGCAGATAGACCGAGTGGAAGACGCGCGCGGCAATCGGCTTGCCGATGCGGCCGGCGGCAATGGCTTCGCGCATCGCCCGGTGCGAGCCGGCATTGCGCAGATGATGGTTGGTGCCGAGCACGAGACCGGCCGCCTTGGCGGCGGCGACCATCTTCCGCGCATCGGCGCTGGTCAGCGCCAGCGGCTTTTCGCACAACACATGTTTTCCCGCTCTGATGGCGGCCAGTGCCTGTTCGAGATGCAATTCATTGGTGGTCGAGATGTAGACGGCGTCGATGTCGGAGCCGAGCAATGCATCAAGCGTCGAGACGGCGAGCGCAATGCCGTTCTCCTTGGCATAGGCAGCGGCTCGCTCCGGGCTGGAACTCATCACCGCCGCGATCTCGCTGTTCGGTTGCGCGCGGATGGCGTTGATCACGAATTGCCTGGCGATCGTGCTTGCGCCGATCAGTCCCCATTTCACGGTCATGCCGCGTCTCCCATTCCGGCACGGCGATCAGGACCGCAACTGTCCCTGACGACGAGGTTGACGGCGCCGATATGATCCTCGGCGCGCGTGGTGCGCGACTGGATCATCTTCAGCATGACATGGGCGGCGCGCTCGCCGAGGCCTGCCGAATCCACCGCGACACTGGTCAGCGCCGGCATGTAGTGCTGGGCTTCGATCACGTCGTCGAAGCCGACAACGGCGAAATCCACGCCGGGCTCGAGGCCGCGCTTGCGCAGCGCCAGCATGACGCCGAAGGCAACCGCATCGTTGAAGCACAGCGCCGCGGTTGGCGGCTCGGCCATGGCGAGGGCCGTCTCCAGGCAGGCAATGCCGCCCTTGCGGCTGGTTTCGCCTTCGACGACCAGTGTATCGCGCTTGGCGATGCCGAGCCCCTCGCAGGCCTCGCGAAAACCGCCCAGCCGCTCGTGATAAACTACCAGATCCGATGAGCCGCCGAAGAACGCCAGCCGGCGATGCCCTTTGCCGATCAGATGGGCGGTGGCGAGCCAGGCGCCGCGATGATTGTCGGGCGCGATCACCGGGATGCGGCTTTCAGGAAGGCGGCGCATCGTGAAGACGATCGGAAGGCCCGCCATCTCGATGCGACGGAAGGCACCAGGGGTCGTGCCGCGCGCCGGCGACACGATCAGCCCGGCGACACCTTGCTCCATCAGCGATTTCAGCACCTCTTCCTGGCGCACCGGGTTTTCCGCCGTGTTGGCGATGAACGGCACGATATCAGCCGACTGGAACACACGCTCCATGCCGACCGCCATTTCGGCGAAGAACGGGTTGGTAAGGTCGTTGATGACCATGCCGATGACGTTGGAATGGGCCTTGCGCAGATTGGCGGCGCCGCGGTTGTAGACATAGCCGACATCCTCGATCGCCTTGCGAACCTTCAGCGCGGTCTCAGGCCGGATCAGGCCGCTGCCCTGCAGCACCAGCGACACCGTCGACTTGGACACGCCCGCCTCACGGGCAATGTCGAGTATGGTCGCCTTGGGCCTGCTGGCCATTCAGATACGTCCTCCGCTATTTTCTGGCCGAATTTATTGGAACGTTCTAATTCTGAGCCGGATTTGAGTCAATCAGGATTTTTCCCGAATTCGAAAAATCTGGCAATTGGCGCTTAAATGCCGCTCTTAAACGGCTTTCTTCGCTGCAATGCAGCATTCTGGGGTATGGACCGAGAATCCACAAAGGTCCTTGATTTTTTTGGAACGTTCCATTTAATAGCGCGACTAAGGGAGAGATCGATGGACATTGCCTTGCCCGGGGAGGGCGGTCGCAGCACTCGCTACCGCCTTGTCGGCCAGCCGGCACAGCCGGTGATCGGCGCGCGGTTTTCGCGCATCGCCTATGCCGCCGCCCATGTCGTTGCCGATCCCCTCGCGATGACCGATCCGTGGGCTCATCCAGCGGTCGACTGGGAGCGCACGATGGCGTTCCGCCATCATCTGTGGCGGCTCGGCTTCCGCATCGCCGAGGCGATGGATACCGCGCAGCGCGGCATGGGCTTCGACTGGACAAACGCCAGGGAACTGATCCGCCGCTCGATCGCCGAGGCGCGAACCGTCGAGGGCGCCGACCTCGCCTCAGGTGCCGGGACAGACCATCTGGCGCCGGGCGCCGCCAGGACGCTCGACGATGTCGTCGCGGCCTATGAGGAGCAGTTCGGTTTCATCGAAGGCCTGGGCGGCAAGGCGATCATGATGGCCAGCCGCGCGCTGGCGGCTGTCGCCAAGGGTCCCGAAGACTATGCCAGCGTCTATGACCGCATCCTTCGCCATGCCTCCGGCAAGGTCATCCTGCACTGGCTGGGCGACATGTTCGATCCGACGCTGAAGAATTATTGGGGCAGCCATGATTTCGACACCGCGCTCGATACGGTCGTCGCCATCATCGAACGCCACGCCGGCAAGGTCGAGGGGATCAAGATATCGCTGCTCGATGCCGGCAAAGAGGTTGCCCTGCGCAACCGGCTGCCGGAAGGGGTGGTCATGTTCACCGGCGACGATTTCAACTATCCCGAGCTGATCGCCGGCGATGGCGAAAGACACTCGCATGCGCTGCTCGGGATTTTCGACGCTATCGCGCCGGTCGCCAATGCCGCGCTGGCGAGGCTGGCCGACGACGATCGCGCCGGCTATGACGCGCTGATGGCGCCGACGGTACCTCTGTCACGGAAAATCTTCGAGGCGCCAACCGAGTACTACAAGGCCGGTATCGTCTTGCTGGCGTGGCTGAACGGCCACCAGGACCATTTTTCGATGGTCGGCGGCATGCAGTCGGCACGCGGCATTTGCCACTATGCCGATGTGTTCCGCCTCGCCGACCAGGCCGGATTGCTGGCCGACCCGGAGCTTGCCATCGCCAGAATGAAGAGCCTGTGCGCCGTGGCGGGTGTCTGACCGCCATACCACAAGAAGAGCTCGCCCGAATCTCCGATTTGGCTTGTCTCGGCAAATCCGTATGCGCTATGCGTCCGACGCAGGACCATCCGGCACGCCGACGCAAGATGGTCATAGCGGCCGTTCTGCATAGGGATACGCCAATGGATTTCGACCTAAGGGGCAAGCGCGTTTTCGTGGCCGGGCATCGCGGCATGGTCGGCTCGGCCATATTGCGAAGGCTGGCGGACGAGGACTGCGAGGTCCTGACCGCATCCCGCGATGAACTCGACCTGATGGACCAGGCCGGCGTGCGGCGCTGGATGGCTGGCCACAGGCCGGACGCGGTGGTGATGGCAGCGGCCAAGGTCGGCGGTATCCTGGCAAACAACAGGTTGCCGGTCGATTTTCTGCAGGACAATCTCATCATGCAGACCAATGTCATCGAGAGCGCCTTCCGCAACGAGGTGCAGAAATTGCTGTTTCTCGGTTCGTCCTGCATCTATCCGAAGTTTGCGGCGCAGCCGATCTCCGAGGATGCCTTGCTGACCGGTCCGCTCGAACCGACCAACGAATGGTACGCGATCGCCAAGATCGCTGGGCTGAAACTATGCCAGGCCTATCGGCGCCAATACGGTGTCGAGTACATCTCGGCGATGCCGACCAACCTCTATGGCCCCGGCGACAATTTCGACCTCTCCACCAGCCATGTCGTGCCAGCCCTGATGCGCAAGGCGCACAAGGCCAAGCGCGCTGGCGACAAAACCCTGGAGGTCTGGGGATCGGGCACGCCGATGCGCGAGTTCCTGCATGTCGACGACGCCGCCGACGCTCTGGTCTGGCTGCTGAAAAACTATGCCGGCGACAGCCACGTCAATGTCGGCTCGGGCGAAGACATCACCATTGCCGAGCTGGCCCGCACCATGCTCTCCGTCGTCGGCGCCGAGGCGGCGCTCACATTCGATGCGACCAAGCCGGACGGCACGCCGCGCAAGCTGATGGACGTGTCGCGCCTGTTTGCCACGGGCTGGCGCCCGCGCTACTCGCTGCAGAGCGGATTGGAGCAGACCTATGCCTGGTTTCTCCAGCATATCGAGACGGGCGATCTCCGCCTCGGCGCGGCCTGATCTCAATCGACGCTGATTGCTGCCACCAGAGATGACGGCTTGGGCGGCCGTCTCTTGGCCATGTCCAATGCAAAATCGCAAAACTATTTCCTCTGCACAGGGATTTGGTTCTGTGACTGTCGGTCGCTGCCGGCCGGCCTGCAGCCGCCGATCCAACGCCACAGGCCACCACACCTTCGTCATCCCAGGGAGGAGCAGGAGCGAAGCGAAGCGGCGCAGGCCTTGGGGATCCATTCCGTGACATCAGAGTGTCACGACGGTGCAGAATTTTTGATGGCGGAGCGAGGCGCCCCCCTCTGTCCTGCCGGACATCTCCCCCACTTGGGGGGAGATTGGCAGCTTCGGTGACGGCGCCTGTTCTTCAACTTTGGACATTGGCGAAGGCCGCAATGACGGCCGATCTCCCCCCAAGTGGGGGAGATGTCCGGCAGGACAGAGGGGGGCGCGAAGGATCACTACGGATCAGCATTTATCCTGGGCCGCAGTAATGGGTGTCGCCTCGATCTCGCCGAAATAGCGGACCTCGCCATTGAGCGGTGCTCGGCAATCGCAATCGCGTGCTTGGCTTTCGACACATCGACACCGAGTAAGAGCATTGTCTTCTGTCATGGCCCGTCCTTCCCTTGCCTGGGGATAGGCTCGGCATTCCCGGGTACGAGTGACGGCGGATTGTCTGGATGGTGGGCGTGACAGGGATTGAACCTGTGACCCCTGCAATGTCAATGCAGTGCTCTCCCGCTGAGCTACACGCCCATCCGAAGCCGCGCATACACCATTTTTGCCACGGCGCGTCAATAGCAGGAAAAGGGAAAGAAAGCTTCGTCTTGCCGCACCGTCGAAGGCGCGCCGGAAGCCGGCGGCGGAAAACGTGTCAGGCTGCCTGCAGCATCTTTTCGACCTCGTTGACGAGGTCGCGCAGATGGAACGGCTTCGACAGCACCTTGGCGTCTTTCGGCGCCTTGGAATCCGGATTGAGCGCAACGGCGGCGAAGCCGGTGATGAACATGACCTTGAGGTCGGGGTCGATCTCGGTGGCGCGGCGGGCGAGTTCTATGCCATCCATCTCCGGCATGACGATATCGGTCAAGAGCAGCGAGAAAGGCTCTTCGCGCAGCCGCTCATAGGCGCTGGCGCCATTGTCGAAGTCGCTGACCTGGTAGCCGGCACGTTCCAGCGCCTTGACGAGGAACCGGCGCATGTCATCGTCGTCTTCCGCCAGTAGAATGCGTGCCATCTTGTCCCGTCCGAATCACCCGCCCGGGACTGCCGTGGGGCAGCCCGTTAACCATCCTGTATATGAGGAGGTGAGGGTAAACATCAAGTGAACGATAAAGGCCCGATCCGGCTTTGACAAAGCGGTCCGGACGCCGAAACGCTGGACATGCGGCCGGCGAGGTGGCACCTTTCAAACCATGATGCATTGGTGTTTCCGGGTACGTTCAAATTGAAAACGGCAGCCGAGGATTTTTCGGTCGTTCCCCCCTTCGAAATCCGGTCGGGCGCCGAACAGCGTGTTCCCTTCCTCTTCAACTCGCCGCATAGCGGCCGTCACTATCCGGACCGGTTCCTGGCCATGGCAAGGCTGGACCGAAACGCCATCCGCCGCTCCGAAGATTGCTATGTCGACGAATTGTTCGGTGGCGCTGTTGCGCTCGGCGCGCCGATGCTGGCGGCAAACTTCCCGCGCGCCTATCTCGACGTCAACCGGGAGCCGTGGGAACTCGATCCGCGCATGTTCGCCGAACCGGTGCCGTCGTTCTGCAACATCCGTTCGGCGCGCGTCGCCGGCGGGCTTGGCACCGTGCCCAAGCTGGTGGGAGAAGGGCTCGACATCTATGCCGGCCGCTTGCCGCTGGCGGAAGCCGTCGCGCGTATCGAGGCCGTCTACAAGCCTTATCACGAGACACTGAAACGGCTTTTGACCAGGACCCATGCGCGGTTCGGCTTTGCCGTGCTGATCGATTGCCATTCGATGCCGGCGAGCATCAGGGTCGGCGACAGCGGTGTCAGGCCCGACTTCATCGTCGGCGACCGTTTCGGCATGTCCGCTGCGGCAGCGTTGACCGAGACGGCGATCGGCCTGCTCATCGGCATGGGCTATACCGTCGCCCATAACAAGCCCTACGCCGGAGGCTTCATCACCGAGCACTATGGCCGCCCCGTGCGCCATCTCCATGCGCTGCAGATCGAGGTCAATCGCGGGCTCTACATGAACGAGCGGACGTTCCAGAAATCCGCCGGCTTCGATGCGCTCGCCGACGATCTGGCGCAATTCTCGGCCGATCTGATGGCAATGCCCGACCACAATTTTATCGACCTGCCGCTTGCCGCCGAATGATTGCCGAAAAACGAAACGAGATCTTGCGCCGGATAAAGGCATCGGCGTGCGGGTCGGGACGCGCAATCGGCTGAGTGCCGCGCCGAAAAAAAGACCGCATCGTTTGCACGACACGGTCGAAGTCTAGGGAGGAAACGCCCAAGGAGGGCATGGACAGGAGAACCTGTCCGAGAACAAATCTATTGTGCGATGCACAAATGTCAAGCCGCCGTGCGGCGTTTTTAATTCACAATGATGTGGAAACTGCGTTTCGAGGGCGCCAGCGTTGCATTCGAGCAACAGTCGTCGATGCGCAAAAGTCCCGCACGCCCTTGTTTTGGCGGAAATCCACAGGCAGACGATGGTTCCAGCACGCTAAAGCGCCTCGCGTTTGACCGAACGACGCGCTTTAGGTTGTTGTTTTATGCATGTCGTTATCGCAAAACCGCTGCACACTTTTGCGCGACATGCATTACGCGGGAGAATCAGTTGGACATCAGCATCGATTTCATGCGGCGCATTGCGGATGCCGCCGCAGCCGAAACCTTGCCGCGCTTCCGCAGCCAGGGCGCGGTCGCCAACAAGGAGCAAGGCAGCTTCGACCCGGTCACCGAGGCCGACCGCGAGGCCGAGCGGGTCATCCGCGCGCTCATATCAGCGGAATATCCCGATCACGGCATCCTCGGCGAGGAGCATGGCAGCGAGAACATTTCCAGCAGGCATGTCTGGGTGATCGATCCGATCGACGGCACCCGTGCCTTCATTTCCGGCCTGCCGGTGTGGGGAACATTGGTCGGGCTGACCGTCGACGGCGATGCCGTCGCCGGCATGATGTCGCAGCCTTTTACCGGCGAGCTTTTCTACGCCAACGCGTCCGGCGCCCATTATGAAGGCCCGGGCGGACCGCGAAGGCTGACGACGCGCAAGACGACAAGCCTCGCCGAGGCGACGCTGTTCACCACCACGCCGGCACTGTTCAAGGGAGACGCGCGCCTGCGCTACGACCTGTTCGAGCGGCAGGTCCAACTCGCCCGCTACGGTACCGACTGCTATGCCTTCGCCATGGTCGCGGCGGGAAGCGTCGACATCGTCGCCGACCCCGGTCTGAAACCCTACGATATCGTCGCGCTGATCCCGATCATCGAGAAGGCCGGCGGCGTCGTCACCACCTTCGAAGGCGGACCGGCGGAAAGGGGCGGCGACATCCTGGCTGCGGCAACGCCGGAGCTTCATGCCGCCGCGATGGCGGCGCTGCGTGGCTGAACCGGCTGGGCAGCTGGCCATTACGCACTGTGGTGCCCACAGCGACGATAACCCAATGCTCCTGACGGCAGGGTGTCAGCAGCTCTCGGCTATGGAGACAATGCCACGGGAGGGAGTCTCATGCCGACGCAGTCAACAACCAGCCGTTCCGAAGATGCTCCAGTAGAAAATGCGCCGGCAGAAAATGCCCTGGGAGATGGGCGGGCCGATTTCGATTTCTTCTTCGGACGCTGGAACGTCAGCCATCGAAGGTTGCAGGAGCGCCTGCAAGGCGACACGAACTGGGACGTGTTTGGCGGGACATGCGAGGTGCGCCCGATCCTTGGCGGGCTCGGCAATGTCGATGACAATGTGATTGAATTGCCCGGCGGCGCCTATCGCGCCGCTACGCTGCGGACCTTCGATCCGGCGACGAGACAATGGTCGATCTGGTGGATCGACGGCCGCAGCCCGGCGACCATCGATATTCCGATGCGCGGCGCCTTCCAAGCAGGCGTCGGCACGTTCCTGTGTGAAGACGTTTTTGACGGACGCGCTATCCAGATTCGCTTCCTGTGGTCGCGGATCACTGAAAAATCGGCGCGCTGGGAGCAGGCTTTTTCAGCGGATAGCGGCAAGACCTGGGAGACCAACTGGATCATGGATTTCGCCCGGCAAGTGTAGGCCGACGATCGACCTGGCAGGCATTTTTTCAAGCCAAGTCATTCTTTCAAGCCAAGTCATGGATTTCAATGATTTGGAGCGGTCTTTTGCGCGTCACGAGGGAGCACTCAATCAGGAGTTGTTGTCGCTTCCCGGAATGAAGGCATCGAAGGCGGCAAAGAACTGCTCGCGATAAAAGTCGGCTTCCTGCAATATTTCATGGCGTGCACCATCGATCACCAGCAGTGAACCGAGACGCAGGCGTCTGGTGTAGGTTTCCACCGCTTTAGTCGAGACGACCTGGTCGGCGCCAGCGGCGACCACCAACAAGGGAACCCGGATCCTGGCCATGAAGTCGGGATCGCTGATGACCTCGGAGGCCTGCGCTGCCGCTTTCAGCCAGCGGATCGTCGGGCCGCCGAGCGCCAGCTGCGGGTAGGTTTCGTAGAGCAGCGTGTTGCGCCGATACCGCTCGGGATCCGATGTCACCTTGTTGACGGCAAAGGGTATGGTTTTTCTGGGCCGCGGACCCCAGGCGGCATAAAGCTTGCCAAGCCCCAGCAGACAGAACAGCGAGCAGAGGCGGCGAACGGTGGTTGTCGAGACGGGCAGGTCGGGCACCGCCAGGAAGGGCGCGATCAGCACCATGCGCCGTACGCGGTTCACCATCGACGGCCCGGCAAGCAGCGTGATCACCGCCCCGGCCGAATGGGCCAATATGTAATACGGCCCCCGGCAGTCGGGCAGCACGATCTCCTCGAAGAACTGTTCCAGGTCGCCGGTGTAGTCGAAGAAACTGCGGACATAGCCGCGCTCGCGATCGCTGATCAGCCGGTCGGAACCGCCCTGGCCGCGCCAGTCAAAGGTGGCGACGCCAAAACCGCGGTCGGCGAGGTTGCGGATGGTCTCGAAATACTTTTCGATGCACTCGTTGCGGCCGGTCAAGAGGACCACGGTGCCCTTCATCGGGCGGGCAACGGCGGGAAAGAGGCCATAACGGATTTTCTTGCCGTCGCGCGCGGTGAAGAAACCACGGGCCGCATTTTCCGGCAGCGGATTGCCCGGAATTTCGTGGAAGAGGGGAATTTTGTCGAGGAGGTCCGTCATTCGGCGCTGCGTTTTAAGTGTCGCTGCCTGCATGGCGCAAGCTTTGGTAGGCATAGACGCCCCATGCAGCAAAAGCAAAGGGCAGCAAAAGCAAAGGAATTCCGGACGCGTTGGAAAGGCTGAACGAGCCAGCCGGCGAGTGAGGCCGAAAGCAGCTTGCGGCGTGCTTCCGGCCCCCCGTCGATCCGGGAGGAAGGGACGTTACACCCCGGTCGGCCTCGTTGCGGCATCTCGCGCATAACCGCGAAAACCGCAGCCGATTTCGCCGTGAATCATGCGCAATCAAAGTGTTACAGCTTCCTTTTGCGTGTCCGAGAGGACGCGCGACGCCGTAACCGCCGCCTGTTCCTTGATCCTGGAAGCAGTCTAGCGCGACTTAGCTGAACGTCCGCCGAAGCCGCGGTTCATCTGCCGTTCATCGAGGCGGCAGAATCTTGAAATGCCTTCTCGTGCTCCCCAAATGTCTGTTGCGGCCGCCAATGTCGGGGCCGCTGGCCCATCCGGAACGCCGTCACGGGTTTCGCACCGGCCATACGTTTGTTGCTCAACAGGAGAACACACTATGCGTCACGTTGATTTTTCCCCGCTCTATCGTTCGACCGTCGGTTTCGACCGGCTGTTCACCATGCTCGATTCGCTTGCGCAGCCGGAAGGTGCACAGACCTATCCGCCCTACAACATCGAGCGCACCGGTGAGGATTCCTATCGCATCTCGATGGCGGTCGCCGGCTTCTCGGACGATGAGCTCTCGATCGAGGCTCACCGCAACGTTCTGACAGTCAAGGGTGAGCGCAAGGAGGGCAATGGCGAAGGCTCTGAACTGCTCTATCGCGGTATCGCCAGCCGGGCCTTTGAGCGCCGCTTCCAGCTTGCCGACCATGTTGATGTCGTCGGCGCCTCGCTGAAGAACGGCCTGCTCTTCGTCGACCTCAAGCGCAATATTCCCGAGGAGCTGAAGCCGCGCAAGATCGCGATCACCGCGTCTTCGGCGAAGGCCAAGCAGATCGAGGCCAAGACCACCGCGTAAGCTGCGTCACAAAGACGACCTAACAGACGAGGGCGGCGCCTGGCGCCGCCCTTTTGATGGATAGGTGCCGCTATCCAGCAATTAGCTCGCCAAAGCGGTCGACCTCTTCGGCCGTGGTCGCAAAGCTGGTGACGAAACGATAGAGCGCTTCGTCCTCGCCGATATGGCCATCAAAGTCGTGCGGCTTGTGCCAGTCGTAGAAGGCGGCACCAGCCAAATGCACCCGTTCAGCCTTGGCCTTTTTCATCACCGCGAACACTTCGTTGGCTTGCGGCAGCCAGGCCAGACGCGCCGACGCGGAATCCTCGATCAGTGCTGCGAGGCGTGCTGCCATGGCGTTGGCATGCCGGGCCGTGTCGAGCCACAGGTCGTCCTTGAAATAGGCTTCGAACTGCGCTGCGATGAAGCGCGATTTCGAGAACAATTGCGCCGCGCGCTTGCGCAGGAAGGCCAGTTCCCTGGCGCGGTCGAGGTCGAACAGCACGATAGCCTCGGCGCACCAGCAGCCGTTCTTGGTGCCGCCGAAAGAGAGGATGTCGACGCCGCCCTTCCAGGTCATCTGCGCCGGTGTTGTCTCGAGCGCGACCAGCGCATTGGCGAAGCGGGCGCCATCCATGTGCAGCGGCAGTTTGTGATGCTTGGCGATCGCCGAAATCCTGGCAATTTCGTTCAGTGTGTAGATGGTGCCGACCTCGGTCGACTGGGTGATCGACACCGCCATCGGGCGCCCGGAATGGACGATTTCAGCCGCGAACCGGTCGACCGCCCTGTCCAGCCTATTCGGATCGATCTTGCCCAGCGCGCCGTCGACGGGATGGAGCCGTGAGCCGCCGGTAAAGTATTCCGGGGCGCCGCATTCATCCTCGATGACATGCGACTCTCGATGGCAGAAGGAAATGCCGCCCGATTTGTTGTAGGCGGTCAGCGACAGGGAATTGGCGGCGGTGCCGGTGGCCACGAAAAACACCGCGACCTCGCGCTCGAAGATTTTGTTGAAGCGCTGGTATGCGGCCTCGTCGAGGGCGCCGTCGCCATAGGCGGTGGAAAAGCCGCCGGCATGGGCCGACAGGCCCGCGGCGATGCTGGGATGGGCGCCTGCCCAATTGTCGGAAGCGAAATTCATGCGTTTGCCTGTGCTGGGAAAATCAAGGCGACCTTGGCCGCTTTCGCATGCCGCTCGCAAGTGCCAAGTGCCGGAAAAGCGGTAAAGCCAGCGAGAGGCCGGGGACCTAAAGCGCGTCGCGTTCGGCCGGCCTCATGCGACGCGCTTTAGGTTGGTTTTCATGCATGTCGTTATCGCAAAACCGCTGCACACTTTTGCGCGACATGCATTAAGGCGGACGACTGAAGGTTGCGTTTTGGCGGAGTGGCGCGTAATTTTCTGTCTCTAGATGCCCATGATTGTTGTGAATCGGTCTTGTGCGCATCCGCAATTTCTGTCATAAAAATTTAGGACAGTAGTGCTGTCTTATTTTGTCGCACAAAACAGGCTGGATTGGCGTATCATTGGGCCTCTCCGGCCATTGCCGCGAGCGACAGGTAGACAGCCCGGCTCTGGCCTGTACGATTGCCGGATGCGAACCAGGCCGCCTGGTTCTGCAAGGATTTCGCAAGACGGGATTTCGCAAGACGTGCCGCAAGGATGAGAGGGAGGCTCATGCGCTTCCCAACGGAAACCAGCGCCCGAAGGGCTGGCATGGAGGACAGGACGATGACGGAAGTGACGCCATCTGCGACGAACGGCCCGGCCGCGCAGACGAAAGCGCCAGCCGTCAAAAATCCGTCCATCGCCACTGGCCTGACCAAGATCGGGCGGACCCCTACCGGGTTCGCCGCCCACGGCCTTTACGATCCGCGCAACGAGCACGATGCCTGCGGCGTCGGCTTCATCGTCAATATGAAGGGCGTCAAGTCGCATCAGATCGTCACGGACGGCCTGGCGGTGCTCGAAAATCTGACGCATCGCGGCGCCGTCGGCGCCGACCCACTGATGGGCGACGGCGCCGGCGTGCTGGTGCAGCTTCCCGACCGCTTCTTCCGCGAGGAGATGGCCAGCCAGGGCGTCGAACTGCCCAAGCCCGGCCATTACGCCGTCGGCCATGTGTTCATGCCGCGCGATCCTGAGCTTCAGGCGCATATCGAAGGCATCATCGCCGAGGTCGCGCAGCTCGAAGGCCAGCCGCTGCTCGGCTTTCGCGACGTGCCGGTCGACAATTCATCGCTGTCGAAGGCGCCTGATATCGCTGCTTCAGAACCGGTCCAGCGGCAGGTGTTTTTGGGTCGTGGCGCCGAGATCGAGAGCGACGACGATTACGAACGGCGGCTCTACATCCTGCGCAAGGTCATTTCCGGTCGTATCCACGAAGAGACCAAGGGCGTCGACAATGGCTTCTACGTCGTGTCGATGTCATCGCGGACCATCGTCTACAAGGGCATGTTCCTGGCCTATCAGGTCGGCGCCTATTACAAGGATCTGACCGATCCGCGTTTCGAGACGGCGCTGATCCTCGTCCACCAGCGTTTCTCGACCAACACCTTCCCGTCGTGGAAGCTGGCGCATCCCTATCGCATGGTCGCCCACAATGGCGAGATCAACACGCTGCGCGGCAACGTCAACTGGATGGCGGCGCGGCAGGCCTCGGTCGATTCCGAACTGTTCGGCAACGACATCTCCAAGCTGTGGCCGATCTCCTATGAGGGGCAGTCGGACACCGCCTGTTTCGACAATGCGCTCGAATTCCTGACGCAGGGCGGCTACTCGCTCGCCCACGCGATGATGATGCTGATCCCTGAGGCCTGGGCCGGCAACAAGCTGATGGATCAAGATCGCAAGGCCTTTTATGAATACCACGCCGCCCTGATGGAGCCGTGGGACGGGCCGGCGGCGGTGGCCTTCACCGACGGCCGCCAGATCGGCGCCACGCTCGACCGCAACGGGCTGCGCCCGGCGCGCTACATCGTCACCGACGACGATCGCGTGATCATGGCCTCGGAAGCCGGCGTGCTGCCGGTGCCGGAGGAAAGGATCGTCAAGAAGTGGCGGCTGCAGCCCGGCCGCATGCTTTTGATCGACCTGGAGAAGGGCCGCATCGTTTCCGACGAGGAGATCAAGTCGGAGATCGCGACCAGGCATCCCTACAAGGGCTGGCTCGCCAACACCCAGCTCATCCTCGAAGACCTGAAACCGGTCGAGCCGCGGGCGCTGCGCAGGGACGTCAGCCTGCTCGATCGTCAGCAGGCGTTCGGCTTTACCCAGGAAGACACCAAGCTGCTGATGTCGCCGATGGCGACCACCGGCCAGGAAGCGGTCGGATCGATGGGCACCGACACGCCGATTTCGGCGATGTCGGACAGATCGAAGCTGCTCTACACCTATTTCAAGCAGAACTTCGCCCAGGTCACCAACCCGCCTATCGACCCGATCCGCGAGGAACTGGTGATGAGCCTAGTGTCGTTCATCGGGCCGAGGCCGAACATCTTCGACCTCGTCGGCAATTCGCGTCGCAAGCGGCTCGAAGTGCGCCAGCCGATCCTGACCAATGGCGATCTTGAGAAGATCCGCTCCATCGGTCACACCGAGGACCGTTTCGACACCAAGACGATCGACATCACCTATGCTTCGAACGAAGGCGCGGCCGGCATGCAGGGCGCCATCGACCGGCTGTGCGAGCGCGCCGAGGCGGCGGTCGCCGGCGGCTACAACATCATCATCCTGTCCGACCGTCAGCTCGGGCCGGACCGCATCGCCATCCCGGCATTGCTGGCGACGGCGGCGGTCCACCATCATTTGATCCGCAAGGGATTGCGCACATCGGTGGGGCTGGTGGTCGAGTCCGGCGAACCGCGCGAGGTGCATCATTTCTGCTGCCTTGCGGGCTATGGCGCCGAGGCGATCAATCCCTATCTCGCCTTCGACACGCTGCTCGACATGCACAAGCGCGGCGAGCTGCCGGCCGAAGTCGACGCCAATGAGGTCGTCTCCCGCTACATCAAGTCGATCGGCAAGGGCATTCTCAAGGTGATGTCGAAGATGGGCATCTCGACCTACCAGTCCTATTGCGGCGCGCAGATCTTCGACGCCATCGGGCTGAAGACCGACTTCGTGCAAAAATATTTCACCGGCACCGCGACGCTGATCGAAGGCGTCGGGCTGGAAGAGATCGCGGCCGAGACGGTCAGCCGCCACGCCGACGGCTTCGGCAACGACCCGGTGCTGCGCAACAGCCTCGAGGTCGGCGGCGAATACATGTTCCGCATGCGCGGCGAAGCGCATATCTGGTCGCCCGATGCGGTGGCCACCCTGCAGCACGCCGTGCGCCAGGGGTCGTCGCAGACGTTCAAGGACTATTCCGCTCAGATCGACAGCGAGACGGCGCGGGCGCAGAGCATTCGCGGCCTGTTCAAGATCAGGCTGGCCGAAGAAACCGGGCGCAAGAAGGTCGCGCTCGACGAGGTCATGTCGGCTGCCGATATCGTCAAGCGGTTCTCGACCGGGGCGATGTCCTTCGGCTCGATCTCCAGGGAAGCGCACACCACGCTGGCGCGCGCCATGAACATGATCGGCGGCAAGTCGAACACCGGCGAGGGCGGCGAAGAAGCCGACCGTTACCTGCCGCTGCCGGACGGCGGCAAGAACCCCGAGCGTTCGGCGATCAAGCAGGTCGCTTCCGGGCGTTTCGGCGTGACGGCGGAGTATCTGGTGAACTCCGATGTGATCCAGATCAAGGTGGCGCAAGGCGCGAAGCCTGGCGAGGGCGGTCAGCTGCCCGGTCACAAGGTCGATGCCACCATTGCCAAGGTCAGGCATTCGACGCCCGGCGTCGGCCTGATCTCGCCGCCGCCGCATCACGACATCTACTCGATCGAGGATCTGGCGCAGCTCATCTACGACCTCAAGAACGTCAATCCGGCGGCTGATGTCTCGGTCAAGCTGGTTTCGGAAGTCGGTGTCGGCACGGTTGCGGCCGGCGTCGCCAAGGCGCGCGCCGATCACATCACCATTTCCGGCTATGACGGCGGTACCGGCGCATCGCCGCTGACCTCGCTCAAGCACGCCGGCAGCCCGTGGGAAATGGGCCTTGCCGAGACGCACCAGACGCTTGTGCTCAACGGCCTCAGGTCGCGCGTCGCGCTGCAGGTCGATGGCGGCCTGCGCACCGGCCGCGACGTCGTCATCGGCGCGCTGCTTGGCGCCGACGAATTCGGCTTCTCGACCGCGCCGCTGATCGCGGCCGGCTGCATCATGATGCGCAAGTGCCATCTCAACACCTGCCCGGTCGGCGTCGCGACGCAGGATCCGGTGTTGCGCAAGCGCTTCAAGGGCACGCCGGAACATGTCATCAACTTCTTCTTCTATGTGGCGCAAGAGGTCCGGGCGCTGCTCGCCGAGATGGGCTACACCCATCTCGACCAGATCATCGGCGACACCGAACTCCTGGAGAAGCGTGCGCTGATCCAGCACTGGAAGGCGCGCGGGCTCGATTTCAGCAAGATGTTCTTCAAGCCGGATGCCCCGCATGAGGCGGTGCACTGGACCGAGCGGCAGAAGCATCCGATCGACGACGTGCTCGACCGCAAGCTGATCGAGTTGGCCAAGCCGGCGCTCGACGCCAGGCAGCCGGTCAGCATCGAGCTGCCGATCCGCAATGTCGACCGTTCGACCGGCGCCATGCTGTCGGGCGAAGTGGCAAAGCGCTTCAAGCACAAGGGCCTGCGCGAGGACACGATCTCGGTCAAGCTCACCGGCACCGCCGGCCAGTCCTTCGGCGCCTTCCTGGCGCGTGGGGTTTCGTTCGAGCTGGTCGGTGCCGCCAATGACTACGTCGGCAAGGGCCTGTCGGGCGGCCGCATCGTCATCCGCCCGCCTGAGAACACGAAAATCGTCGCAGCGGAGTCGATCATCGTCGGCAACACGGTGCTTTACGGCGCGACCGAGGGCGAGGCCTATTTCTGCGGCGTCGCCGGCGAGCGTTTTGCGGTTCGCAATTCGGGCGTCGCCGCCGTCGTCGAAGGTGTTGGCGACCATGGCTGCGAATACATGACCGGCGGCATTGTCGTCGTCATCGGGCAGACCGGCCGCAACTTTGCCGCCGGCATGTCGGGCGGTGTCGCCTATGTGCTCGACGAGGTGGGTGATTTCGCCGAGCGCTGCAACATGGCGATGGTCGAACTGGAACCCGTTCCCGAAGAAGACGACCTGATGGAGAAACTGCTCCATCATGGCGGCGACCTCGACCACAAAGGCCGCGTCGACGTGTCCGGCGACATGACCAGCCATGATGAGGAGCGGCTCTATCAGCTGATCTCGAACCACGTCCATTACACGGGTTCGGTGCGCGGCCGCGAAATCCTCGACAACTGGGCGACTTTCCGGCCGAAATTCCGGAAGATCATGCCGGTCGAATACCGCCGTGCGCTGATCGAAATGGAACGCATGCGCATGGGCGTTGCGGCGGAATAGGCTTTGGGAGTTGCCGGGAAGCAAAGCTTCCCGGTCGACGCCTTCATCAACAATCCTGGCCTCGGACTGAAGGTTGCCATGGCTGCCTTATGAGGTTAACGGGTGCGTCGTCGAGCGCGCCATCTGGACAGCAGGGACTGGACTATGGGCAAGGTAACAGGGTTTCTCGAGATCGACCGGCAGGTGCACAAGTACCAGCCGGCTTCCGACCGCATCCGGCATTTTCGCGAGTTCACGCTGCCGATGTCGGACAAGGAGGTCGAGAAACAGGCCGCGCGCTGCATGGATTGCGGCATTCCATACTGCCATGGGCCGACCGGCTGCCCGGTCCACAACCAGATCCCGGACTGGAACGACCTCGTCTACAATGGAGACTGGGACAATGCGATCCGCAACCTGCATTCGACCAATAATTTCCCGGAATTCACCGGCCGCATCTGTCCGGCACCTTGCGAGGAAGCCTGCACGCTGAACCTCGAGGACATTCCGGTCGCCATCAAGACGATCGAGCAGGCGATCGCCGACAAGGCCTATGAAACCGGTCATATCCGGCCCTATCCGCCGGAAAGGAAGACCGGCAGGCGCGTCGCAATCATTGGCTCGGGGCCGGCCGGCATGGCGGCCGCCCAGCAGCTTGGCCGCGCCGGCCACGACGTCCACGTCTACGAGCGCGAGAGCCGGCCGGGCGGGCTGATGCGCTACGGCATCCCCGACTTCAAGATCGAGAAGCACTACATCGACCGGCGCATCGAGCAGATGCAAGGCGAGGGCGTGAGTTTTCACTGCGGGATCAATGTCGGCGTCGACAAGCCGGTTGCGGAGCTGCTCGCCGAGTATGATGCGGTGCTCTATTGCGGCGGTTCGGAAGCGCCGCGCCCGGCCAACATTCCCGGCGACGATCTCGACGGCGTGCATGACGCGATGCCTTACCTGGTGCAGCAGAACAAGCGCATCGGCGGCGAGCCGATCCAGTCGGTGGCGTGGCCGTCGCCGCCGATCGTCGCCGGCGGCCAGCATGTCGTCGTCGTCGGCGGCGGCGACACCGCGTCCGACTGCGTCGGCACCGCCTTCCGCCAGGGCGCCGTGCGCGTCACCCAGCTCGACATCCGGCCGCAGCCTCCGGAAAAGGAAGACAAGCTTTCGGTCTGGCCCTACTGGGCGACGAAGATGCGCACCTCGTCCTCGCAGGCGGAAGGGGCCGAGCGCGAGTTCCAGGTGGCGACGCTCGAATTCATCGGCGAGGACGGCGCGTTGACCGGCGTCAAATGCTGCGAGGTCGATGAAAAGCGCAAGCCGATCGCCGGCACGGAATTCGTCATCCGCGCGGATCTCGCCTTCATCGCCATCGGCTTTGCCGGGCCGGCCGCCGTCGGGCCGGTGTCGGAACTGGCTGGCCAGATGAAGATCGCCATCGACAGCCGCCGCTCGAACAACGTCGAGGCCAATGATCGCGACTACAAGACCAGCGTCGAAAAACTCTATGCGGCGGGCGATGTGCGCCGCGGTCAATCGCTGGTCGTCTGGGCGATCCGCGAGGGCCGTCAGGCAGCGCGTTCGATCGACGAGGCGCTGATGGGATCGAGCGTGCTGCCGCGCTGAGACCGTCTCCTACTTGTGCGGCCCGCCCGGCAGGTTTACGGAGTGATCGCGGTGGTCGTTTCGGGCACGGCCGGCGCCGCAGGCTGCTTCCTTGGCGGCCAGGAAAAATCGTCGGCGCGTCCGGGCGAAGCAGCTGATACCTTGCCCTCGACGAAGAGTTTTTCGCCAGGCCCGTCCGCCTTTGCCGGCGCTGCGGCGCCGAGAAGTTCCGAACCGCCGTCGAGTGCCGGATCGCTGAGCAGCATTGGCACGGTGCGATCGACGGGCATGGGTGTCGGTGTCGGCGCCCCGACCGGAGCGCCGGCTGGCGCATAAGCTGCCAGTGTGCCCGGAGGCGAGGTCATTCCAAGGATCTTCAGCAAGGGTTTTTCGGCATAGAAGGCGAGCTTGCGTTTGCCGGCTTTCGACACACGGATGCCGTCGTCGGTGCGCAGGCGCACCGGCTGGCCGTTGATATCAGGCCCGCTGGTGACAAAGGCGCCTTCCTCGTCGACGAAACCGTCCCAGATGTCGACGAATTCGCCGCCATGGCTCTCGGCCGTCGAGCGGTAGATGTCGTTGAAAGCCAGCATGTCGGAGGTCATCTTCGGCGCCTTGAAGGCCGGCATGCCGACCCACAGATACGGCACCTTGGCCGATGCGATGGCCCTGCCGAACGCTTCGGTACGGCGTTCGTATTCCTTGGTCCACGCTTCGGACCGTGGCTGTTCGCGTTCACCGTTCACGCGCATCTGCTGCCGATCGTTGGAACCCAGCATGACGATCACGGCCGCCGGTTTTTCGGCCTCGATCAGCGACTTGATCTGTTCGGGCCAGTTGTAGAAATCGTCACGCACGAAACCGGACGAACCATTGCTGCGAACGACGATCCTGACCTTGTTGTTTTCGGCAAAGGCGGTCTCGAGACCCTCGGCGAGGCCGGTCGCCATGAAATCGCCGACCACCAGAACAGTGCGGGCATCCGGCGCCTTCTCGACAATGGGGGCTGCCGGCTCAGCCGGCCGGCGCGGCGCGGCACGCGACTTTCTGACTTTTGGCTTGCGTGGCCCGATCCTCTGAATCCGTCGCGGCTCAATCAGTCGTGGCGGCTCCATCCGCTCGCTTCGGCGCAGAAACAACAGGTCGCGCAGCGACCAGCCACGCCTTTGTTCTTCCTGCGCCACGGCCGGCGTGTGAAAGACGGCGGCAGTGCCGACGGCCAGGACGGCAATAGCCAGAATCAGGATCGGCACGCGACGAAGGATCACACGGATACGCGCAGCCGAAACCAATTACCGTCTCCATCCCTAAAGAGCGCCGGACTCTGATACAACCGTGCCGCCGCTCTACCTTAAGTTGAGCATCGGATTTCCTCAAAACCGGTTTGGGTCCGATGCTACAGGTCTGCCCTATGCGAGGCTAGTTCTGCCTGAGCCATTTGAGCACTTCCATGCTCGGATGTCCGTCCTGGGTCAAGCCAGCCTTCGCCTGGAAGGCCATGATGGCGGCTTTCGATCCCTCGCCGATCTTGCCGTCGAACTTGCCGTCATAGTAGCCGTACTGGGAAAGCCGTTGTTGAAGCTCCTGCCTCTCCTCGAAGGAGAGCTTCGTGAAAGGCCGCTTCCAGTCCTGCACAAGCCCACCATAACCGGCGATTTCGTCGGCAAGAAGGCCAACGGCAACCGCATATTTGTCGGCATTGTTGTAACGCTTGATGACCGAAAAATTCTTGACCATCAGGAAAGCCGGGCCGCCGCGGCCGCCTGGCACCTTCAGCGTGGCCTTCTCCCCACTCTTGAACGGCTTGCCGTTGGCACGCGTGACACCCAGCGCTTGCCATTGCGACAACGACTTCGATCCGGCCGGGAACTTCTTTCCGTCGGGAAGGCTGACTTCATAGCCCCAGGTCTTGCCGGCCTGCCAGCCGTTCTTCCTGAGCAGATTGGCGGCCGTTGCCAATGCATCGGGAATCGAATTCCAGATGTCACGCTTGCCGTCGCCGTCCATGTCGACCGCATAGGCCTGGTAGCTGGTGGGAATGAACTGGGTATGGCCCATGGCGCCGGCCCATGAGCCACTGAGGTGGCTTTTATCAATGTCGCCCCTTTGCAGGATCTTCAGCGCCGCGATCAACTGCGTGCGGGCGAATTTCGATCGTCTCGAATCGGCATAGCCAAGCGTGGCCAGCGAACGCACGACATTGCGCATGACGTCGTCGCGCTTGAGGATTTCGCCGTAGTTCGATTCCATCGACCAGATCGCCAGCAGGATGTGACGGTCGACGCCGTATCTTGCCTCGATCCTGTCCAGCCACGGCTTCCACTTCCTGGCCATCTGCTTGCCAACAGCGACCGACTGGTCATGGACGCGGTTGTCGAAATAGTCCCAGGCGGGCGCGGTGAATTCGGGTTGATAACGCGCTTTTTCCAGCACCACCGGGTCGGCATCGCTGATGCCCTCGAATGCGCGGTCGTAAACGGCGCCGGAAACGCCGCTCCGCACCGCGGTGGCGCGGAAGCTCGCCACCCATTGCCGAAAACCGGCGTCGGCAAAAGCCGATCCGGTGGGCATCAGCAAGGCAAGCGACAGACTGGCGGCCGCAACGATGCTGGTGAAGCGCTTTGCGGCGTCGCGAACGGACATCTTTTCCTCCTTCTTCATCACAGGAAGATCATTCATCGCCGAACCCGGTTAGCATTTAGTTTACCATAGGTGCCGTTGGGAACGAAAAGGCGGGTTGGTGCTTTACGGACTACAGATTTTTTCTGACCAGCCGTTCCATAATCCCAGATTCCGGCACGAAAATGTCTTGAAGCGGGATTGCCGAACAGCCTTAGAAGCGGATATTTGACAGCATGAAGAGAGTTCGCAAGGCAGTTTTCCCGGTCGCTGGCCTCGGCACGCGTTTTCTCCCGGCCACCAAGGCCATACCCAAGGAAATGCTGACCGTCGTCGACAGGCCAGTCATCCAGTATGTGGTCGACGAGGCACGCGAAGCCGGCATCGAGCATTTCATCTTCGTGACCGGACGCAACAAGGCGGTGATCGAGGACCATTTCGACGTTCAGTTCGAACTCTATGACACGCTCGCCCAACGCGGCAAGGACGACGAGCTCGCCCGCCTGCAGCGGCTGCAACCTTCGCCAGGGCAGACCAGCTTCACCCGCCAGCAGGTGCCGCTTGGCCTTGGCCATGCCGTCTGGTGTGCCCGCGAGCTGGTCGGCGACGAGCCCTTCGCGCTGCTTTTGCCCGATATGATCATGCAGTCCGAAAAAAGCTGCATGAAGGAGATGGTCGAGCTTTATGCCGAGACCGGCAACAACATCGTCGCGGTTCAGGAATGCGACCCCGCCGAGGCCCATAAATACGGTATCGTCGGCCGCGGCGAGGATACGCATCACGGTTTCCGCATTACCGGTATGGTGGAAAAGCCGAAGACCGGCACGGCACCCTCCAACCTATACATCAACGGGCGCTACATCCTGCAGCCGGAGATATTTGGGATACTCGAAGGCCAGGAGAAGGGCGCCGGCAACGAGATACAACTCACCGATGCGATGCTGAAGCTGGAGAAGCAGCAGCCCTTCTATGGCTGCCACTACCGAGGGCGCACCTTCGATTGCGGATCGCCGGAAGGCTTTGTCGAGGCCAACGTCGCCTTCGCGCTGTGGCGCAGCGACATGAACGGACGCATGGCGGGCGTTATCAGCAAGCTTCTCGACGAGATGAAACCGTCAGAGCAGCGGGGCGCGGCGTTCTAACTCCGGGCTAATGCATGCGCGCAAAAGCATGCTCTCGGGCCTGAACCGAGGGTGCGCGGCGGCTTGGTTTACGGCTGCAGCGTCACCCCGACAAAGATGCTGTGGGCGGTGTAGTCGCGGCCCTCGATGTTGCTGGTCTGTTTTTCAGTTCTGGCGCGGGTGGTCAGTCCGGCATATCGGTTCAGCCACCATGTCAGTCCGGCCTCGGCGCTCAGCGTCAGATCATGGCCGTCCGACCCGATGTAGTCGCGCCAGTCTACCCCGAGAGCTGCGTTGCCGATCAGGTTGGCACGGATTTCCCTCTCGGCGGTGAGGCGGCTGGAGTAAAGGATGGTGCCGCTTTCGTCGGCGGTTGTCGTGCCCTCGACGATCGTCTGCCCGGTGAGGCCGATCGTGGTGCCGCGTTGCGGCGACCATCTGAGGTCGGCGTTCACCGTGGCGCCCGAAATTGCCGGCAGGCGGTCATCGTCGATCGCCTCGCGCAGCCAGCCGGCCGAGAACTCGCCGGCAAGCTTCTCGCCGAGGTCGAGCTCGGCGCCGGCCCGAACCCCAAGCCGCGTCGAGGATCGTTCGAAACCATTGCTGTCGACCCGCAAATCATAGACCCGGCGGCCGATTTCGACCTCGGTGAAAGGGGTGATGGCGGGCGAAATCTCATAGCCGGTGCGCAAGGTGGCGGTATAGAGCGTCGAATCGCGGTCTTTCTGCGACAGCGTTCCGCCCGTCGAAAGCCTGGCGTCGCCGTAGATGTCGTGTTCGACGGCGCCGGTCAGGGCGAAGCGCATCTTGCCGGCATCCTTCTCGACCGCCAGGCTGCCGTCGATGGTCTGGCGCACCGGCTGCTCGGCGGTGCCTTCGATGACGACCGGCGAGGAAGCCGATTCCGGTGCCGCCTCGTAACCGAGCCTGGCGATGGCGCGCAGATCGTTGTCGAAGTCGACATTGAGCGTGCCTTCGACACGGCCGCGCGCCTCCTCAACCTCGTCGCCCGATAGGGTCTTGAGAAAGGTGCCGTAGCCGTCGACGGTAGCCGAATTCTCCCGCCAGTCGGAGATGGCGTTGAAGCGCAGCGTCGTTTCCGACAGCAGGGCCGGCTTGCCTTCGCTGCTTGAATCGGCATTCGATGATGCCTTCAGGCCTTGCTCGAGCGTCGGCCTGATCACGAAGGAGCCGAGTTTGATGCCGGTGGCGGCGAACGGGTCGTCCTCGGCCCTCCTGTCCCGGCCTTCGATGGCTTCGGCGCGCTCGGCGCCCGGATCGAGTTGCTGCCTGTCGGCGGAATCGATGGTCACGGCACGGGAATTGATTGGGTCCGTCTCGGCGGTGTCCTCGTCATCCGTCGGGACCGTCGTCGCGGTGGCGGCCTGAGTCTCGGCGGCTTCGTCCTGATCGGCTGCGCCCTGGGTTGCGCTCGATGGCCGGCGCGGCGGGACGGGAACGGGGGCGTCCGCAAACGGATCGTCGGTTGCTTCCGGCGGATCAAAAATGCTTCCGGTCGCCGGTGCCGCGTCTTCGTCCTGCACGGCGCCCGGGCTGGCCGGCTGATAGGCGGGCGTCGGCGCCGTGCTCTGGGTGGTTGCACCGGCCTGCGCCGTCTGATCCTGGGCGATGCTCAATTGCCTGGTTTTGCGCTGCTGGTCGTCCAGAATCGCCGATTCCGAAACCTCGCCGCGCAGCTCGGTTACCTGGGCATAGGGCTGCGCAGGCCGCAGCAAGGCGAAGACGCTGGTCGCCAGCAGCAAGGCGCAGACCGCCTTGCCGTTTCGTCTTCTTTTCTTTTCAGGCGGGGCCTCGGACATCGCTACCACTGCTTGCGCGGCGCACGCGCGCCATACTTACCGAACCGTAAACGGGGATGGTTAACGTTGGGTTGAGGCGGCGGTCGATCAAAGCCCACTTGACGGCTAACGGATGGCAATTCCGTTGGACAGGCGCGCAGCAAAGCGCTAATCGCATCAGCCATGCATGCGGGATCCCCAGACAAGAAGCGGCTCGATGGGCAGGCTTCGATCGCCTCGGCGCTTAGAACGGTAGCGACCGAGCAGGCCGGTGTCGCGGCGCTGGCGGCCGCGCTCGAGAACGGGTTGACTGAACCGTTCGCGCGCGCCGTCGATATGGTGTCGCATATCGCCGGCCGCGTCATCGTCACCGGCGTCGGCAAGAGCGGCCATATCGGCTCAAAGATCGCGGCGACGCTCGCCTCGACCGGCACGCCGGCTTTCTTCGTCCATTCTGCCGAAGCCAATCATGGCGACCTCGGCATGATCGCCAGGGACGACGCCATCATCGCCATATCGTGGTCGGGCGAGAGCCGCGAGCTCAAGGGCATCATCGCCTATTCCAGGCGCTTCTCGATTCCGCTGATCGCAGTCACCGCCGGAGAGCGATCGGCGCTGGCGCGGGCGGCCGATGTGGTGCTTTTGCTGCCGCGTGCGCCGGAAGCCTGCCCGCACGGCCTGGCGCCGACGACATCGACGCTGCTGCAACTGGTGATCGGCGATGCACTGGCCATCGCGCTGCTCGAAGCGCGCGGCTTCACGCCGGATCATTTCCGCACTTTCCATCCCGGTGGGCAGCTTGGCGCCAATCTGACGCAGATCCGCGAAATCATGCATGTCGGCGACAGGCTGCCGCTGGTGCCTTCCGGCACTGGAATGCGCGAAGCGATCCTCGAATTGTCGCGCAAGGGGTTTGGCTGCGTGGCGATAACCGCTGCGGATGGTGCGCTGATCGGCATCATCACCGACGGCGACATCAGGCGCCACATCGGCAGCAATCTTTTGGCGATGAGCGTCGATCAGGTCATGACCAAGGAGCCGAAGACGGCCGGACCGGATACGCTGGTGGCGACCGCGCTGCAGACGATCAACAGTTCGACCATCTCCAGCCTGATGGTTGTCGAAGGCAGACGGCCGGTCGGACTTGTCCATCTGCACGATCTGCTGCGCATCGGCGCGGCCTGAGCTCGCCAGAGCGAATTTCGAAACAGTCTCTGACAGACATCAGGCCTGTTTGAAAAGTCGCCCGCCGAGATGGTCGGATCAGTCCAGGACCGCCTCGACCGTCAGTTCCAGATCAGTGTCGGCCGCGCCCGTCACGCGCACCTGCGTGCCGGCCGGCAGGTCGGGGCCGGAGACACGCCATAGCGTGTCGCCCAGCTTTATGCGGCCGCGGCCGTCCCTGATTGGCTCGTCCAGGGTGGCCATCCTGCCGATCATCTGTGCGCCGCGGCGGTTGAGCAGTGGCTGATCGGTGTCATCATCGCGCCCACCCACCAGTCTCTTGCCGACATAGGTTGAAACCAGCGACATCGCCAGGAAGGCGAGAACCTGGATCTGCCAGGTCCAGAAGTCCGCGTCCCAGATGAGCAGGGACACCACGCCGATCAGCAGCGCGGCGATGCCGATCCACAGCATGAATATGCCCGGTGCGATGACCTCCATCACCAGGAGGACGAAGCCGAGAACCATCCAAACCCAGGGTCCGAGTTCGGAAATGATGCGTTCGAACATGGCCTCAGGTCTCGCTGGGACGAACCACGGGCGGGCGTGCAGCCTGCCGCGTGGTGCCGGCAGTGCCCTCTGCGCCGAAAACTTCCTTGGCGATCGCGCCGATGCCGCCGAGCGTGCCGATCAATGACGAAGCTTCCATAGGCATCAGCACGACCTTGCTGTTTGTGGCGGAGCCGATCCTGGTCAGTGCTTCGGTGTATTTCAGCGCAACGAAGTAGTTGAGCGCCTGCACGTCGCCCTTGGCGATCGCTTCCGACACCACTTGCGTGGCGCGGGCCTCGGCCTCGGCCGAGCGTTCGCGCGCCTCGGCGTCGCGGAAGGCGGCTTCCTTGCGGCCCTCGGCTTCCAGGATCTGCGACTGCTTGAGGCCTTCGGCGTCGAGGATCTGCGCGCGCTTGTTGCGCTCGGCCATCATCTGGCGACCCATCGATTCGACGAGATTGGCCGGTGGATTGATGTCCTTGATCTCGACGCGGGTGATCTTGATGCCCCAGGGATGTGCCGCTTCATCGACGACGCGCAGCAGGCGTTCGTTGATGGCGTCGCGGTTCGACAAAAGCTCGTCGAGGTCCATCGACCCCATCACGGTACGGATGTTGGTCATCGTCAGGTTGAGGATGGCGTTCTCCAGACCGGCGACCTGGTAGGCGGCCTGCGCCGCGTTGAGCACCTGGTAGAAGGCGACGCCGTCGACGGCGACAGTGGCGTTGTCGCGGGTGATGATCTCCTGCGTCGGGACGTCGAGCACCTGCTCCATCATGTTCAATTTGGAGCCGATGCGGTCAACGAACGGCACGATGAGGTTGAGGCCGGGGCTCAATGTCTTGGTATAGCGGCCAAAGCGTTCGACGGTGTAATTGTAGCCTTGCGGGATTGTCCGGATGCCTTTGAAAAGCACGAGCACGACAAGAGCGACAAGAACAAGAAGCGCGATATCGAAACCACTGAAATCCATTTGGGTCTCCCTCAGATGCCGGCCACGGAAATGTTTCAACGCGACCGACTTCACCAAACACTTAAGTGTGTTTCAGGAACGTTACAATCATTTGATAGTGGATAACCGGTGCATAGAAAGCCGGTTAGCGGCGCTCGATTATGTCCGCTTCAGATCCAGCCCGACAGTTCGCGTCGCACCATCGCCTCGATCACCGCCATGCCCTCGGCACTGTCGTTGAGGCAGGGAATATGCGCGAACTTTTCGCCGCCGGCATGATGGAAGGTTTCCGCCGCCTCCCTGCCGATCTCGTCCAGCGTCTCGATGCAGTCGACAGAAAAGCCCGGATTGACGATGGCGATCGATCTCACGCCTTCTCCGGGCAATTTCTCGACCGTCTTGTCGGTGTAAGGCTGCAGCCACTCCTGCGCGCCGAAGCGCGACTGGAACGTGGTGATCAGCTTCTTCTCATCCCAGCCGAGCTTTTCCCGCAGCAGCCGGGTCGTCTCAAGGCAATGGGCCTGGTAGGGGTCACCCTTGTCGGAATAGGGTTTCGGAATGCCGTGATAAGAGGCGATGACCATTTCCGGCTCGAAATCGAGGCTCGCCAGATGGCGCTCAATCGACGCGGCGAGCGCTTCGATATAGACCGGTTCGGCATAGTAGGGCGGCACGCTGCGGATCGCCGGGGCGCGGCGCATCTTCATCAGCGCGCGAAACAACTGGTCGTTGGCGGTGGCGGTCGTGGTCGCGGAATATTGCGGATAAAGCGGAAAAGTCAGAATGCGGTCGCAGCCCTGCGCGACCAGCCCTTTGGCGACGCTCTCGGTTGAAGGATTGCCGTAACGCATTGCCCAGTCGACGCTGACGCCGGGCAGGTCGCGCAGCGCCTCGGTCAGCTTTTCGCTCTGAGCGCGGGTGTAGGTGCGCAGCGGCGACTCGTCACGCTGCCGGTTCCAGATCCTGGCATAGTTGGCGCCCGACTTCTTCGGCCGTGTGGTGAGAACCAGCCCGTAGAGGATCGGGTACCAGATCGCCTTGTTGAGTTCGATGACGCGCGGATCGGACAGGAACTCCCTGAGATAGCGCCACATCGGCTTGAATTCCGTGCCGTCGGGAGTGCCGAGATTAACCAGCATGACGCCGATCCTGCCCGCCCCGGCCGGCGGCTGTCCTTCCGGCAGCGGGTCGAGGACCGTCGCGGCCTTGGGATCGGCAGGGTTGGAAGGCGTCATAAAGGATCTCCGGACACCGCGCGAAACTAGCGATGCCGCGCCGGTTTTCAATGCAGCGTCTGGCCGCACCTTATCTAAGCTTGGGAGGCGAAAGCAGAAAAACCCGCCCCGGTTTGCCGGACGGGTTTTCCAACAATGACAGAAGAATTCAGTTTGCGGCCGGGATGGTCAAGGTTGCGCCGACGGGAAGCCGGCGCGGCTCGTAGTCCTGGTTGGCGTCGGAGATCGTTTTCCACCTGGCGCCATCGCCATAGGCCTTTTCCGCCAAATCCCAATAGGTGTCGCCGGCAACGATCACATGGCTGCTTTCGGCCGGCTTTGCCGGCTCGGCAGGCGCAGCCTCCGCTGGTGCCGGCGCTGTCGGGGCGGGTTCCGTCGGCACGGCTGGCGGTGTCGTGGCAATATCGTCCGAACCGGCCGGCGGTTCGGGCATCGCCGGTGCGGCTGGAGCCGTTTCTGCCGGTTTTGCGGGCTCGGCCGGAGCGGGAGCCTCGGCCGGCTTCGCCGATTCCTGGGCCGGATCCTGCGCCGGTTGCTGGCCCGGTTCCGCCGCGGCGGCGGTCGTGATTTCGGTGATGCGGCCCTCGAGCTTCGGCGTATAGGGCCGATGCGCGCCGAGATAATCGGCGACCACCTGTTCGAGGCCCGGACCGTAATCGTAGGCGTTCCTGGCCTTGTCGGCGAACACCTTGTAGCCGTCGCCACCCTGGCGCACATAGTTGTTGGTGGCGACCAGGTAATCCTTGTCCGGATTGATCGGCGTCCACCCGCCGCCTTGCATGACCTCGACCGACTTGACGCGCCCGGCATTCGCGGCGGCCGATTTGTCGAATGAATACTTCAGGCCGGCAACCTGCGGGAAGCGGCCGGCGCCGTCCTCGATCTGGCTGAGACCGTTCTCCAGCCCGGCAACCAGATCCTTGCCGGAAATCTGGAAGGTCGCCACTGTGTTCTGGAACGGCAGCACGTTCAGCACCTCGCCCATGGTGACGGTGCCCTGGTCGATCGAAGCGCGCAGACCGCCGCCATTCGTGATGACGATCTCGACACCCTGGTCCTTGACGCGGTCGAGGACGGCATCGGAGACAAGATTGCCCATCTCGCACTCGCGGGTGCGGCAGTTCTCACGGCTGCCGTCGATCGCCTTGGTGGTTTCGGCGACCTCCTGGTTCTTCAACGCCTCGATCGGCGCGCCGAGCTCCTTGATGCGGGCAAGCACGGCGGGGTCTGGCGTGATCGATTTGTCGAGGGAGATCGGGTCGCCGCCGGCCTGCTTGACGACACCGTTGTCGTCGAACACGACCTTGAACTCGCCGAGATATTTCGAATAGGACGCCGCCTGGACGACCGGCACCTTGTAGCCGTCCGGATTGTCGACCATCGTCGGGTAGGGGCCTTCAGCCTTGGGGTCGGTGTTGGACAGCAGCGAATGGCTGTGGCCGCCAACCACCACGTCGACACCCGGGATCTTGGCGATGACGTCACGCTCGCGCTTGTAACCAATATGGGTGACCGCGATGATCTTGTTGACGCCTTCTCCCTTCAGCCTCTCGACCTCTGATGTGATCAACTTGACGTCGTCCTCGATCGTGACGTTAGGGCCTGGCGAAGCCAACTCCGGCGTGTCGTTGGTGACCGCGCCGACGACGCCGATCTTCTGGCCGCCGACCTCGATCACAACAGACGGTTTCACGCGGTCACCGAGCTTGGATTGCGCGTTGGCCTTCACATTGGCGCCGAGCACCGGAAACTTGATCATATCCAGGAACGGCGCCAGCGCCGCCTCGCCGTCGTCGAACTCGTGATTGCCGACCGCCAAGGCGTCGAATTTCATCTGGTTGAGGAATTCGCCTTCGGTCTTGCCCTTGTAGGTCGTGTAGAACAGCGAACCCTGGAAATTATCGCCGGCGCTGAGCAGCAGCACGTTCTGGCCTTCCAGCTTCTTGCGCTGCTGGGCGATCGCCGTGATCAGCCGCGCCGCGCCGCCGGTGCACTCGCCCTTGGTCTCCTCTTCGGCCGAGCAGGTCGATTCATATTTGTTGTTGCTTTCGATGCGGCTGTGCCAGTCGTTGATGTGCAGGATGTTCAGAGTGTAGTCGGCAAAGGACATGCCGGTCGACTGGCCAAGCGTAGACGCCGAAAGGGCGGCAATGGCGGCGATCTTCTTCATCTTCGTCTCCCGGATGACCTGTTTAACGCCCTCGCTCGACTGGAATATAACAGCCGGCTTTTCGCCCATGTTCACATCGCGTTTTGGCCGATGCAAGTGGAATCGGGCCCAGCTTTGCCGGCACAAAAGGACGGCGGCCTCAAGCCGCCGCCCTTTGCAAAAGCAGTTCAGTATGGGCTCAGGTGCGTCGCGTCAGCACAAAGTTCTGCCCGCTCACGCTGGTGCAATTAAGCTGCGAGGTGGAGATCAACAAGCAGTTGAAACCGATCGGCGTCTGGCGGATCAGCGAAGTGCCCTGGATTTGGACCGAGGTGCCGCCGGTCATGGCGTAGCTGCCGTCGGCAAGCTTCTGGCCGGTGTCGGTGGCGACGGTCTTGAAGCTGCCGCCGGCGAAGGTCGACAGGCCCGTGCCCTGCGCGTCGATCCATGAGCCTTCGACCGGACTCCGCGTGGCCGATGGCGGCCCGCCCGGGCCGGCGGTGGTGCACGCCGCCAAGGCGGCAGCGGCCGCGACAACGCCGGCCGAAAGCAATTTGCGCGCAATCGTCATCATCAAGATCCTCTCCTCTCGCATTGGCCCGAAAATCGATGCGATTTTTCGGAAAGCAGATGCGTACACTCGAACCGCCAGAGCGTACTTTGTGCGTCCAAATGGATGCACGTCGCTCCAGGCCGCCTTCCTTCAATCGCCCGATTTCCAGACGATTGCAAGGCAGTGAGACATTGCTTTCGAACGACGATGTTGAACTATCGAACGAGGATGTTGCGGAATTGCCATGGGTCGTTTTTGTCGAGGTCTTCCGGGAACAGCCCAGGGCGGTTGTCGAGCGGCGTCCAGTCGGTGTAATAGCCCTTGATCGGCCCGAGATAGGGCGACTGCACTTCCAGGCAGCGCCTGTAGTCCATCTCGTCCGCCTCGACGATGCCGGCCTCGGGATTTTCCAGCGCCCAGACCATGCCCGCCAGCACTGCCGACGTGACCTGCATGCCCGTGGCGTTCTGATAAGGCGCCAGCTTGCGCGCCTCCGCCAGCGACAGCTGCGAGCCGTACCAATAGGCGTTCTTGTCGTGGCCGTAGAGCAGCACGCCGAGTTCGTCGACACCGTCGACCAGTTCGTTTTCATCGAGCACGTGATGCACCGGTTGTGCCTTGCCGGCGGCGCCGAACATTTCGTGCAGCGACAGCACGGCGTCGTTGCAGGGATGGTAGGCGTAGTGGCAGGTCGGGCGATATTGGACCTTGCCCTTCTTGCCGCGCAGGGTGAAGAAGTCGGCGATCGAGATCGACTCGTTGTGGGTCACCAGGAAGCCATATTGCGGGCCCGGCGTCGGGCACCAGCTGCGCACACGCGTGTTGGCGCCCGGCTGCTCCAGATAGATTGCGGCCTTCGAGCCATGCTTGTGCTTCTTGCCGTTCTTCGGCATCCACGTCTCATGCGTGCCCCAGCCGAGCTCGGCCGGTTGAAGCCCTTCCGAGATGAAGCCTTCGACCGACCAGGTATTCCAGAACACGTTCATCGGCTTCGGCTTCTTGGTGCGCTGTGTGTCGCGCTCGGCGATGTGGATACCCTTGACGCCGGCCTTCTTCATCAGCCTGGCCCAAGCATCGCGATCGTGCTGCGCGGGCTCGGAGAATTCGAGGCCAAGATCGGTGGCGAGGTTGACCAGCGCCTGCTTGACGAACCACGAGACCATGCCTGGGTTGGCGCCGCAGGTGGAGATTGCGGTCGCCCCGCCGGGGTGCGCGCGCTTTTCTTCGATCATGGATTCGCGCAGCGCATAATTGGTGCGGCTGCCAGTGTTGGCCTTGGTGTCGAAATAGAAGCCGAGCCATGGCTCGACGACGGTGTCGATGTAAAGCACACCCAGCTTGCGACAGAGCCGCATCAAATCCACGGAGCCGGTGTCGACAGACAGGTTGACGCAAAAGCCCTGGCCACCGCCTTTGGTCAGCAGCGGCGTCAAAAGCTTCTTGTAGTTCTTGCTGGTCACCGCATCCTGCATGAAGGTGATGTCGCGCTCGTCGAGCAGCTTGCGGTCGGTATCGCGTGGGTCGATGACCGTCATGCGCGACTTGTCGAACTTGAAATGGCGCTCGATCAGCGGCAGCGTTCCCCGTCCGATCGAGCCGAAGCCGATCATCACGACAGGGCCGGTGATCTCACCGTAAACGGGCCAGTTTTCATTCGCCATTTTATCGATTACTCCCTCAGACAGGCTGAAAAGCCGGGCAAACAGACGCAAAGCGGAGCACTTTTTTGCCCGACCGCCACGCGCTACAACCACAGATCATTGTCATAAACCAGCGAAAAGCCGCGAGCTACGCCGCATTCGTCATGTGGTTAAGGAGGACGACCAGCCGCTGACGGCCGGCCGTCATTCCCCGAGTTGGCCCTTGTAGTCGAGTTGGGCGAAGTCGGCCGCCAGCAATGGCGCGGCGAAAGATGTGGCGAGCACCAGCTCTCGTCGACGGTTCCCGATCTCGGTCCCATGCCGGTGACATTCGGTACGCGCCAGAGCTTTGGCCAAGAGGCCGACACCCTGCGCATATCCCGATCCATTCACCCTCGCGGCAGATCGTGCGAGGTCACGTCGGCGATTGCTTTTTTGACCCGGATCGTCTCGATTTTCTCGCCGGGACGCATTATGCCGATCACCGTTTCGATGTCGGGACAGCCATTTTTGCGGCATGCCAGCTCCGTGACGGACACGACGACATCGTCATCGAGCCCGCAAGCCCTGCGAACCCAGAGCTTGATCTGTCTGGTCTTCTCCGGAAGGGGAAGGCCGCGCGGGGCGAGTGGGTTCGCGAGACGGTTCATATCCAATCCCGTCCCGAAGACGAAGGCGCTCGGCAACGGGATAAAGGACGCGCGCTGTCGTCGGCCTTGCCCCTATGCATTCAGCGCCACCAGGGAGCCCATTTCGGCGCGGCATTTGAGGAAGCCGTCTTCGATCAGGTCTTTGGGCAGGTTGCGGCCGATAAATACCAGGCGGCTGACGCGCTTCTCCCCCTCTTTCCAGGGGCGCTGGTGGTCGCCTTCGAGCAGCATGTGGACGGCCTGAACGACAAAGCGGTGTTCATCGCCCTTGAACGCCAGGATGCCTTTCATGCGCAGCATGTCGATGCCGAATTTCTGTGTGATCATCTGGATCCACGGCAAGAACTTGCGCGGATCGATCGACGCTTCGGTGACGAGAGAGAAGCTGGTGACGTGATCGTCATGCACATGGTCGTGGCCCGCGTCGAGAAAGTCCGGCTCGACTTCGAGGACACGGTTCAGATCAAACGCGCCGCGATCCAGAACCTCGTCGAGTGGAACGTTGCAACGTATGGAATGCTTGATCGCAGCCGTCGGGTTGATCCTGCGAATGCGCGCCTCCACTGCCTTGAGTTCGGCCGGCGCCACCAGGTCGGTCTTGTTCAGTATGACGATATCGGCGAAGGCGAGTTGCTCCTGCGCCTCATGCGCATGATCCAGTTCGCCGAGGAGATGCTTGGCATCGGCGACGGTGATGATCGCGTCGAGTGTCGTCTTCTGCCTCACATCGTCGTCGACGAAGAAGGTCTGGGCGACGGGGGCGGGATCGGCAAGGCCGGTCGTCTCGATCAGGATGGCGTCGAAACGGTCCCTGCGCTGCATCAAGCTCTCAATGATCCGGATCAGGTCGCCGCGCACCGTGCAGCAGATGCAGCCGTTGTTCATCTCGAAGACTTCTTCGTCGGTATCGAGGATGAGGTCGTTGTCGATGCCAATCTCGCCGAACTCGTTGACGATCACGGCGTAACGCTTGCCGTGCTGTTCGGACAGGATACGGTTGAGCAGCGTCGTCTTGCCGGCGCCGAGGTAGCCGGTAAGAACCGTGACGGGCATTTTCTGGGAGGGTTCAAGCGGCATGGTCGTCTCCGGATGTTGGATTGTTGCGGATTGAAGCTGGGTCAGGCGCGAGCCGATTGGATCGCCCGTAGACGGAAGGCCGGCGTCTGTTCAATGCGCGCAAGCCTCGCATAGACCCGAAAGCTCCACCGTGGCAGAGTTGGTTTGGAAGCCCTGCCGTCGGGCAATCCGGCGCAGCACCCGCTCCAATGCCGGGTCATGAACCTCACTTGCCCGCCCGCAATTCGCGCAGATTGCAAAGGCGGCGCGGCCATGGGTGCCGCATTCGCTGTGGACGCAGAGCGCAAACGCGCTCAGGCTCTCGATCCGGTGAACCAGGCCCTGCTCGACGAGCCGATCCAGAGCGCGATAGATCTGTAGCGGTGAGCGGAGCCCTTCCTGGCGAAGAAGTCCAAGCAGTTCATAGGCCCCCATCGGCCTCTCGGAGCGCGTCAGCGCGTCGAGTACCAGCTGCTGGTTGCGTCCAGGCATCCGCTGTTCCCTCGTATTCCAGGCAGTTTCGAGCACAATGGCGGGCGTCAGTTATAGTATAACATTTTGGATTGACGAGCGTGATAACATAACATAACGGATCGTCAAGAGCGGGCTGACTTCTATGGCTCCCGCGGAGATGGATCGAATGGCTGCCTGTGTTGATCTTTCAAGACCTGACACTTCAAATCCTGACGCTGGGGCCACAACAGCGCGCCTCGATGGGATCGTGCAGGACGACGATCATATGTCGGCGGGCACGATCCACATTCCCTTTTATCTCTGCCGGGGTGTGCGGCTGCTCGCCACGCGTCCGGCGCATCTCCCACAGAACCGCTTGAACAAAGGAGTCGGTCGAATGTCCAGGACGCTAAAACTCGCCGCCGTGATAGGCGCTTTAACATCGTTGCCAATCGCTCCGTCGGTGGCCGCCGCCGAGAACCTCAGGGTTGTCGCCAGTTTCTCGATCATCGCCGATTTCGCGAAGAATGTCGGCGGCGATCGTGTCGACATCATCACGCTGGTCGGCCCGAATGGCGACGCCCATGTCTACGAACCGAAACCGGCCGACGCGGCAACCGTCGGTTCGGCCGACGTGGTGCTGGTCAACGGCCTCCAGTTCGAGGGTTTCCTCCAGCGTCTCGTCGAGGCGAGCGCCACCAAGGCGCCGATCGTGGAATTGACCAAAGGTGGCGAGGTGTTGCGCAACGCCGAGGAAGAAGGTCACCACGATCAGGATCAAGCCGCCGAGGGCGGGGAAAAACACGCCGCGGCGGAAGAGGGCCATGAGGAAGGGCACCATCATCACGGCGAGTCCGATCCCCATGCATGGCAGTCGGTGCACAATGCCGAACTCTATGTGAAGAACATCGCCGACGCCTTCTGTGCCGCCGATGCAGCCGGCTGCGACGCTTATCGGGCCAATGCCGAATCATACGGCCAGCAGCTCGAGGCACTGGAAGCGGAGATCAAGGCTGCCGTAGCTGAGATCCCCGAGGACAAGCGCACGATCATCACCTCCCACGACGCCTATGGCTATTTCGAACACGAATACGGCATAAAATTCCTGGCACCGGAGGGCGTCTCCACCGAATCCGAGGCTTCAGCCTCCGACGTCGCGGCCCTGATCAAACAGATCAGGCAAGACAAGGCTTCGGCAATCTTCGTGGAGAACGTCACCAATCCGCGCCTGATCGAGCAGATCGCCAGCGAGACGGGCCTGAAAGTCGGCGGTGAGCTCTACTCCGACGCCCTGTCGGATAAGAACGGGCCGGCTGCGACCTATCTCGAGATGATGCGGCACAACATCACGACGATCAAAGGCGCGATCCTCGGAAGCTGACCGCCAGCCCTGCGATGGAAAGGCGGAGTAATCCGCCTCTTCGATCACCAAGAGTTATGTAATAACATTAAGGAGAATACCGTGAGGATAAATTGGGCGTCAGCCACGGCTATCGCGCTGCTTGTGTCCCTATCAACAAGTGCTGCCCATGCCGAGGAGGTGACCGCATGGCGCCTCTTCATCTCGGACCACGCAAACCCGAAGGTGACCGTAATCGATGCGGTCGATGGCGAAAAGCTCGACACGCTCGAGATCAAAGGGCCAGCGTCGCTCCATCGCAGCGAAAGCGGCAGGACCGTGTTTGCCGTGCAGGGCTCGGCCGGCGTCGTTGCCGGGATCGCGAGCGGCATTTCCTTCGAGGACCACGGCGAGCACGGCGACATCGACGTCGAAGCGCCAAAACTTGCCGGCGTCGAGATCACAGGCAAGAAGCCGTCGCATTTCGTCGAGCATGACGGAGACTTCGCCGTTTTTTTCGACGGCGAGGGTGTCGTGCGCATCATCTCCGAGAAGTCGGTCCTGGAAGGCAAGCCGGATTTCAGGGAAGTGAAGACCGACGCGCCGCAGCATGGCGTCGCAGTCGCCTATGGCTCCCATGTCCTGCTTTCGGAGCCGAACCGGGAAAAGCCGGACGAACTCCCGGTCGGGATCAGCGTCGCTGACAAAGCCGGCGCGCCGATCGGCGGCATCCACGCCTGCCCAGACCTCCACGGCGAGGCGTCTTCCGGCAATATCCTGGCTTTCGCCTGCGCGACCGGCCTGCTTGTCGTCAGCCATGGCGACAGCAGCCCGGCGATCCGTCATCTGCCCTATGCCGACAGCCTGCCGGATGGCAAAACGACGACGCTGATCGGCGGCAGAGGCCTGCAATATTTCCTCGGCAACTACGGCGCCGACAAGGTGGTGCTGATCGATCCGACGATCGAGAGCGACGCATTCCGGCTGATCAACCTTCCGACGCGCCGCGTGCATTTCGCGATCGACCCCGTTCGTGCAAAATTCGCCTACGTCTTCACCGAGGACGGCCAGCTTCACCAGCTCGACGTGGTGAAGGGGGAGATCGCAAACTCGCTCAAGCTGACCGACCCCTATTCGATGGACGGTCACTGGAGCGATCCGAGGCCGCGTGTCGCGGTCGCCGGCGACAAGATCGTGATCACTGATCCCCTGCAAGGCGTGCTGCATGTCGTTGACGCGACGTCGTTCGAGAAAACCGGCGACATTGCCGTCGAAGGCAAGCCCTTCAACATCGTTTCCGTCGGCGGCACCGGTCAGACCCACGAAGGCGAATAGTCGCTCCTCCCAAGCGGCTGCCGCGCGTCCGGCCAATTCCTTCTCGGGCCGGACGCATCTTCTCCAACTCGCAAGGGAACCATGCTCGAGACACAGCAATGGGCGCATCGTCCGGCACCGATTGCATTTCAGCCAAGCCGTGCCGGGATCAGTCCGCGCAGTGAATTGCCGACGAACAGCGCTTTGGCCGACTTCAGATCATCCAGGCTGTAGATTGCTTCGCGGGCGCGGCCTTCGTCCAGCAATTCGCCGCGCAACACGCCAGGCAGCAAGCCGCAATCGAGCCGCGGTGTTGCCAGCGCGCCGTCGCCGAAATCGGCAAACAGATTGGTGATCGTGCCCTCGCAGATTTCGCCGCGCTCGTTGGCCAAGAGAACCTCGTCGGCCCGACTGATCAGATATTCGGCGCGCGCCCGCTGATAGATGTCCCGGCGGCTCGTCTTGTGGCGCAGCAGCGTGTCGCTTGATTGAAGCCGCACCCGCGCCAGTTGCAGCCTCCAGACCTTGTCGGCTGCGTGCGGCTCATAAGGCAGCGCCGAGACCGTCACCTTGCCGCTGCGCGACAGGACCAGGCGTGTACGCAAGGCTATGTCCGGCCGGTCGACGGCGTTCCTGAGCATCTCGCCGACCTTCTGCGGATCGCAGGCAAAACCCAGTTCGGCCGCCGAGCCATAAAGGCGTGCCAAATGGCGGTCGAAACGGAGGAAGCCCTGGCCCGGCTGCCAGCGCATGGTTTCGATCAGCTCGAAATCGGCGGTGTTCCCGTCGCGTAGCGCGCTTTCAGCAGGCACTCCTGATACTCCTCCTCGGCGGTCGAATCGAAGACGACGCCGCCGCCGACATTGTAGACGGCCTCGCCGCTGGAAAAGAGCGATATGGTGCGGATGGCCACCGAAAAGCGCATCGTGCCGCCGGGCGCGATCCAGCCGATGGCGCCGCAATAGACGTCGCGCGGCGTGGCTTCCAGATCGTGCAGGATTTCCATGGCGCGGATTTTCGGGGCGCCGGTGATCGATCCGCATGGAAACAGCGCAGCGAATATCCGGCGGATGCTGAGGTCGGGCAACAGCTTGGCCCGCACGCGGCTCACCATCTGGTGGACGGTCGGGTAGCTCTCGATGCGGAAAAGCTCCGGCACCTCCAGCGTGCCGACTTCGCTGATCAGCGAAATGTCGTTGCGCAGGAGATCGACGATCATCCGGTTCTCAGCCTGGTTCTTCTCGTCATTGAGCAAGAACGTCTTCAGCCGCTTGTCCTCCGCCTTGGTCGCGCCGCGCGGGGCGGTGCCCTTCATCGGATGCGTCTCGATCATGCCTGCGGCGTCGATCTCGAAGAACAGTTCCGGCGAACGCGACAAGACGACCGGATCGCCGAGCGCGATCAGCGCGCCGTATTTCACCGGTTGGCGCTCCGTCAGCGCATCGAAGGCGGCCAGCGGATCGCCCGACCACTGCGCATGAACCGGAAAGGTCAGATTGCCCTGATAGCAATCACCCTTGCGAATGTGATTGTGGAGCCGCGCAAAGCGTTTTGCATAGTCTTCCGAAGTCCAGGCGGCCCTCGCATTGAAGATCGGGCCGTTGGTCGACGGCGCGTCGCCGGGCACGACCGGCTGTTCGACAGGCGCGTCGAAGATCCCCAGGCAGACAAGCGGGGCGCGGCGTCCGCCCGGCAGCAGCGGAACGAGCTTCGGCTCGAGCAGGTAGCCGGCCTCGTAGGAGAAATAGCCGGCCAGCCATTTGCCGGCGTCATGCGCGGCCTGCGCAATGTCCAGCGCCGGCAGGAAATCCTCCGCCTCATGCGCCACGATAATGTCGGCCGGCTGGTCGAAGACGAGCTGATGAGCGCGCTCGTCATTTCGAAAAATTGCAGAGGGCAGGGGCATGGGACTCTGATGCTGCGATCGATGACGCCAGCTATCGCTCTATATGGCGGCTCGATCGCGCGCAATCGAGAGACCGGCGTCTCAAGACGCAAACGCAGCTTGGTGCAAAAAGCAAACCGGCGGCACCTCGCGGGCGTCGCCGGTCTCTTATATGTGCTCGATGCCAGCAGGCAATTTAGGTGTTGCTCCCGGTCCCCGCGGTCGGGAAGCGGCGCGCGAATTCCTCCTCATCGCCGGCGGCAAGCAGTTTCGCCTGCTCGATCCAGCGCTCACGCTCGATGCGGCCGTCGAAGTTCAACGTCTCCTCGATCCGCTTGACGTCGGCGGCCGTCCAGGCGGCGATTTGCGCGTAGGTCGTCACTCCGAGCCCGTGGAGCAGTCGCTCGTTGGCCGGGCCGATGCCGATCAGGCGACGCAGATTGCTGGCTTTGCCCACCGCCGCCTTTGTTGTCGCGGCTTTCTTTGCCGCTGGCGCAGCGCTCTTTGGTGCAGCACTGGTTTTCGATGCGGGGGGTTTTGGCGCACTTGCCTGCGACGGACTCGCTTTCGATGCACTGGCCTTCGGCGCGGCTGCCGCCTTCCCGGCCGCCGGTTTCTTGGACGTGGTCTTTGCCGGCCCGGACGTTGCCGGCCCGGTCTTGGCCGGCGTCGTCTTGGCGGGCGTCGTGTTGGCCGGCGCGGATGTCGCCATCAATGCCGGCGGTGCCGGGATTGCTGCCTTTGTCGCACCGGCCTTGGTGCCTTGCGCCTCGCCCAACTGGCGCTCCAGGTCGGCGCGGGCGCCGCGGCATACTTCCAGCTCACGGGTCAGGCGGTCGGCGTCGGCGCGCAGCCTGTCGCGCTCGCTGCGGGTGCGGTCCATGTCACCGCGCAGGCTGTCGAGATCGCCACGCGGGCGTCCCCAGATGAACCAGCCAGCCAACACACCTACCAGGAACGCCAGGAGCATGTAGAAAAAAGTGCCCATTGTCTCTCTCCAGTCCGATCCATCTGCCGTGGCCTGGGACCTTGGCACAAGGACCATTCAATGGTGGCTCCGCTGCTCGTGGAACAGCCGGCTTAAATCGCGCTGTCGGCGACCGGCTTTCCTGCCATGGCCAACGGCGCTGTCGCAATCGTCGAAGCGCCGTGACCGGCCGAAGATTTGGCCTAAGCCCCGCGCCCGACTGAGCTTGAGGCGGGACGCTATCATACAGCTTCCGGAAAGCTAACGGAAAAATTCCATGGAGTTATTTAAGAACAGATATTTAGGGAAAGAATAGAATGGCCTTCAATATGCATTGCAGCTAATCTGCTCTGTCGAACCTGGATGTTCAGCGCTGTGCGTCAATTGTCCAAAGCTTCGAGCTCGTCGATCAGCCCGCCGATCACGCCAAGGCCGATCTGCCAGAAAGCAGGATCGGTGGCATCAAGACCGAAGGGAGCCAGGAGCTCGGAATGATGCTTGGTGCCGCCGGCGCGCAGCATGGCAAAATATTTGTCCTGAAAGCCACGCTCTGCATTCTGATAGACCGCATAGAGCGAATTCACCAGGCAGTCGCCGAACGCATAGGCGTAGACGTAGAAAGGCGAATGGATGAAGTGTGGAATATAGCTCCAGAAGACCTCGTAACCCTCGCGCAGCTTGATCGCCGGCCCGAGGCTTTCCGCCTGCACCTCCAGCCAGAACTGGCCGAGTCTGTCCGATGTCAACTCGCCGTTTTTGCGCTCGGCATGCACCTTGCGCTCGAACTCGTAGAAAGCGATCTGGCGCACGACCGTGTTGATCATGTCCTCGACCTTCTGGGCAAGCATGGCCTTGCGCTCGCGCTTGTCGGTGGTCTGGTCCAGCAGCGAGCGGAACGTCAGCATCTCGCCGAAGACGGACGCCGTCTCGGCCAGTGTCAGCGGCGTCGAGGCCATCAGCGCGCCCTGGCTTGCGGCGAGCACCTGATGCACGCCGTGGCCAAGCTCATGCGCCAGCGTCATCACGTCGCGCGGCTTGCCCATGTAGTTGAGCAGGACATAGGGATGCGCCGACGGCACGGTCGGATGCGCGAAGGCGCCCGGCGACTTGCCAGGCCTTACCGGCGCGTCGATCCAGTTGCGGTCGAAGAAAACCCGGGCAATCTCCGCCATGTCAGGTGAAAAGCGCTGATAGGCGGAAAGCACCGTGTTCTTGGCCTCGTCCCAGCCGATGATCGCTTGCGGGGTTTCCGGCAACGGTGCGTTGCGGTCCCAGTGGTTCATCACTTCCATGCCGAGCCAGCGCGCCTTCATCGCGTAGTAGCGGTGTGACAGGCGCGGGTAAGCGTCACGAACGGCTGAGGCCAGCGCATCCACCACGCTGCGCTCGACGCGATTGGCGAGATGCCGCGAATCGGCGATGTCGGCGAAGCCGCGCCAGCGGTCGGAGATCTCCTTGTCCTTGGCCAGCGTGTTGGTGATCAGCGTGAACGTGCGCAGATTCTTGCGGAAGGTTGCGGCCAGCGCTTCAGAAGCCCGGCGGCGCACCTCGCCATCGGCGTGCTGGAGGCGGTTCAGCGCCGGCTCCAGAGTCAGCTCTTCGCCATCGATGTCGAAGCGCAGGTCGGTCATCGTCTCGTCGAACAAGCGGTTCCAGGCGCCGCGTCCGGTAATCGACTTCTCGTGGAGAAGCTGCTCGACCCTGTCTTCGAGCTGGTAGGGTTTGTCCATGCGCAGATCAAGCACCCACGGCCGGTAGTGAGCGAAGGCGGGATCGGCAGCAAGCGCGGTTTCGATCGCGGCATCGTCGACAAGATTCAGTTCGAGCGCGAAAAACAGAAGATGCGCGCTGGCGTCGGTCATCTTCTCCTGAATGTCGCCATAGAGCTTGGCGCGCTGCGGATCCGCGGTGTTGCCGGCGTAGATCAGTCCGGCATAGGAGACGATCCGGCCAATCAGTTCCTCCAGCGCCTCATAGGCGGCAAGCGCCTCGCCCAGCCTGCCGCTGTCGGCACGCTCCGCCTCGGCGGCGAGCGTGCCTTTCCAGCGGCTCTCGAAGCTGATGGCATCGGCGAGCGCCTTGGCGATGTCGCGTTTCAGTTCGGGGGCGTCCATGCCGGAATAGAGATCGGCGAGATCCCATTCCGGCAGATCACCAAGCTCCGCCGCGCCCTGACCGGACGCCGCCGCCGCAAGCTGCCGACTAAAAACCATGCTCATTGCCGACACTTTCCAGTTTGTCAAAGGGCCAAAGAATCAAGGGGATGAGAAAGCCGGTCAAATCCTAAGCAATTCGTTCACCGGGTTTTTTGAAATCTTATTTAGAACCCTGTGCCAGGATGATCCATAGGGTTCCCCATTGGGTGGGCACAGTGGGGTGGGCATATTGGGCGAGCATCGTTGAACCAGTCATGACAGGTTCCATACTCATAGTCGATGACGATCCCGTGCAGCGCAGGCTGCTCGAGGCGGCGGTGACGAAATTCGGCCACAGCGCGATCATCACGGATGGCGGCGAGGCCGGTCTCGATGCGCTCGACGGGCCCAAGGCGCGCGACGTGTCGGTGGTCATCCTCGACCTCGTCATGCCGGGCCTCGACGGCATCGGCGTGCTGAAGGCGATGCGTGAGCGCGGCATCCAGGTTCCGGTCATCGTACAAACCGCCCAGGGCGGCATCGAAACCGTCGTTTCGGCCATGCGTCACGGTGCTTTCGATTTCGTCGTCAAGCCGGCATCTCCCGACAGGCTGCAGGCATCGATCGGCAACGCGCTCAAAGTCGAGGCGGTCGAGGGGGAAGTGAAGCGCACGTCGCGGCGGCGCGGCGGCCATCTGACCTTCAAGGACATGATCACGCACAGCCCGGCGATGGACCGGGTGATCCGTCTCGGCCAGAAGGCGGCCGCGTCCAACATCCCGATCCTTATCGAGGGCGAATCCGGTGTCGGCAAGGAGTTGGTGGCGCGCGCCATCCAGGGCAGCGGCGATCGCCGCTCAAAACCGTTCGTCACCGTCAATTGCGGCGCCATCCCCGACAATCTGGTCGAATCGATCCTGTTCGGCCACGAGAAGGGCTCGTTCACCGGCGCCACCGAAAAACACACCGGCAAGTTCGTCGAGGCGCATTCGGGCACGCTCTTCCTCGACGAGATCGGCGACCTGCCGCTCGATGTGCAGGTCAAGCTGCTGCGCGCCGTGCAGGACGGTGAGGTCGATCCGGTCGGCGGGCGTTCGACCGTCAGGGTCGACATCAGGCTGATCTCGGCGACACACCGCAATCTTCTGCAGCAGGTCAAGGACGGCAAGTTCCGCGAGGATCTGTTCTACCGCCTGAACGTCTATCCGATCTTCGTGCCGCCGCTGCGCGACCGTCGCGACGACATTCCGTATTTGGTCGAGCATTTTCTGGACAAGGTTGCGCCCACCGGTCCACGTCATCGCCTGCACGGCATTTCGGCCGCGGCGCTCGCCATGCTGCAGGCCTACGACTGGCCGGGAAACATCCGCCAGCTGGAAAACGCCGTCTTCCGGGCCTCGGTGCTTTGTGAAGGCGATGTGCTGACCGAGGAGGAGTTTCCGCAGATCCGGGCGCAGGTCGAGGGCACCGTCAACCTCGATGCGCATGACTGGTTGCCCGCGTTGCCTTTGGTCACCGAGCCGCTGGGCGAGGGCGCCAATAATGGCATCGCTGTGACCGAGCTCGATCCGCCTGCCAGGCAGCAGCCCCGCTTCGGCACGCTGCGGGCGCTGGACGAACGCGGCAATGTGCGGGCCCTGGCCGATGTCGAACTCGAAATGATCAAGCTCGCCATCGACCATTATAACGGCCAGATGAGCGAAGTTGCCCGCCGTCTCGGCATCGGCCGCTCGACGCTTTACAGGAAGCTCAAGGAATACGGCATCGATCCGGAAACAGGCCGTATCGACCGGCTTGCTTCCTGACAGGCAAGCCCGGACCAGCTTGCCAACCCGGCATCAGGACAATCGACAGTCGCGAATCGGGCGTGACGCGGTCGGGCGACGCGCTTGCCGGCAGTATTCACGCATTGAAGCGTCTGGTAACAGATCGTGTTCAGGCAAAGCCAGAAACATGATCTAAACCAGCAGTTTACCAAGAAACCCCGTGCAATATTTTTGACGGGATATCGCCACGGTGTTACCGCATTTCGGCTTCAATAAGCGATGATTAACCATTAGGATCGATATTCGGATGTGAACACCACCGCATCCGTTGGTCAAATCCGGGGACAAACGGCAGCCTGCAAGGCCTTTTGATTTGAACAAAGTCGAACGACACACAAACGGGCGGCACTATCACATGAGCGCCTGGCCGAGATGGCTGGCAGCGGTGATTCTCGCCTTTGGCTTCCTTACAGCGGCTGCGACCGGCGCCAGCGCCCAGACACGTTCGCTGAAACTCTACAACCTGCACACCAAAGAGAAGGCGGAGATCGTCTTCAAGCGCGGCGGCCGCTACGATCAGGCGGGTCTGAAAAAGATCAACGTCATCCTGCGCGACTGGCGCCGCAACGAGCCGACCAAGATGGATCCGCGCCTGCTCGACCTGGTCTGGGAGGCTTACCGGCAGAGCGGCGCCCGCGACTATATCCAGGTCGTGTGCGGTTATCGCTCGTCGTCGACGAACTCGATGCTGCGCAGCCGTAGCAGGGGCGTTGCCAAGAAAAGCCAGCATACGCTCGGCAAGGCCATGGACTTCTACATTCCCGGGGTGCCGCTGAAGAAACTGCGCGACATCGGTCTGCGGATGCAGGGCGGTGGCGTCGGTTATTATCCGAGGTCCGGCTCGCCCTTTGTCCACATGGATGTCGGCAATGTGCGGCACTGGCCTGGCATCAGCCGCCAGGAACTGGCGCGCGTGTTCCCCAACGGCAAGACGCTGCATGTGCCGAGCGACGGCAAGCCGTTGCCCGGCTATTCACAGGCGCTCGCCTCGTACAAGGCGCGCAAGGGCGCCGGCGCTCCCGCCATCGAAATGGCCAGCGCAGGTGGCGGTGCCAAAAGATCCGGCGGTCTGCTGGCGGCTTTCTTCGGCGGCGGTGAAGACGAGGCCGATGACAGCGCCGATGTGGTGGCCGCCCCAACGCCGAAGTCAACCAATGTGAAGGCGGCGAGCGTGAAGCTGGCGAACGCCAAGCCGGCGCCGGCCGCCAGGAACAGCAAGCTTCCGGGCATTGCCATCGTGTCGCCTGAGGATGCGAAGCGCGCCGAGATTCCGCAAATCGCCGATGCGCCTGCTCCGGAACCGGAGGAGGACACGCCGGAAACGATCATCGCGGCGCTGCCGGCGCGCAGCGTGCCGCTGCCCGATTTCGCCCCGCGTCCGAAGGCCGATGTCGCTCAGCCGCCCGAAAACGTTCCGTTCGGCGTGGCGGATGCCACCGCCACCACCGAACAGGCGGTGACGACCGCGCAAGCGCCGGCGAGCGCCCCCTTCGGCATGGACCAACCGTCCGTTGTCGCCGATGCTGCGCAGGTTGCCGCCAACAATATTCCGTTGCCGACTTGGCGCCCCAATCACTCGTTGCCGGCCGACCTTGCAGCGGCCGACCTTGCACCGCAGGACAAGGCTGTGCTTCTGGCGCTGGCAGATACCGCCGGGCACGGCAAGACCGCTACCGATGTGTTCTCGGTGCTGCCGTCGGCTCGGCCCGATCTGGCCCAGCCCGAATTGGCCCAGCCTGACCAGGTCCAGTCTGCCGCAGTCCAGTCTGCCGCAGTCCAGTCTGATGCGGTCAAAGCCGTCCTCGAACGGGTCAGCGCAACCGACGAATACCAGGTCGCTTCGCTCTCCCAGCCAAGCGCGGTCCTCGGTGAGCTGGCGAAGGGCAATGCCGCATCGCCGCGTGAGGCTGTCTTTGCCCGCCCGGCTGGCTCCGATCCGGCCGCGGCGATCGGCACGGGTGTGAAGACCACCCGCAAGGCAGCCAGGGCAACCGCCCGTGACCTGAAGCCTGGTCCCAAGTCCGTGGTAGTCGCCGCAGAGCCGACGGCGGCGCGCTGGGCGTTGAACAGCGGCGAGAATGTCGCCACCGTCTCCAGCGCGACGACGGCGCAGCGCTACGCCTACAATATCGTGCACACGCCCCCAACCGAAGTCTATACCGTGGGCTTCCAGGCGGACGATCAGTTGGCCGACGCCAACCGGTTCACCGGCAATGCCGTCAAGTTCCTGTCGGTCGCCCGCTTCAGGACCGAGTAGCGGATCGACCAACCAATAAAAAAAGCCGCGCCGGTAACCCGCGCGGCTTTTTTTTATGCATGTCGTTATCGCAAAACCGCTGCACGCCCTCGGGTCAGGCCCGAGGGCATGCTTTTGCGCGGGCATGCATTGGTCTGCTTGGGGTGAGAGTTGTCTCTATCGCCCGAGCTTGCTCGCGGCGCGCGCCAGGGCTTCGATTTCGTCCCATTTGCCGGCCTTGACCAAATCGTCCGGCGCCACCCAGGAGCCGCCGACGCAGATGACGTTGGGCAGGCTCAGATAGTCGCTGGCGTTCTTGTCGGTGATGCCGCCGGTCGGGCAGAATTGGACATCGGCGAGCGGCGAGGCGAATGCCTTGAGCGAGGCGATGCCGCCCGACTGTTCTGCCGGGAAGAATTTCAGGAAGCGCAGGCCTGCCTCGCGGGCGGCCATGATCTCACCGGGCGTGATGGCGCCGGGCAGCAACGGAACGTCGCTGTCCTTCGCCACCGCCAGAAGCTCGCGGGTGATGCCGGGGCTGACGATGAACTTCGATCCGGCTGCCGCCGCCTCGTCGAACTGGCTGATGTCCAGAATGGTGCCGGCGCCGACGATGGCGTCCTCGATCTCGCTTGTCACGAGCCGGATCGCCTCCAGCGCATCAGCGGTCCGCAGCGTGATCTCGATCGCCGGCAGGCCGCCGCGCGCCAGCGCGCGCGCCAGCGGCACGGCATCGGCGAGATTGGCGATCTTGAGCACCGGGATAACCGGTTGGCCGTTGAGGAGCGACAGGAGCTTTTCGGTCTTGCTGGGCATTTGTCGTCTCTCCGGTATTGATCCGTTCAATCGGTTAGCAGAAGGCCGGTTTTCTGTCCACGAAGCGAGGCGTGTCGCGATGTCACGCGCTGCCGGCAAGTCCGTCAGACCGGCCGTCAAGGCCACCAAGGAGAGGCTGCTCCGCGCGGCGGCCTTGAATCGGCTTTCATGAGCGTTTAGTGGCTTCGGCGATGACACTGCCCAATCAACCCCTGCGCGTTGCCGCGCTCTACAGGTTTGCCCGGCTCGACGACTTTGAGGCGTTGCGCGCGCCGCTCGCCGCCTTTTGCTGCGGACGCGGTATCAAGGGCACGCTGCTGCTGGCGCATGAGGGCATCAACGGCACGGTCGCCGGCAGCGAAGCTGACATAGCCGCGCTCATCGATCATCTCGAATCCATCGAAGGTCTCGCCGGTCTCGAGGTCAAGTACAGCAGCGCCGCGCAGATGCCGTTTCACCGCATGAAGGTGCGGCTGAAGCGCGAGATCGTCACCATGGGTGTTGGGAATCTCGATCCGGCGGCAAGCGCCGGCACCTATGTCGCACCGGCCGACTGGAACGCGCTGATATCGGATGTGGACACGATCGTCATCGACACGCGCAACGCCTACGAGGTATCGATCGGTACGTTCAAGGGAGCGGTCGACCCCGCGACAACGAGCTTTCGCGAATTCCCGGCCTGGGTCGAGCAGCACCGGGCCGAGCTCGTCGGCCGCAAGGTGGCCATGTTCTGCACCGGCGGCATACGCTGCGAGAAGGCAACGGCCTATGTGAAGTCGCTCGGCTTCGAGGATGTGTTCCATCTCAAGGGCGGTATCCTGAAATATCTCGAAGAGGTGCCTGCCGAGCAAAGCCTCTGGCAGGGCGAGTGCTTCGTCTTCGACGAACGCGTCTCGGTGTCGCACGGCCTGGTCGAGGGTGAGGCCGAACTTTGCCGCGCCTGCCGGCATCCGCTGACCGGGCAGGACCTGTTGTCGTCGACATACGCCGCCGGTATCTCATGCCCGCATTGCTACGATGTCCGTTCCGACGAGGATCGCGCCCGCTACGCCGAGCGTCAACGCCAGGTCGAGCTGGCGCAAGCGCAAGGCAGGGCTCCGCATATCGGACGTTAAAGCGACGTGCGTCAGCTTGGATGCACAAAGTACGCTCTAACATTGAATCCATAAATCGTGCCTTCCGAAAATCGATTCCGATTTTCGGCCCAACGCGTTGGACAAGGCAGATCCTGACATCATCTCGTTTGTGCCATCACCGGCAAAGCGCCCATCCGTCATTGTAATGTCCATATGCGGGGCCTACCTGTTCAACGTCCGAAAACCTGCCCGGCGCTTTCGGCCGGCCAATTCTGGAGGCATTGATGTTCGATCCCAAGAAGCTCCTCAACGATCTGCTCGGCTCGCAAATTCCCGGAACCGGATCGACCGTGCGCGACAGAGGGGGCCAGGCGGTGCAAATGGCCAAGGACAATCCGCTGGCCGCTGGCGCGCTGGCCGCGGTGCTGCTCGGAACCGGCGCTGGCCGTCAGGTCGCCGGCACGGCGGTGAAGCTCGGCGGCCTGGCCGTGGTCGGCGGCCTCGCCTACAAGGCCTACCAGAACTACAAGAACGGCAAGGCGCCGGCTGAAACGCAAGTTGCCGGTGAACCGGAATTGCTGCCGCCGCCCGCCGACACCAGCTTTCATCCCTCGCAAGCGCCGCAAGGCGAGGACGAATTCACCCTGACGCTGGTGCGCGCGATGATTTCGGCGGCGAAGGCCGACGGCCATATCGACGACGACGAACGGCAAAAGATCGCCGGCAAGCTCAGCCTCTCGGGCATCGACGCCGACGCGGAGAAATTCCTGTTGTCGGAACTGGAAAGGCCGCTCGACCTGGATACGCTGGTCGCCGGCGCCCAAACCGACGCCCAGAAGCTCGAGCTCTACACCGCCTCGCGCCTCGCCATCGATCCGAATACACGTGCCGAACGTGGCTATCTCGATCTGCTCGCCGGCCGCCTCAGCTTGCCGGATGCACTGCTCGACCATGTCGAGGCGACGGTGGCGGCGGCAAAAGTGCCGGCGCCAAAGGTGCTGGAGTCTGGGGTGCCGGAGTCAGGGGTGCCGGCGTCAGGGGTGCCGGGATCGGGCAAGGCAACCGCCAATTCGCGCTGGTAGGCTTCAGGGCCGCGGAGAGCGGCAATCCGGCGTCCTTTCGCGTTAATCTCTCGTTTACCCAGGAAGCGCATGATTTTAAGCAGTCGGATCGGCTTTCCTCCTCCCAGCCGGTTCAGATCAGGGCGGCCGCCAATGGCCGCCCTTTTTGACGCAGCCGGTTAGCGCATGAGCCGAAATCGGAATCGATTTTTGGAAGCGATCATGTGCAAATTCAAAATTGCTCAAAATCATGGTGCTATAGCGTCCTTGCGGGCATGCGGCGCTGCAGGAGGACAGTTATGACAGACTACAAAACAGCCATCGTCACTGGCGCCGGCACGGGCATCGGCAAAGCCGTTGCCACGGCGCTGCTCAGGGCCGGCTGGAATACGGTGTTCTGCGGACGCCGCAAGCCGGTGCTGGACAAGGCAATCGCTGATGCCGGATCGACACAAGCCAAGGCGCTGGCAGTCGCCTGCGACATCAGCAAGGCCGACCAGGTCGACGATCTGTTCGAGACGGTGGCGGCGGCTTTCGGTCGTGTTGACCTGCTCTTCAACAATGCCGGCACGGGCTACAAGTCGACATTGATCGACGAGATACCGGTCGAGGTGTGGAACGAAATTGTCGGGGTCAATCTCACCGGCTCGTTCCTGTGCGCCCGCGCTGCCTTCGGCGCCATGCGCAGGCAGCAGCCGATGGGCGGTCGCATCATCAACAACGGCTCGGTGTCTGCCTACGCGCCGCGTCCGGGTTCAGTGCCCTACACCGCGACCAAGCACGCCATTACCGGGCTGACCAAGACGCTGGCCCTGGACGGCCGGCCTTATGACATCGCCTGCGGCCAGATCGACATCGGCAACGCCTTGACCGACATGGCGCAGGCGATGACGGTCGGAGTACCGCAAGCCAATGGCTCCATCGCCGCCGAAGCGGTGATGGATGTCCAGCAGGTCGCCAATGCCGTCCTCCATATGGCCAGCCTGCCGCTCGACGCCAACGTGCTGTTCATGACCGTGATGGCGACGAAGATGCCGTATGTCGGGCGAGGGTGAACGGCCGGTTCGCGTCAGCGAATTCATCCGTGCCACTGGCACGATGAAAGGCCGGCGAACGCCGGGGGGACCCGGCCGGACGGCGTTCAATTTTGGCTAATGCATGTCGCGCAAAAGTGCGCAGCGGTTTTGCGATAACGACATGAATCAAACAAGAACTAAAGCGCGTCGCATCCTTCAAACGCGATGCGCTTTAGGACTGCGTCACCGAAAGCGGCACGCCCGGAAGATATAACGAAATAGGGCGGATTTCGTAGACGGCCGTCGGATTGACACGGCGAAAGTCGCGCGCAATCGCGATCGCGGCGTCGCGCGTGGCGCAGTCGACGACGTATAGTCCCAACAATTGCTCCTTGGTCTCGGCGAAGGGTCCGTCAATGACCATTCCGGCGCCCGGCCCGCGCAAGGTGCACGCGTCTTGGGTCGCCCCGAGCCGCGCCGCCGGGCCGAGGCTGCCATCCCGGTAAAGCCGTTCGTGGATATTGAGCAGGTCGGCCATCAGCGCCGCGTCCTCCTCCGGCGTCAGCGCCGTGATCACTTCTTCCACGTGATAGGCAAGGATGGCATAGAACATCTGACATCTCCTTTCGTCGGTCGCGACCCGCCCTCACTTGCCCAGAAACGCCTTGATCCGTTCCAGCGCGCGCAGGATGTTCTCTTCGGAATTGGCGTAGGACAGCCTGATATAGCCTTCACCGAGAACGCCGAAATCAGGTCCGCCGATCAGCGCCACGCCGGCATCCTCAAGCAAAGCCGAGGCGAGTTTCTTGGCCTTCCAACCAGTTTTTGAGACATTAGGGAAGGCATAGAAAGCGCCTTTCGGCGTGATGCAGGAAACGCCCGGTAAGGCGGTCAAGCCTTCGACCACGACGTTCCTGCGGCGGTCGAAGGCGCGCATCATCTTGTCGACGTCGTCCTGCGGACCGTCGATGGCCGCGATGCCGGCATACTGGCTCGGCGCATTGACGCAGGACCAGCAATTGACCGCCAGCTTGCGCACCTTGTCGTAGAGGTGGGCGCCCTTGTCGCCGTTCGGCCAGATCGACCAGCCCATGCGCCAGCCGGTCATCGCCCAGGTCTTCGACCAGCCGTTGAGCACGATCAGTCGGTCGCGGATTTCGGGGAAATTGAGCAGCGAGAAGTGCGTCTCGCCGTCATAGGTCATCACGTCGTAGATCTCGTCGGAGAGGATGGCGACGTCCGGGTGCGCTTCCAGCCCCTTGACCAGCTTCTCGATCTCGGCGCGCGGGGTGACCCCGCCGGTCGGGTTGGCCGGCGAGTTGAGGATGAGCAGCCTGGTCTTCGGCGTGATCAGCGCCAGCGTCTCCTGCGCCGAGAAGGCAAAGCCGTTCTCCTCGCGCATCGGCACCGGTATCGGAGCAGCACCGGTGAACTCGATCATCGAGCGATAGATGGGAAAGCCGGGATCGGGATAGAGGATCTCGGCGCCCGGTTCGCCGAACATCAGGATAGCGGCGAACATGGTCGGCTTGCCGCCGGGCAGGATCATCACCGCCTCGGGCGACACCTCGACGCCGGTTGTGGTCAGCGTGCGGCGCACCACCGCCTCGCGTGTCGCCAGCAGGCCGTTGGCCGGCGTATAGCCGTGGTGGCCGTCACGCAGCGCCTTGATCGCGGCCTCGACGATGTGCTGCGGCGTCTTGAAGTCGGGCTGGCCGATGCCGAGATTGACGATATCGCGGCCCTGATGGGCGAGCGCGGTGGCACGAGCCAGCACCGCAAAGGCGTTTTCCTCGCCGAGACGATCGAAGGCCGAAATCGTGTGGAGCATTTTTCCCGTCCCTGTGGTTCTTTCACCGAGCGAGCGTTTTTGTGAGCGTCCTTTCGCAAAGTCAAACGGATTGGAGCTTTGGGTGTCGGAAAATCTCAAGAATTGGCAACCGCGCCCGCGGCCGGAACGCAAGGTGCTGGAGGGGCGCACTGTCAGGCTTGAGCCGCTGACCTCCGAAAAGCATGGCGACGGCCTGTTCGAGGCGTCGTCGGTGCCTGATGTCGACGGCCGCTTCGCTTGGCTGCCCGATTATCCGCCGCAGACCCGCGCCGCCTTCCAGCCGTGGCTGGACAAGGCCGAAGCCAGCGAGGACCCACTGTTCTTCACCGTCATCGACAAGGCCAGCGGCAAGGTCGCCGGACGCCAGACGCTGATGCGCATCGACCCTGCCTATGGCGTGATCGAGATCGGCAACATCTATTGGGGTCCGCTGATCTCGCGCAAGCCGGCGGCGACTGAAGCGCAATTCCTGTTCATGAAATACATTTTCGAGCTTGGCTATCGCCGCTACGAATGGAAGTGCAACAACCGCAACGAGCCGTCGAAGCGCGCGGCGGAGCGTTTCGGCTTCAAGTTCGAGGGCATTTTCCGGCAGCATCTTGTGGTCAAGGGCGAAAACCGCGATACCGCGTGGTACTCGATCATCGACAAGGAGTGGCCGGCACTGCGTAGAGCCTATGAGGCATGGCTCGATCCGGGCAATTTCGACGGCGACGGCCGGCAGAAGCGACGGCTCGAGCATTTCCGCGCCGAGTTCGGCGCCTGACCATGACCCAGGACCACGATCCCGAAAAGTGAAGGCGAGTTTTCGGGCAAGATCGTGGTCAAACCAGAAGGACCATGATCCCGAAAAGTGGAAGCCGGTTTTCGGGCAAAGATCATGGTCAAACAAGAACACAGAGCCTTCGTCCGGATTCTGCCTGGATGGATCAGTTCTGACAGGAGTTCGCAGGTGGCGCATACCCACGACCATGGTTCGCAAGGGCATGACCGCAGCCACGGCGCCGGTCATGTGCACGGCTCGACCGACAAGAAACGCGTGCTGATCGCCGCCTGCCTGACCGCGGGCTTCATGATCGTAGAAGCGCTTGGCGGTCTCTTGACGGGATCGCTGGCGCTGCTGGCGGATGCCGGCCACATGCTCGCCGACTGTATCGCGCTCGGGCTTGCCTGGTATGCTTTTCATCTGGCCGGCCGGCCGGCCACGGTTCGCCTCACCTACGGTTTCGGCCGGGTCAAGACGCTGGTCGCCTATACCAACGGCATCGCCATCTTCGCCATTGCGCTGTGGATCATCTATGAGGCCTGGGAACGCCTGCTGGCGCCTGCGCCCGTGCTCGGCGGGCCGATGCTGGTCGTTGCGATCGCCGGCCTGCTGGTCAATATCGGCTGCTTCTTCGTGCTGCATGGCGGCGACCGCGACAGCCTGAACATGCGCGGCGCCATCCTGCACGTGCTCGGCGATCTGCTTGGCTCGGCGGCGGCGATCTTAGCTGCGCTGATCATCCTGGCAACGGGCTGGACGCCTATCGATCCGATCCTGTCCGTCCTTGTCTCGCTGCTGATCCTGTCCACCGCCTGGTCGCTGATGCGTGAAGCGGCCCATGTCCTGCTCGAAGGCGTGCCGGCGAGCCTCGATCGCGACCTGATCGCCAGGGACATAGAAGGGACGGTGAACGGCGTGCGCGAGGTGCATCACATGCATGTCTGGTCGCTTGACGGGTCAAGCAACATGGCGACCTTGCATGCTTGCCTCAACGATGGCGTCGATGCCCACAAAGCGGTCAGCGCCATCAAGAAGCGGCTTGCCGCGCATGGCATTGCCCACGCCACCGTAGAACCGGAATTCGGCCATTGCGCCGATGATAAGCATGATGGCGAGCACGACCATGCGCATGATGCGGCTCCGCATCATCGCCACTATCACTGATCCCAGGAGTTCCATGGCATGGTAACGAAGTTGACGAATCCCCGCCGTGTCAGGGCCGCGTGATGGATCGTGACACGCGCAATGCGGCGATCGGCGCACTGTGGGTGCTGCTGCTGTTCGGCATCGCCGCCTACTATTTGCCAACCGTGATGCTGGCGGTCGGCCGCGTGTCGACCATTCTTGCCGCTATTATTGCCGCTGTCTTCACGGTGGCCATTTTCGTCGTGTTTTGGTTGCGTGGCCGCAGCCAGCGCAAAAAGGATCATTGATATGCGTGTTTTGATTACCGGCGCGGCAGGCATGGTCGGCCGCAAGCTCATCGCCCGGCTGGCGAAGGATGGAACGCTCAGCGGCCGGAAGATCGCCGCGCTCGACCTTCACGACATCGTGCCGCCGCAGGCGCCGACACTGGATGGCGTCGACGTCACCATCCATACAGGCGATCTCGCCGCGGCGAGCGCGATGGAACGGCTGGTCGCGTCGCGCCCAGACGTGATCTTTCATCTCGCCGGCGTCGTGTCGGGCGAGGCGGAGGCCAATTTCGATCTCGGCTATCGCGTCAATCTCGACGGCACAAGGGCGCTGTTCGATGCCATAAGACTGGCGGGGTTTGCGCCGCGCGTCGTCTTCACCTCGTCGATCGCCGTGTTCGGCGCACCGTTTCCGGACATTATATCAGACGAATTCCACCCGACGCCGTTGACCTCCTACGGCACGCAGAAGCTGATGGGCGAAGCATTGCTCGCCGATTATACGCGGCGCGGCTTCTTCGATGGCATCGGCATCAGGCTGCCGACCATCTGCGTCAGGCCGGGCAAGCCCAACAAGGCGGCTTCAGGCTTTTTCTCCGGCATCATCCGCGAGCCGTTGAACGGCCAGGAAGCAATATTGCCGGCACCGCGCTCTGTCGTACACACCCACGCCAGCCCGCGCTCGGCGGTGAATTTTCTGATCCACGCAGCAGCGATCGACGGCGACGCCGTCGGGCCGCGCCGCAATCTGACGATGCCCGGCGTCGCCGTCACGGTCGGCGAGCAGATCGAGGCCCTGGAACGCATTGCCGGCGCCAAGGCGGTGAAACTGATCCGCGAGGAGCCCGACGATACGATCTGGGCGATCGTCAAGGGCTGGCCGACACGGTTCGAGGCGCGGCGGTCGAGGGAGCTTGGTTTTGCCGCCGAAACCAGCTTCGACGACATCATCCGCGCGCATATCGAGGACGAGTTGGACGGGAAGTTTTAATTTGCGTTGATATTCGGGTCACGGCGGGCTGGTACTGCGCCAATTGCCGACCTCGGCGCTGCCCCTCACCTGCCTGCCGGCATCCTCTCCCCGTATAGTGACGGGGAGAGGGGGCTGGCCGCACCCTCGGCGCGTTTTTTTGCAGCGCTGGATATTGGCGAAATCCTCTGCGAAGGCGCCCTTCTCCCCGTCACTATACAGTCACTATACGGGGAGAAGTGCCCGGCAGGGCGATGAGGGGCGGCGCCAACACCAACAGTTTTGCCCGTCCGATCGAGGCGCTATCCGCCAGTCAGGCTCGCCGACAACAACAGCAACCCGAACAAAAAGACGAAGGCGGCGCCGCCGATCTCGACGATTGAATGGATGCGGTTGCCCATGCGGCCGTCGCCAGCGAAATACACCGCCCAGTTCTTGGCCGTCACCGCCAGCGTCGCCAGGATCGAGACGGTGATCGCGGTGCCGAGTGCCATCGCCAGCACCGACAGGATGCCGCCGAACCACAGCCCGTTGAGCATGGCAAAGCTCAGCACGATCAGCGCGCCCGAGCAGGGGCGGATACCGACCGCAGCCACCGCCGACCAGGCGGTGCGCCAGTCGAAGCGGTCGCCGGAAAGCAGCGCCGGGTCGGGCGCGTGCGAATGTCCGCATGTCTCGCAGACTTCGCCCGCCGCATGGTGATGGTGCCCGCCATGGTCATCGTGTCCGCCATGGTCATGGTGATGGTCGTGTGCGCCATGATCCTGGTTATTGTGGCCGTCATGGCCATGTGCGTGAAGCGCATGCACCGAATGCGCATGTGCAGTTTGCGAATGGCCGGCATGGGCCGCCGAAAGGCTATAGGCAGGGTTCGCACCGAACAGGCGAAGGATGGCAGGGCCGGCCTTGCGCCATAAAAGCCAGGCGCCGAACAGGGTGACAAAGACAAAACTCGTGACTTCGAGGAACCATGCCGCGTCGGTCATCGATATGGTGGTGCCGCGCAGGACGAAGTAGGCGAGCATCATCACCAGGATCGCCGTCAGCGCCTGCAACAGGGCCGAGACGAAGGACAGCATGATGCCGCGCCTCAGCGCGACTTCGTTCGCGACCATGTAGGACGAGATCACCGCCTTGCCGTGACCGGGGCCGGCGGCATGGAAAATGCCGTAGGCGAAGGACAGGCCGATAAGCAGCCACAGCTTGCTGCCGTCCTCACGCATCGCTTTCATCGCACCGGCAAGCGCGCGGTAGAATTCCTGCTGACGCAGATTGATCCACATCAGGATTTGGGCGAACGGGCCGGTGGTGGGAGCCATCCCGTCATTGGTGCCGATACCGAGCGAGCTCTGGGCGTGGGCTGAGCCGAGGACGTGCGTCATGACAAGGGCGGCGGCCAAGAGGCCGAAAGCCAAACGCAGGGACGGTTTCGTCACCGGATTATCCTTTTGGCTGACAGTTCAGTTCAAGCTTGGTCGCAAATATCTTGCTCATATCGGTGCCTGTCGGATCATTGAAGAAGGCGTCCGTCAGGTTCTTCTGGTTCGCGGCGATCGCCTCGTCGGGGTTCGGACGAACGACCTTGCTCGTGCATGTCGACGGCAAGTCGGCGACCTGCATATTGGCATCCTCGGTGAAGTCGATCGCCGTGTAGAAGGTCGGGTCATAGACGCCGATATCGATCTTGCCGGCCAGCCTGGTCGGCGCCTTGGGTTCGGATTCGAACAGGATAATGAGCTGGTCGTTGTCGAAATTCGCCATCAGCTGCGGCGGCGGGCTCATCGCCTCATCCTTGCCGTCGACGGTGACGAGCTGGAAGTAATTGAACTCCGCCAGCGAAGCATGGACGGTATCGGCGACTTCCTTCAGTTCCTTGTCGTCGAGCTTCAGGTCGGAATTCTTGTCGAACTCCATCATCACCGTGCTCGAAAACAAATCGTCGAAGCGCCAGACATGGCGCAAGGCCTTCACGCTTTGGTGATCCGGGCTGAGGATCACTTCGAGGCGAGCCTCGGCGAAGACGTGGGGATGCACGTCGGCTGGCCCGACCGTGGCAAATGTCGCCGCCATGGCCGAAGCCATCATGATTGCTTGCCGCTTCAGGTTCATTCTGGGTGGTGATTCCATCGACTTCGGTGATTGTCGAGAGTTACCAGAAAGCGGGCGAAAATGGGACCCCGGGCGGCTAAAAGCTCATGCATTGTCAATCGACTTGAACCACTGCACCAGGAAATCGACAAAGACGCGAACTTTCGCAGGCAAATAGCGCCGGTGCGGATAGACGGCGAAAATGCCGCCACCCGGCAGGATGCGGTCATCCAGCGCGGTCACCAGCCGGCCACTGTCGATATCGGGCGCGGCGATGAAATCCGGTAGGACGGAAAATCCCAATCCCGCCACGGCGGCGGCTCTTGCCGCCATCGGACTGTTGACCTCGATCGGACCGGAGACCGAAACGGTCACCGTGTCGCCGCTGTCGCCCTTGAACGGCCAGTTGGTCAGCCAGCGGCCATTGGTGTCGATGATGCAGGGCATGCGGCCAAGGTCCTGCGGCCGCGCCGGCATGCCGTGCCTGGCGATCAGCTCGGGAGATGCGCACAGCCGCACCGAGAACGGCGCCAGGCGCCTGGCGATCAGCGAGGAGCTTTCCAGCCGCGAAATGCGCACGGCGAGATCGAAACCTTCCTCGACCAGATCGACGAAGCGGTCGTCGAGATGAATGTCGAGCACGATGTCGGGATGCTGCTTGGCGAAGTCGATCAGCGATAGGCCGATCGGCGCATCGGCAAAGGTGCGCGGCGCCGACAGCTTGATCCTGCCGCGCACGTCGCCGGAGGATTCGCGCACCGCATCGGCCAGGCTGTCGACCTCGCGGACGATTTCCGAGGCGCGGCGGTAATAGGTGTGGCCGGCCTCGGTCAGCGAGAACTGCCTGGTGGTGCGGTTGAGCAGCAGCGCGCCGAGCTCGTCCTCCAACTCGCGCACATATTTCGACAGCAGCGCCTTGGAGCGGCCGATCTTGCGCGCCGCTGCCGAAAATCCTTCGGCCTCGACAACGTCGATGAAGGCGCGCATGCGGGTCAGCGTATCCATGTCATGCGCTCCTCTGGTGGGCTGAAAGGATGCGCGCGGCAAGCGCCATCAGCTGCCGGTCGCTGTTTTTCGGTCCGAGCAGCGAGAGGCCGAACGGGGCGCCGTCAACCAGGCCCAGCGGCAGGGTGATCTGCGGAAAGCCGGACAGACCGGAAAGACACAACAGTCTTAGCGCGCGTTCGCGATAGATCTGCAAATCGTCGAATGAGGCGGCCTTGAGCGGGGCGGCACCCGGAGCGGTCGGCAGCACAAGAACACCGTCCTCGCCAAGCAGGTCGGCAAGCTCAAGCCGAAACGAAACGCGACGTTCCGTTTCAAATTGCGCGGTTGCCGCGTCGATGGTTGCGCCATGCTCGAAACGCTCCTTAACGCCGGGGCCGAGCATCCGATCGCCGCCGGCGATCCAGGCACCATGATTTTGCCACGCCTCGTACCCCTGCAACTTGCGGAAGCACCAATAGAGATCGTCGGTGGAATGCGACAGCGGGGCAACGGTGCGCGGCGCGCCCAGCATCGATGCGACAGTGCGGACCATGGCGCGATACTCGTTGGCTTCCCGCGGGCCGAGCACGAGCCCGTCCAGCGCATCCAGGACGAGGGGGCGCTGCAATTTGTGGTTGTGAGGATCGTCGCCGAGCAGCACCGCGCCGACCTTTTCGTAGGTGACCATGTCTCTGGCGAACCAGCCGAACGTATCAAGTGAAGGGGCCAGCGGCATGGCGCCTTCTAGCGAGATGCGGCCATGCGTGGTCCTCAGACCGATCAGCCCACAAAAGCTTGCCGGGGCGCGGATCGAGCCGCCGGTATCGGATCCGGTGGCGATGTCGGCCAGCCCGCCGGCGACCGCGGCGGCGGAACCGGAGGACGAGCCGCCGGTGACGCGATCAGGTGCTGCCGGATTGACCGGCGACGGGAAATGCGCGTTCAGCCCCATCAGCGAGAAGGCCAGTTCGTCGGTCTGCGTCTTGCCGACGAAGCGCGCGCCCGAATCAAGCAGCGCCTGGACGGCCGGCGCCGTCGCCGAGGCGGGTGAAGCCTGCTGGTATTTTCGCGGATTGCTGCAGCCGGTGCGGTAGCCGGCGACGTCGTAAATATCCTTGACGGCCAGTCGCAGGGCGGCAAGCGGGCCGGATTGCGCATTGGATACAGGTATACCATCGAGGTCGAGAAAAGCGTTCAGAGGGCCGCGAGTGCCTGCCATGCGTTCGATATCCGGATACAGTTGTTGCAACATTGTTCGACGCCAGGAATTTTACAACCTGGCGTACGATTTTTATTGATTGTGAAATCCATCGACCTTATATCGCGCTTGCCCAAAGTCGCACGTGCCTGTGGGTGTCCGCCGATCCTCAAAATGGTGAGGGATATCGGTAAGGTAACTGGAGCTAACCCCTCCAGTCGGTTTAGCGGCCAACCGCCAGACCGAGGACACCTTGAAGCAACGACGGTGCGGGCCTTTCTGGTGTTCTGCCGGTCGTCCAAAGACCGGGGTTACTGAAGAGGCACACCTTCATTGCCGGCAGTGCGGAACGGGTTCTCCCAATCCAAGCCAAGGCAGACAAAGCGAACCGAGGCCGGGCAAGGCCAAGGTTCACCGCCGCGAGACGGCGCTTCATGGTTCCGGGGTCTCCACCGGCTGGTTCCATGGATCGACGTCCCGCCTTTGTCCACCGCGTGTTCGTGAGGTCGATGACCCGCGTCCCGCAGCCTTTGTGCGCGCCGAAAGGCGCTATGGAGAGACCCCGATGGCTACCCAGCGCATCCTTGACTTCCTCGCCACCCGACGTCCGAACGGCCCTTGCCTCGTCGTCGATCTCGATGTCGTGCGCGACAATTTCCGCGCCTTCGAGAAGGCGCTTCCCGATTCGAAAATCTACTATGCGGTGAAAGCAAATCCGGCGCCGGAAATCCTGCGCCTGCTTGCTGCGATGGGCTCGTCCTTCGACACCGCTTCCGTTGCCGAAGTCGAGATGGCGATGGACGCCGGCGCGCCGGCGGACCGCATCTCCTTCGGCAACACCATCAAGAAGGAGCGCGACATCCAGCGCGCCTATCAGCTCGGTATCCGGCTGTTCGCGGTGGATTGCGTCGAGGAGGTCGAGAAGATCGCCCGCGTTGCACCCGGCGCCCGTGTGTTCTGCCGCGTGCTGACCGACGGCGAAGGCGCCGAATGGCCGCTGTCGCGCAAGTTCGGCTGCGTGCCGGCGATGGCGGTCGACGTGCTGCGCCATGCGAGGGCGCTCGGGCTGGACGCCTATGGCGTGTCGTTCCATGTCGGCTCGCAGCAGACCGACCTGACCGCCTGGGACCGCGCGCTCGGCGACGCCAAAAAGGTGTTCGCTACGCTCGCTGACGAAGGCATTGTGCTCAAGATGGTCAATATGGGCGGCGGTTTCCCGACCCGTTACCTCAGGGACGTGCCGGTGGCCCAGGCCTATGGCCAGGCGATCTTCTCGGCGCTGCGCAAGCATTTCGGCAACGCGATTCCCGAGACCATCATCGAACCGGGCCGCGGCATGGTCGGCAATGCCGGCGTCATCAAGTCGGAAGTCGTGCTGATCTCGAAGAAGGCCGACAACGACAATGTCCGCTGGGTGTTCCTCGACATCGGCAAGTTCGGCGGTCTCGCCGAGACGATGGACGAGGCGATCCGCTACCCGATCGTCACCGCGCATGACGGCACCGAGACCGCGCCGTGCGTGCTCGCCGGCCCGACCTGCGATTCGGCTGACGTGATGTACGAGAAGACGCCGTATCCGCTGCCCCTGTCGCTGACCATCGGCGACGAAGTGCTGATCGAGGGCACCGGCGCCTACACGACGACCTACGCCTCGGTCGCCTTCAACGGCTTCGAGCCTCTCCGATCCTACGTGATCTGACGGCTCGCAAGAGCCGGTCAGATCACCCGGTGCGGGCGACGAGATCGCCCGCTTCGGTTCGCCTGTGGAACAATCCGCTCGTGAAGGATCGCGGAAATGGACGTTTTGGATTTCATCGTTGATGGCGCTGTGCAGCGCTCAATCTCCCCCTCGAGGGGGGAGAATACCAGCGCTTTCGTCATCACCGCCGAAACCGCCGCCGACGTCCCGGCGCGCGAGGCTTTGCTCGATCGCGCCATGGGGCCGAAGCGCCGGAAGAAATCATCGGAAAAGCTGCGGCGCGGCCGCCGGCCTTCGGAAGGCCTGACCTTTGTCGCACGCGACGCATCGGGCGCTGTCACCGGCACCGTGCGGCTCTGGGATGTCGTGCTGGGCGAGGGCGGTAGGTCAGCCCTTCTGCTTGGTCCGCTCGCCGTCGAGCCGACAATCAAGAATGCCGGCATCGGCTCGGCGCTGATGCGCCATGCAATCGCTGAAGCGGCGCGCCTCGGTCATGCTGCGGTCCTGCTGGTCGGCGATGCGCCCTATTACCAACGCTTCGGGTTCTCGGCCGAAAAAACCGGCTCGCTGGCCATGCCGGGACCTTATGAGCGGCACCGCCTGCTGGCGCTGGAACTGGTGGAAGGCGTGCTCGCCGGCGCGCAGGGCACGCTGAAGGCGGCGGGGCGCAAGCTGAAGGCACAGCGGCTGCCGCTGGCAGCCTGACGGATCGGAAACAAGCCGCTGCCATCGGGCGGCGGTTTGTTTCCATCCAGGTTTGGAGTGGATCAGCCGATCAACTGGCTCAGCGCCATGGCGACGCTCATGTCGCCTTCGACCTTTATCTTGCCGGACATGAACGCCATGGTCGGGTTGAGATCGCCTGATATCAGCGATTCCAGATCGTCGAGCGAAAGCTTTATCGTGCAGTCGGCCGGCGCGTCGGTGGTCGATACAGCAGCGCCGTCGATGACGATGACGCCGTCGCCTCCGGTATCGAATTTCACGGAACGATCGAACCCGGCACTCGCCACGCGCGCGCTGATCTTGTCGGCAATTTCCTGAACGCCCATGGCCGTTCTCCTCGTCTCGTTGCGTTTGTCGCACCCCATTGCACTTCGGTCTGGGGCACTTCGGTCTGGGGCACTTTGATCCGGCCCGAAGTCGCCGTCTTGCGCATTTCGCGATCAAGGTCGCCGGCGCATATAGCTTCGGGTTGACGTTTACGTCAACGCGGTTCCCGATATGACGATGGGTTTTATCGCCGCAGTGGAGCTGCGCTGTCCACACTGGCAGTTACAAGGTTTGCATCATTCAAACAGACGAGGACAGTGGCCAAGCCCGTCCCTAGCGTGGGCTCGCCTCATGCGCCACCGCGCGATCAGGGGGAAGGGGATGAACCCGTATCCGGGAGGCGAGGATCGAGACCCCAGATGGCGTTACAGTAGGGGATGTTCAGTCATGAAAATCAGAAGTCTGATCAAGCGTGCCGAGACGGTGGACAGGGCATTCAAGGAACTCGAAGCCGATTTGGCGGAGGCGTTCGATGAGTGTCTCAACCTGGACGACCAATCGCCGTTGGACAACGTTCCGGATGAGAATCTCGCGGCAAGGAACGACAACTCTCAGCCCGAGGACGATGCCGACACTCCCGAGATCGCACGGCGCCTGACCTCCCACACACAAACCCGCCTGGCTGCGCTGGATGCCGTTGAGGGGCTGTTTGACGATGCGCACGAGTATCTGGAGGAGATCAACACGAAACTGTCGGAGATCGCGACCTCGCATCATCTGACCGGCGAATTCCTGAAGCTGCTTCACGGGGACATTCTTCGCGCCAACGAACTGGAACTGGCAAATGTCGGCCTGACCACGCAGCAAAGGGTGCTATCGGAGCAGTTCCACGATGCGACCAGAAAGCAGCGCGAGCGCGAAAGCGCCGTCGAGGCCCTGCAGCAGCGCGAGATAAGCCTGGCCGAGGACAAGGAGGCACTTCGCAGTGCGCTGGCTGCAGCAAGGCTGGAACTCGTCGTGGCAGGCAATGCGAGCGCAGAACGCGAAGCGGAGTTCGGCGACCTCGTCAAAACGCTCTCGGCCAGAACGGCCGAGGCCAACCGATGCGCGCGCGAGAACGAGATATTGCGGGAAAAGCATGTCAGCTTGTCGATCGATTTCGACAAGGCGCTGAAGCGGGAAGCTGAGGCGCGGCACAGGCTGGACGAGATCTCGACGATTCATGCCAGTGACGCGGCGCGACTTTCGGAACTGCTGGCTGCGCTCGGCAAGAGCGAACAAGAGGAGATGCGGCTGCAGAAATCGCTCGATATCGCGCAAGCGAAGCTGTCGGAAATGACGGAAGCGGCCCGTATCATGGAAGGTGACAGGGAAGCCGAACGTGCGCGTAGTTTCACGGAGATCGGCGGCCTGCGTTCTGAAATTCGCAACCTCCAATCACGATTGGAAGTCGCCTCGAGCGAGAACAATCAAGCCGCGAGCGAGATCGCCAATCTCAAGGCTCAATGGAGCGACGCTGTCGCCGAAAAGCAAATTGCGGAGGAAAGGTTGTCCGTTCTCAGAAAGGAGAACGAAAACGACAAGATGCACCTTTCGACCGTGAGTGCGAATTTTTCGCAGCTTTCCCTGCAGCAGGCATCCGAACAGATACAGCTCGATGTCCAGAGGCAGGAATGCGAGGATCTGCGAGCCGAAGTCGCGGTGCTCGACGCCCGGGTCAAGGAACTGTTGCCCTATGAGCGTCTCCACAAGGTCACAAACGCCAAACCGCATGAGAACGGCGTGGTCGAGATCACCGGTGTCGTGGCGGAGAAGTCCCGCGCCACAAGCAGGCGGCGCGTCCGTACGAGCCTGCGCGCTGCATCCTGACGCGCGGGTTGTCACTTGGCAGTCTTGTTTGCTTTACGGGAACAGACTGAAGGTCCGTTGTCGACGCAACGCAGATTCGGCGAATTAGCTTGCGTGCGCTTCCTTCCTCAGGGCTTCCCCGACCTAGTGTACGGTGTTGCCCGTCAGGTTAGCGCATGGATCGAAGCGTCATTTCTCACCAAACTCGACACACCGGCACCGCCTGACTAGCCCTCGAGGAAGTCCAGCGCCTTCTCCACGAAGGCGCCGTGATACTGGAAAATGGCCGTATGCCCGCCGTCCTCGTACAGGACCAACTCGGCATTGGGTAAGCGCCGTGCCAGGTCGACGGAATTGCTGGTGGGCACCATTCTGTCGTGATCGCCATTCACCACAAGGACCGGGTGCCGGATACGCGACAGGTCGGCAGGGCGCTCAAGGCCAAAGGCACGGATCGCCTTGAGCTGCTGGCTGAAAGCGCCGAGGGCGATGGGCTTGTCGCGGTCATTGGTCCGTTCGTTCAAGCGCTGCAGAAACTCGCGCGCCGCCTTCTTGCCGTTGGGGCTTTGGGTGAAGAAGAGGTAGTTCTTTGGGTCCCTGATGGTCAGCGCGCCGCGGATCATGTCGAAGATGGTGACGGACGTCACCCTGTCGATGCCGGTACCCCCGGCTGGGCCGGTTCCCGCGAGGATGATCTTGCGAATCAGATCAGGCTCCAGCTGAACAATCGCCTGGGCGATGAAGCCGCCAAGAGACAGGCCGAGCAGGTCGACCTGCTCGAAGCCGAGGGCGCGGATGAAGGCGATCGCGTCGCGGGCCATCGCCTCCACCGTGTTGGGAGTGGAGCCGCCTGATGCGCCAACACCGCGGTTATCGAAGGTGATAACGCGCCGTTTTGCGGCAATGCCATCGACGACCCGGGGATCCCAATTGTCGAGGACCGCACTTAGATGGGTCAGAAAGATCACCGGTACCCCTGACGTGGGCCCGAGTTCGCGGTAGGCGAATTCCGTACCGCCGACGTCGACCGTTTTCGTCGCCACGTCCCTGTGTTTGACGATCGCGGCAGGTCGCGACAGATGATGCACGTTCATGATGGTTTTCTTTCTACTGGCTTGTCGTTTTGGCTGGGCTGAAGCAGCGCCTTCGCCGCTGCCGCGCCAGCCGCAAGAATGCGATCGGACAGCTCGGTTCCGTTCACCGCTCGCGACAGCTCAAGCGTGCCGATCAGGGTTGCGAAGACGCCGAATGCGACAGCCTCGGGATCACGGGCGTCGGGCGCAAGCTCAGCCGCCACCGGGCGTACGAGCTTGAGCAGGTGCTCGGCGTAAACCTGGCGCGTCTCGACCGGCTCACGCGCAATTTCGGGCAACAGCGCGGCTGAAGCGCAACCTTTGCCTGGATTGTCGCGGTGTTCCGCCGACAGATACGTGTCGATGGCCATGGATAGGCCACCGGCCGCCAGCGCCGCTTGAATCTGCGTCGCCTGAACCTCCAGGGCGATCGCCACACTCTCACGCACGAGCGCCGCCTTGGACGAAAAGTGCGGATAGAAAGCGCCGTTGGTCAGTCCCGCCTCGCCCATGATGCCGGCTATACCTGATGCAGCGATGCCGTCGGAGCGAAACCGTTCGGTCGCCACATCCATGATCCGCTGCCGCGATGCTTCCCTCCTGCCTTTCTCGTAGCGCATGTTTTTCTCCTTCGATCAGCTATTGCATTACGATCATATTATCAGTAAGTGACCATAATGCAATAGGGCGACGCTTCGGAGATGTCGATCTGGCGCTTCGGGTCTCCTCAATTTGGGAAAGCTGCAATGAAAGCCTTCATCGTCGATCGATATGCAAAAAAAGCTCCCCTACGGCTTGGAGAGGTTCCAGAGCCGGAAGTAGGGGAGAATGATCTGCTGGTGCAGATCCATGCCGCCAGCGTCAATCTGCTGGACTCCAAGATCAGGGACGGAGAGTTCAAGCTGATCCTGCCCTACGGCCGGCCCTTCGTTGCAGGCCATGACGTGGCCGGAACGGTCATTCGCGTCGGCGCGAAAGTCCGACAGTTCAAACCGGGCGACGAGGTCTATGCGCGAGCGCGCGACGGTCGGATCGGAGCGTTCGCCGAGTACATCGCCATTAATGATGCGGACGTGGCCCTGAAGCCAAAAAACCTCAGTATGGAAGAGGCTGCGTCCATTCCCCTGGTGGGGCTGACCGCCTGGCAGGCGCTGGTTGAAAGGGCGAAGCTGAAGAAAGGACAGAAGGTCTTTATTCAGGCCGGCTCCGGCGGAGTGGGGACATTCGCCATCCAATTGGCAAAGCACCTCGGCGCAACGGTCGCCACGACAACAAGCGCGTCGAACACGGATATGGTCAGGAAGCTGGGCGCCGATGTCATTGTCGACTACAAGAAGGATGACTTCGAGAAAGTGCTTTCGGGCTACGATGTCGTCCTGAACAGCCAGGACAACAAGACCCTCGAAAAGTCCCTGCGTGTGTTGAAGCCAGGTGGCGTAGCCGTCTCGATCTCCGGTCCGCCCGATCCTGGGTTTGCCAGGGAGAAGGGGCTGAACTGGGTGCTGAACCTGGTCATGCGCGTTCTGAGCGCAGGCGTCAGGAGACGGGCAAAACGCGCAGATGTCCGATATTCGTTCCTGTTCATGGCGGCCAATGGCGAGCAGTTGACAAAAATCACGTCGCTCATCGAAACGGGCGTCATCCGCCCGGTTATAGATCGCGTCTTTCCGCTTGAGCAGACCAACGAGGCATTGGCATACATTGAACAGGGCCGGGCCAAGGGCAAGGTCATCATCAAGGTCAAATAGCTTCTCGGCGCAACGCGGCACAAGCGAATGAGCTTACGCGTGCTTCCTCCGACAGGGCTTCCGCCAACCTAATGCTCGATTGGTCCTTTCGGCATGACGATCGCGGTGCCGGCGGTTGTCGGACGCTCGATCATGCGGCGGACGCGCGGCGGCTCGTCGCCGCTGTGCAGCGCCCGCAGGCGCTCGCCGACAACGGCGTCGGCATGGGTGGCCCGCTTGTTGTGGCGGATGTATTCGAGCCATGTCGGCGTGTGATAGTGCTCGATCCATATTGCGGGATTTTCGAGATCGCGGGCCAGCGTCCAGTTGCGGGCGCCGTCGCGGCGGCGGATGCGGCCGCGTTCGGCCATGGTGGCCAGGAATTCCGGCACGTCCGCCTCGCGGATGATGTACTCGATCATGATGGCGATCGGCCCGCTGCGCAGTTTCAGGTCGAGCGCAAGATGCGGCTCCTTGAAACGGTTCAGCGGATCGAGGTTGAGCACTGCCTGCTGCGGCAAGGGCAGCAACAGGCCGATCGCGCCGCCCGCCAGCATCGTGACGGCGGCCGCGGTCAGAGCGAATTCGGCGCCTTGCGCATCAGCGACAACACCCCAGATCCAACTGCCGAGGGCGATGCCGCCGAAGGTCGCCGTCTGATAGACCGAGAGCACCCGGCCGACCACCCAGCGCGGTGTTGACATCTGCACGGTAACGTTGAAATGCGCCAGCGCGACCACCCAGCAGGCGCCGCCGATGAGCAGCCCGAGCGACGTTTGCCAAGCCTGGTCGCTGACGGCGGCATTGAAGGCGCAGAGCGCAAACCCGCCGAACGCCATGCGCACCATCGTCTCGCTCGACAGGATCTGCCGCAGCCGGACGCTGATCAGCGCGCCGCCGACGGCACCGATACCGAAAGCACCTAGCATGATGCCGTAGGTCAAGGCATCGCCCTTGACGACGTCGCGCGCCACCAGCGGCAGCAGCGCCAGGACCGCGCCGGCGCTGAAGCCGAAGGCCGCACCCCTGACCAGCACCTTGCCGATATTGGGCGACATGGCGACGTAACGCAGGCCGGCACCCATCGCCGCGCCAAGCGTCTCGCGCGGCAGTGTCGAGGCCGGCAGGTCCGGCTTCCAACGGGCCAACACGATGATCAGCCCGACATAGCTCAATGCGTTGGCGGCAAAGGCCGCTGCGGTACCTGCGGCGGCGACGATGATGCCGCCGATCGCCGGACCGACGCTGCGCGTCAGGTTGAAGCCCAACGAGTTGAGCGCAACGGCAGCCGGCAGCTTGGCGCGCGGCACCATGTCGCCGACGGAAGCCTGCCATGACGGGTTGTAAAGTGCCGTGCCGCTGTTGATCAGGAAGGCGAAGGCGAGCAGCGTCCATGGCGTCATCAAGCCAAGATAGGTGAAAACGGTCAGCAGAACCGAGACGACCAGCATGAAGATCTGGGCAATCAGCATGACCTTGCGCCGGTTGAAGCTGTCGGCGATGGCCCCGGCAACGAGCGCAAACAGCATGATCGGCAAGGTGGTCGAGGCCTGGACCAGCGCAACCTGATAGGACGAGGTGGCGATCGTGGTCATCATCCAGGCGGCGCCGACGCCCTGGATCAAGCCACCGAAATTCGAAACCAGACTGGCGGACCATACGGCGCGGAAAATGCCGTGCCGGAACGGCGCCAGCGCCGAGACGCGTTCGCTGTCCGGCTCGTCGTCGATCATGGCTACTTCCCCGACTTCAAATGCTGCGTTCTTCCAGAATCGGTGCCCTCATGCCGTCCCTAGAAGTAGAGCAAGACCTCGCAAAGGGCGAACGCCTTTTCAAAGAAGATCATGGTCCAACAACAAGATAGCCGTGGCTGCGACAGGTCAGCGGCCATTCGTGCAGGCGGCGTGAGGCGCTTCGGCCGCCTGCTCCCAGAAATCGGCGCATTGGGCAAAAAATACTTAGCGACTTGACGAAGTTTTCGCTTGCGCCACCGGCAATTTGGGCGATAGTTAGCGACATGGCTAAGCATGACCCTGATCTCTCGCTGCTCTTCCACGCGCTCGCTGATCCGACCCGCCGGTCGATCCTGACCCGGCTCGCCGAAACACCTGCGCGGGTAACGGATCTGGCTGGGCCCACGGGACTGCGGCTGCCCACGGTGATGCGGCACCTTTCCGTGCTGGAGGAGGCAGGGTTGATCACCACGTCCAAGGACGGGCGGATACGCACCTGCGCCATCGTACCCGAGGCTCTGGATCCAGCGCGGACATGGCTCGATGAACAGCGGGCCATCTGGGAATCTCGGCTCGACCGGTTGGACGCATTTGTGATGAATGTGATGAAGAAGGAACGCGCAGAATGACACAGAACCTCGCTACAAACAGTGCGACCCGTGCGGTGCCCGATGATAGGAAGGGCCGTTTTGCGACGCTGACCTTCGAACGGGACGTGGCCGCGCCATTGGCCGTGCTGTGGGAGGCTTGGACGGCGCCGGCCGCGCGGGCGATCTGGGCTGCGCCGTCGCCCTCGGTCACCGTGGAGTTTTTGGAGGCCGACACCAGGGTGGGTGGACGCGAGATCTCGCTCTGCAAGGCAGAGGGCCAGCCGGACATCCGCTGCGAGAATGGCTGGCTGGCGTTGCAGCCATCGATGTGCAGTGTGAACTACGAGGTGATCTCGTGCGAAGGCGTGACGCAATCAGCAGCGCTGGTGACGGCAAATCTTTCAGGCACGCACGAGCGCAGCCGGCTGGTCGTGACGGTGCAACTTTCCTCGCTGGCGCAGGACATGGAAGCAGGCTACCGGGCGGGCTTCGGCGCCGGCCTGGACAATCTCGCGGGCGCGGCCGAACGGACCATGGTGCTGCAGCGGGTGATTCAGGCGCCGCGGTCCATGGTGTGGGGCTCGTGGATGAACCCTGAAACGCTGCCGCAATGGTGGGGGCCGGAAGGCTTCTCCTGTCGAACGAAGAGGATCGACCTGCGAGCGGGCGGCGAGTGGGTATTCGACATGATCGGGCCTGACGGCACGGTTTTCCCGAACCACCATCTCTATAACGAGGTCCGGCCCGAGGAGAGGATCGGCTATACGCTGCATTGGGGCGAGAACGGGCCGAAACATGCCGACGCCTGGGCCTCGTTCGAGGACCAGGACGGGGCAACGAAGGTGACGCTGGGCATGGTATTCAGCACGGCCGCCGAGTTCCAGGAGGCGAAGGGCTTCGGTGCCGTGGAACTGGGACTGCAAACTCTCGGCAAACTGGAACGCTTCGTCGCATCCCGCTGAAATGCTGCGATTTCCCGTCGGCCCGAATCAGGGCTTGTGAACGAGGTCCTCCTCCATGTCGCGCCCGTCCTCAATAGCGACGGCATCCGCCGCTTCAGTCAGAACGGCATAGCCGGTCGGACTGGAGCGGTCAGGCTGGAGAAGACCGAGCTCTCGGAAGCGGGGCAGATCACCAACATGCGCTTCCGCTTCACGGGATAGGCCGAGAATTCACAAAGGGATACACGAAGAGGAGTGTTCTATGAGAAAACTGATCATATGGGACATGGTGAGCGTCGACGGCTTCTTCGAAGGTCCGGACAGGGACATCAGCTGGTTCGTCTTCGAAGAGGAACTCGAGAACTACATTCGTGAGACCCAGGAAAACGCCGACACGCTGATGTTCGGCCGGGTGACCTACGAGCTCATGGCAGCCTATTGGCCGTCCGAGCAAGGCTGGATCGCGGATTTCATCAACAAGATCGAGAAGGTGGTCTTCTCGCGCACGCTGAAAAGCGCCGACTGGAACAACACGAAGCTCTTCAACGGCAATGTCGCGGAAGAAGTCTCCAAGCTGAAGAGCAGGGACGGCGGAGACATCTTCGTGTTCGGCAGCGCCGACCTGACGGCGACCCTGATGGAGCACGGCCTGATCGACGAGTATCACCTCGGGATCAACCCCGTTATTCTCGGGAGAGGCACGCCGCTCTTCAAGGGCGGCCCGAGCCGGATACCCCTGAAGCATCTCGAGACCAAGACGCTCAAGTCAGGTGTTGTCATCCTCCATTACGCGCCGCAGAGCAGACAATGACGATCGATCCACTCTTTTTCGTCAACCGGGCTTGTCGAAATTGGGAGGGCCCGGGGAAGTGGCGCGCTCCAGACGATCGGCGGCCAAGGGGCGTAGCTGCCATCACCGCTGCGCTCTCGGGTCGAACGCCTGGGGCAGCCCTTTGGGCGACATGCATTACCGATCTTCGAATCCGGTCAGCACGCCGACCGCGTTGATGCCGATTTCCTCGACGGCATAGCCGCCTTCCATGACGAACAGCGTCGGCAGGCCGAGCTTGGCGATGCGACGGCCAATCTTGGGATAGTCGGCGCTTTTCAGCTTGAACCTGCTGATCGGGTCCTTCTCGAACGTGTCGACGCCGAGCGAGACGACAACGACCTCGGGAGCGTAAGCCGCAAGTTTTGCGCAGGCGTCCTCCAGCGAAGCATTCCAGTCATCCCATGTGGTGCCGAACGGCATGGGGTAGTTGACATTGAAACCTTCGCCGGGCCCGGCGCCGCGCTCGTCGGCATGGCCCAGGAAGAATGGATACTCGGTCATCGGGTCGCCATGCAGGTTCAGCACCTGCACGTCGCCGCGGCTGTAGAAGATCTCCTGCGTGCCGTTGCCGTGATGGTAATCGACATCGAGGATCGAGACGCGCCTGGCGCCCTGGTCGCGGAACCATTGCGCGGCAACCGCGGCGTTGTTGATATAGCAATAGCCGCCCATGAACGCAGCGCCGGCATGATGGCCGGGCGGGCGGCAGAGCGCGAAGGCTGATATCTCGCCGCCCTTGACCAGGGCGGCTGCGGTCAGCGCCACATCATAGGACGACTTGATCGCCTCCCAGGTGCCTGCGACGAAGCCGGCGCCGCCGTCGAAGGAGTAAAAGCCAAGCAGCGCATCGATGGTTTGGGGGCGGACATCGCCGCGCAGGCCCCGCGTCGGCCAGGTGAAGGGGAGGGCCGAGCCCGTGCGGCCCGACGCTTCCCAGAGCGGCCATACCGTCGGCAGGAAGTCGATGTAGTCGCTGCTATGCACCTGCCTGGCAGCAGCGAGGTCGTGCGTGTCGGGTGGCAGGATCGGGCCGAGCTTTTCGCTCTCCACCCTCGCCTTGATGAACTCGGCGCGCGAGGGCTTCTCGAAGGCCGGCACGATGGCGCCGGCGATCAATTCGACATTGCCGGAATGGCCGGCATGGAGGGGCGAAAAAACAGTCTTCATGAAATTGTTCCGTGGTGAGATGCGGCGACCCTAGCCGTCTTGCACTGCCTTTCACAAGGCGCTGGGCCAACCAGCCATGGCTTGCTGGCACGGCAGCTACTCGTCTAGCCTGTCGGTAGCGCAACCGAACCGCGGGTAATCATGAGTTCAAATGCCGACCTGATCGTCATCAATGCCCGTGTGCTGACCATGGACGAAGGCAATCCGACGGCCGAGGCGGTGGCGATAAAGGACGGCAACATCCTCGCGATTGGGGATCGCCGGACGATTGAGGCGCTGAAAGGGCCGGCCACGAAGATTATCGATGCGCAAGGCGGGTCGATGGTGCCGGGCTTTATCGAAGCGCATATGCATCTTTTCGGCGGCGCGGCCGAACTCGACAATCTGCACCTTCAGGGCGTGCATGGCTTCGATGCACTGAGCGACGCGATCCGCGCCTATGCGGCGGCACGGCCTAACGCCAAATTGCTGCTTGGGGCCGGCGTCGACTACACCATCCTTTCCAAGGAAGAGCCGGTCACCCGCCATCATCTCGACCGCATCATCGCCGACCGGCCGTTCGCCATGTCGGCTTCCGATCATCACACGATGTGGGCCAACACCAAGGCGCTGGAGCTGGCTGGCGTCCTGCACGGCAAGCAACTCGGTCCCGGCAACGAGATCGTCATGGGAGCGGATGGCCTGGCGGCGGGCGAATTGCGCGAGGGGGAAGCGTTCGGGCCAATCCTCGAGCTTTCGGGGCAGAACCGAGTGCGGCTCGGCATTGCGACAGGCGGAGAGCCCGAGCCGTACCCTTCCGCCGCCGAAGTCGCGGCCGATCGTGACCTGATGCATCGCGGGTTGGAATGGTGCGCCCGCCACGGCATCACCTCGATCCAGAACATGGACGGCAATCTTTACCAGCTCGAGCTGCTAGCCGGGCTGGAACAGGAAGGGCGACTGCTCTGCCGCACCAAGATACCTTTTCATTTCAAGAATTTCATGACGCTCGACAGGCTGGAAAAGGCATCGAGCATGGCCAACTCCTACCAATCGGAATGGCTGTCGTCCGGCATGGTCAAGATGTTTTACGACGGCGTGCTGGAAGGCTGGACCGCGGTTATGGTCGACGACTATGCCGACCGGCCGGGCTGGCGCGGTGAGCCGCTGTTTACGCCGCAGCATCTCGCCGAGGTAGCGGTGGAGGCCGACCGGCGCGGCCTGCAGGTCGCCGTGCATTCGATCGGCGACGGCGCGGTGCGCGCGGTCCTCGATGGTTATGAGGCGGCGCGGCGGAAGAACGGCAGGCGCGACAGCCGGCACCGGGTCGAGCATATCGAGGTGGTCACTGCCGCCGACATACCGCGCTTCGCAGAGCTTGGCGTCATTGCCTCGATGCAGCCGCCGCACCCGCCCGGCGCCATGGACTTCCCGCTGGAGCCGACGCTTTCGCGCATCGGCCGCGAAAGATGGCCGCTGAGCTATGCCTGGCGGACGCTGAAGCAGGCGGGCGCGCATGTCGTCTTCGCTTCCGACTGGCCGGTGTCGCCGATCGATCCGATCCTGGGCATTCAGGCGGCGGTGCTGCGCAAACCTTGGGCAGAGGGCGATCCCGACCAGAGCTTTTCGCTGCATGAATCACTAGCGGGCTACACGGTGGAAGGCGCCTATGCCGAGTTCATGGAGCACCGCAAGGGCCGCCTGAAGCCAGGCTTTATGGCCGATCTCGTGGTGCTCTCAGGCGACATCGAGGCGACCGCGCCGGAAGCGCTGCATATGGTGCGGCCGGCGACGACGATCTGCGGCGGCAAGATCACCTACCAAGCCTGACGGTGGCACGGGAATTGCCTTCTGGATCGACATTCAGATGTGTGCTTGCCAAGCCATGCGCCGTGTGCTGACAATCGAGTGGGAACTGGATCCGCCAGAAGAGCGGACACAAGAATGGGGTAATCGTGCCGGAACAACCGGGTAAAAGTGCAATTGAAGTTCGTGGCGTCCGCAAGGTCTTCGGTAGCGGGGAGTCACAGGTCGCCGCCCTCGACACGGTTTCGGTGTCGATCCGCGAAAATGAGTTCTTCACGCTGCTTGGTCCGTCCGGCTGCGGGAAGACGACGCTTTTGCGGCTGATCGCCGGCTTCGATTTCCCCAGCGCCGGCGAGATCCTGCTGCATGGCCAGGACATCGCGCCGCTGCCGCCGTTCAAGCGGCCGGTCAATACCGTGTTCCAGAACTATGCGCTGTTCCCGCATATGACGGTGGCCGAGAACATCGGCTTCGGCCTCGAAATGCTTGGCAAGCCCAAGGCCGAAGTGAAGGCGCGGGTCGCCGAGATGCTGAAGCTGGTCAAGATGGAGGCGCTGAGCAACCGCCGCACCAGCCAGATTTCCGGCGGCCAGCAGCAGCGCGTAGCGCTGGCGCGCGCTCTGGCGCCACAGCCGAAAGTGCTGCTGCTCGACGAGCCGCTGTCGGCGCTCGACTTCAAGCTGCGCAAGGAGATGCAGATCGAGCTGAAGCGACTGCAGCACCAGACCGGCATCACCTTCATCTTCGTCACCCACGATCAGGAAGAAGCGCTGACCATGTCGGACCGTATCGCGGTGATGTCGTCGGGCAAGATCCTGCAGGTTGGCACACCCTGGGATATCTATGACAAGCCGGCGGAGCGCTTCGTCGCCGACTTTATCGGCGAAACCAATTTCCTGACCGCGGCCATATCTGGCATGGGCAACGGCAAGGCACGGGCAACGCTCAAATCCGGCGCGACGATCGACGCGACCGTGGCGGAAGGCTTCCAGCCGAAGGACAATGCCACCGTGGTGGTCAGGCCCGAACATGCCAAGCTGACCAGCGGCAAGGGCGACCTGTCGGGCACGGTCGAAAACATCGTCTATTTCGGCACCGACACGCACATCCATGTTCGCCTGGACAGCAGCGAGAGCTTCACCGTGCGCCAGCAGAACACGCGCAGCGCCGGCTGCGGTTTCGAGCGGGGCGACAAGGTCGGCATTTCGATCGGCAACGACGCCGCACAAGTGCTGAGGGATTGATGGCGAGCGCGGAACAAGTCGCGGAGGAAGCCGAGCGCCGAGAGATCCGCGATCGCTGGCTGCTGTCGGCACCGGCACTGATCATCATCTTTCTCGCCGCGACCGGCCCGCTGCTGATCGTCGTGATCTATTCCTTCCTGACGCCTGGTCCGTATGGCGACGTGGTGTGGAAATTCTCAACCGACGGCTGGCTGTCGGTGCTGATGCAGCGTGACATCTTCGACGACACGCTGGCCTTCGCCGACGCGCATCTGTCGATCTTCTGGCGCTCGGCCAAGCTGTCGTTTTTGACAACGATCCTGACGCTGCTGTTTGGCTTCCCGACCGCCTATTTCATCGCCACACGGCCGGCGCGCCAGCGCGACATCTGGCTGTTCCTGATCACCATCCCGTTCTGGACCAATCTCTTGATCCGCACCTTCGCCATCCAGGAGGTGATCCGCAATGAGGGTCTCGTCAACACGGTGCTGATCAAGCTCGGCATCATCAGCCAGCCGATCCAGATGATGTTCACCGATTTCGCGCTGATGGTCGGCATGACCTATGTCTATCTGCCGCTGATGGTGCTGCCGCTCTATGCCAGCATGGAAAAGATCGATTTCCGGCTGGTCGAGGCGGGTTACGACCTCTATGCCAACCGCTTCCAGGTGCTGAGGCGGGTCATCATCCCGCTGGTCAAGCCCGGCATCATCGCCGGCTCGATCCTTGTCTTCATCCCGGCGCTGGGCGCTTATGTCACCCCGCGGGTGCTCGGTGGGTCGAAGAATATGATGCTCGGCAATCTGATCGAGCTGCAGTTCGGGCAAGGCCGCAACTGGCCGCTCGGCTCGGCGCTGTCGCTCTCGCTGATGGCGATCGTGATGGTCGCGATGCTGTTATATGTCCGCTCCGCCGGGCGCCGGGGTGGCGCGCATGGCTAGCCGCTTCGACATCCGCCGGCAGACCGGCTTCACCACCATCGCAATGGTCTGCTTCTTCGCGCTGTACCTGCCGATCGTCACGCTTGTCGTCTATGCCTTCAATGCTGGCAATTCGATCGCGATCTGGGAAGGCGTGTCACTGCGCTGGTTCTACCAGGCCTGGAACAACAACCAGGTCGTCGATGCCGCCATCCGGTCGCTGCAAATCGCTTTGGTCGCCGCGACTGTTGCCACCATCGTCGCCACCATGGCTGCACTCGCTACGACCCGAACCAAACCCTATCCCGGCCTCGGCTTCAAATACGCCTTCATCAACCAGCCGCTGATGGTGCCGGAGATCGTCACTGCGGTGGCGCTGCTGATCTTCTTCTCGCGGATCAAGATCTGGACCGGCTATTCGGGGTTGGGCTACCTGATGGTCGCGCATACCGCCTTTTGCATTCCCTTTGCCTATCTGCCGATCCGGGCACGGCTCGAGAGCATGGACCTGTCGCTGGAAACCGCGGCGGCCGACCTCTACGCGACGCCCTGGAAGGCTTTTCGACGCGTCACCTTTCCGCTGCTGTGGCCGGGCATACTTGCCGGGCTGATGCTGGCCTTCGTCATCTCGCTGGACGACGTCGTCATTACCGAGTTCGTCAAGTCCGGCGGCCAGGACACGTTGCCGACCTACATGCTCGGCCAGTTCCGGCGCTTTATCACGCCGGAAATCAACGCAATTTCGACGGTGTTCCTGCTGATCTCGATCTTGATCGTCACCGTCTTCTTTTTCGTCAGCAGGAAAAAGGATCATGAGTGACAGGAGAGAAACGATGAAGTGGAAACTGACTGCGACGGCGCTCAGCGCCGCGCTGTTCGCCTCGGCCGGTCTCGCCCGCGCCGACGGCGAACTCAACATCTACAATTGGGGCAACTACACCAGCCCCGAACTCGTCAAGAAATTCGAGGAGACATACAAGGTCAAGGTGACCGTCACCGACTACGATTCCAACGACACGGCGCTGGCCAAGATCAGGCAGGGCGGCAGCGGCTTCGATGTCGTGGTGCCCTCGGCGAGCTTCGTGCCGATCTGGATCCAGGAAGGGCTGCTCCTGGAGACAGAGCCGAACAAGATGGAGAACTTCAAGAACATGGATCCGAAATGGGTCGATGTTCCCTTCGATCCGGGCCGCAAATACACCGTGCCGTGGCAGTGGGGCACGACCGGCGTCACGGTCAACACCGCAGTCTACAAGGGCGATCCCAACACCTCGGCCATCTTCTTGGATCCGCCGCCGGAACTGGTCGGCAAGATCAACGTCGTTCCCGAAATGGCCGACGTCATGCATCTCGCCATCAGATATGTCGGCGGCGAGCCGTGCACCGGCGACAAGGAGGTGCTGAAGAAGGTGCGCGATGTGCTGGTGGCGGCCAAGCCGAAATGGATCTCCATGGACTACGGTACGGTCGAGAAGTTCGCCAAGGGCGACTTCGCTGCCAGCGTTGACTGGAACGGCGCGTCGTTTCGCTCCCGCCTGCAGAACAAGGATATCGTCTATGGCTATCCGAAGGAGGGCTATCCAATCTTTATGGACAATCTCGCGGTGCTGAAGGACGCCAAGAACGTCGAAAACGCCAAGCTGTTCCAGAACTTCGTCATGGATCCAAAGAACGCCGCGATGATCTCGTCTTTCGCGCGCTACGCCAACGGCATCAAGGGATCGGAAGCCTTCATGCCTGAGGATATGAAAACGGCGCCGGAGGTCAACATCCCCGCTGAGTTCGCCGACAAGGGCACGTTCATGCTGACCTGCGCGCCCGACGTGCAGGCACTCTACACCAGGATCTGGACCGAACTGCAGAAGTGATCGCATCGTTGACGGACCCGGCGGCGCGCGCCGCCGGGTCCGTTTCATATTGCCGGGACGCATCTCATGACATCCTATCGCAACTCCGATCCGCGGCCGCCGATCATGCAGGGCTCGCCGCCCAGGATGGTGCCGCCGAAGCTCGACTGGGACAGGGGACCCTGGAATCGCTGGGCGTTCCAGCACATCCGCGAAATTCTGCCGACCGTCGAAGTCTGGCGCGGCAATGGCCATCGCCGCCGGTTCGAGCGGACCGAGGTCGATCTCGACGCGCTGCCGGTGAGCGACAGCACGGGTCAGCCGACGACGCTGGCCGGGCTGCTGGACGAAACCTATACGGACGGGTTTCTCGTGCTCAAGGACGACAAGATCGCCTATGAGCGCTATTGCAACGGCATGACCGAGCGCACGCTGCATTTGTCGCAATCGATGGCGAAGTCGGTCACAGGCTCGGTATTCGGCATACTCGCCGGGCGCGGCCTGATCGATCCGGCCCTGCCGGTGACGACCTATCTGCCGGAGTTGGAAGCTACCGGCTGGGCCGGCGCCAGCGTGCAGCACGTGCTCGACATGACGACAGGCGTGCGTTTTTCCGAGGAATACACCAACCGCTATTCCGATATCGGTCAGGTCGATGTCGCCAGCGGCTGGAAGCCGGTGCCGCCGGACAGCGACCCGGCCTTCGAGTGGCCGTCGCATATGTTCGAATTGATCCTGCGGCTCAAGGAGACAAGCCGGCCGCATGGCGCTGCGTTCGAATATCGTTCGATCGAGACCGACGTGCTCGCCTTCATCATGGAACGGGTGACCGGCAAGCGGTTGGCGCAACTGGTCTCGGAAGAACTCTGGCAAAAGCTCGGCGCGGATGAAAGCGCCTGCTTCACCGTCGACAGCGCCGGCTACGCCATCGCCGACGGCGGCTTCAACGCCACGCTGCGCGACTATGGCCGTTTCGGCCAGCTGATCCTCGACAATGGCGGGGGCGTCGTGCCGGCCGACTGGATCGAGGCGACGCGCACCGGCAGGCATGGCCCGGACTTCAATCCCAGCCTGCCGGAAGGCAGCTACCGCAACCAGTTCTGGATCGAGGCCGCGCGTTCGCGCGCGCTGATGTGCCGGGGGGTATTCGGGCAGCTGATCCATATCGACTGGAACACGAGAATGGTCGTGGTGAAGCTTTCGAGCTACCCGGATTTCACCGACATCGCCTTTTCGGTGGCGACGCTGAAAGCCGTCCACGCGATCGCCGCCGCGCTGGCCTAAGAGACCGTTTGGCAACTCTACTCTGGCGGCCATCCGATTTCGAAACAGGCTCGAAGTTCCTAAAAACCGGAAGGAAAAGCCATGACCGGCAAGACCGCGTTCGAGACCAGACATGGCTTTGCCCGCAACCAGGTGCTGCTCGGCAACTGGCGCGAAAGCCCGTTCAGCCGGTGGTCGTTCCAGAATGTCGGCGAATTGGTGCCGAGCGCATGTGTCGCAGCGGTGCCAGGCAGTGGCGAAATACCGGTTCAGGATTTCGGTGGGCTGCTCGGCGAAAAGATCGCGCTGGCTGGCGGCGCCGAGACCGTTGCGGCCTTTCTCACGCGCTCAGACACCGACGCGCTGACCATCATGAAAGCCGGCAAATTCGTTGGCGACTGGTTCGCACCGCATATGGAGTTCGGTGCGCGCCACATCATCTTCTCGATCAGCAAGTCGCTGACCGCCATTCTGGCCGGCATATTGGAAGGCGAGGGACTTTTCGATCCGCAGGCGCCGGTGACCCGCTATCTGCCGGAATCTGCCGGCTCGGCCTATGGCGATGCCAGCGTTCGGCATGTGCTCGATATGAGCGTCAGCCTCGACTTCGAAGAAGCCTATGTCGATCCGGAAAGCGCCTTTGCTCGCTATCGTCGTGCGACGCTGTGGAATCCGGGCGGCGGCAGGGAAAGCCTGGCCGACTTCATCCTGACGCTGCAGCGCCTTGACGAGCCGCATGGCCGGACGTTCCGCTACCGCTCGCCCAATTCCGACCTGCTCGGCATCCTGCTCGAACGCGCGTCCGGCCAGCGCTTCGCCGAGTTGATGCACGAGAAATTGTGGCTGCCGCTTGGTGCAATGAGCGAAGCCTCGGTGACAGTCGATATGGCCGGCACTGCGCGCACGGCCGGCGGCATTTCGGTGACGCCGCGCGATCTGGCGCGGATCGGCGAGATGATGCGGCAGGGCGGCATCGCCAATGGCCGCCGCATCGTGCCGGAAGCCTGGGTGCGCGACACTGTCAGCACAGGCGGAGATGCCGAGGCCTGGCAGCGGGGCACGATGGCGTTCCTCTTCCCGCAAGGCCGCTACCGCAACAAATGGTACCAGATCGGCGCGGCCAGCGGCGCCTTCTGCGGCATCGGCATCCACGGCCAGTGGCTCTACGTCGATCCCAAGGCGGAGGTCGTCATCGCCAAGATGTCGTCGCAGCCGGAACCGGTCGACGAGCCGCTCGATGTCGATGTGGTCGCCTTCTTTGAAGCGCTGAGCAGGATGATCTGACCAATCCAGGCCGACCGCGATCGCAGCTTTCCTGTGGACCTGTCAGGGTGATCGAAAACGCCGCGGTTGGCGGAGCGACGCTCTGCGCCTATGGTCGCCGCTCTTTTCGACAGGACAGCAGGAACGACATGGCATCCGACATCAAGCGCATCGCAGCAATCATCGCAGCCGAGATCGCGGCCCGGCCCGAACAGGCCGCGGCGGCGATTGGACTGCTGGACGAAGGCGCGACAGTGCCGTTCGTGGCGCGCTACCGCAAGGAGGTCACCGGCGGCCTCGACGACACGCAGCTGCGCCTGCTGGCCGAACGGCTCGTCTATCTGCGCGAGCTCGATGCGCGCCGCGACACCATTCTCGGTTCCATCCGCGAGCAGGGCAAGCTGACCGAAGAGCTTGAAACCAAGATCGCGGCGGCCGTCACCAAGGCGGAACTCGAAGACATCTATCTGCCCTACAAGCCGAAGCGCCGGACCAAGGCCGAGATCGCGCGCGAGCGCGGGCTGGGACCGCTGGCCGAGGCCATCCTTGCCGATCGCGCCGCAGTGCCCGCAGAACTGGCGCTGGCCTACATCAGTGAAGAGGTAGCCGATGCCAAGGCGGCGCTCGATGGTGCGCGCGACATCCTGTCCGAGCAGTTCGCCGAGAATGCCGATCTGGTCGGCAGGCTGCGGACCTACATGAAGGAACGCGCCTTCATGCGGTCGCGCGTCGTCGACGGCAAGCAGGAAGCCGGCGCGAAATTCTCCGACTATTTCGACCATGTCGAGCGCTGGGCCAACGTGCCGAGCCACCGCGCCCTGGCCATGCTACGCGGCCGCAATGAGGAAGTGCTGTCGCTCGATATAGAAGTCGATGCCGACGACGCGTTGCCGGTGAAGCCGGTCGAGCGGATGATCGCCGATGCCTACGCCATCGGCCGCCAGTTGCCGGGCGACCGCTGGCTGATGGAGGTTGCGGGCTGGACCTGGCGCATAAAATTGTCGCTGCACCTGACGCTCGATTTGATGCGCGATCTGCGCGAGCGGGCCGAAGAGGAGGCGATCCATGTCTTCGCCCGCAATCTGAAGGATTTACTGCTCGCCGCCCCGGCTGGCTCGCGCGCCACGATGGGGCTCGACCCCGGCATCCGCACCGGCGTCAAGGTGGCGGTTGTGGACGGCACCGGCAAGCTGCTGACAACGACGACGGTCTATCCTTTTCCGCCTCGGAATGACGTGCGCGGCACGCAAGCCGAACTGGCAAAGCTCATCCGCTTGCACAAGGTCGAGTTGATTTCCATCGGCAACGGCACCGGGAGCCGCGAGACGGAAAGGCTGGTGACCGACATGCTGTCGGACATGCCGTCGGATTCTGGGCCGAAGCCGCTCAAGGTGATCGTCAGCGAGGCGGGCGCCTCGGTCTATTCCGCCTCGGCAACGGCAGCGGCGGAATTCCCCGGCCTCGACGTGTCGCTGCGCGGCGCGGTCTCGATCGCGCGGCGGCTGCAGGATCCGCTCGCCGAACTGGTCAAGATCGAGCCGAAGTCGATCGGCGTCGGCCAGTATCAGCATGACGTCGACCAGTACCGGCTCGGCCGCTCGCTGGAAGCGGTGGTCGAGGACGCAGTCAACGCGGTCGGCGTCGACCTCAACACCGCCTCGGCGCCGCTGCTGGCCCGGGTTTCGGGCCTTGGCGCCTCGCTGGCCGAGGCGATCATCGCGCATCGTGACGCGGCGGGTCCCTTCGCCAGCCGCCGTGACCTGTTGAAGGTCTCTCGCCTTGGACCCCGCGCGTTCGAGCAATGCGCCGGCTTCCTGCGCATTCCCAACGGCACCGAACCGCTCGATGCCTCGGCCGTGCATCCTGAAGCCTATGGCGTGGCGAAAAAAATTGTTGCCGCCTGCGGACGTGACCTCCGCTCGCTGATGGGCGACAGTGCCGCTCTCAAGGCGCTCGATCCGCGTGTCTTCGTCGATGAGCGGTTCGGCCTGCCGACGGTGCGCGACATCCTGGCGGAACTGGAAAAGCCCGGCCGCGATCCGCGCCCCGGCTTCAAGAGCGCGACCTTCGCCGACGGCGTCGACGACATCAAGGATTTGAAGCCAGGCATGCTGCTGGAAGGCACCGTCACCAATGTCGCCGCGTTCGGCGCCTTCGTCGATATCGGCGTGCACCAGGACGGCCTGGTGCATGTCTCGCAACTGGCCGACCGTTTCGTCAAGGACGCGCATGAGGTGGTGAAAGCCGGCGACGTGGTCAAGGTGCGCGTCGTCGACATCGACATAAAACGCAAGCGCATCGGCCTGTCGATGCGCAGGGAAGGTGACGGCGGTACACCGAAGCCACGCGACAATGGCAACAGACCGGTGCCGCGCGCGCCGGCGCCGCAGCGCCAGCCGGAGCGGCCGGTGCAACAAGGCGCGTTCGGCGCCGCGTTGGCCGATGCGTTGAAGCGGAAGTAGCTGATACTGCGCTGTCGGCGTCGGCGCTGCCGGCACCTTCTCCACGTAATGTGAGGGGGCCAGCAGCGCGGCTCTTCCTTCCCCCCTTGTGGGAGAAGGTGGGCTCGCGAAGCGAGGTCGGATGAGGGGTGTTCCAGCTTGGCACCGCCGGCACTCCGTCCAACACCCCTCAACCGTCTCGGCGCTACGCGCCGATCCACCTTCTCCCACAAGGGGAGAAGGAAGAGCTAACAGCATTACAATCGCTCATCGATCGGCGAAGCAATTTCGTTTGATTTTTCCGAGTCGGAAGCCGATAAGCCGCGCAATTCTGTGATCTGGAGACCGAGGCCATGGCCGCCGACAAGAACGCATTCGTCTGGGATGATCCTTTCCTGATCGAGGACCAGCTGTCGGAAGACGAGCGGATGGTGCGCGATGGCGCAGCGGCATTCGCCGCCGACAAGCTCGCCCCCAGGATCGAGGAAGCCTATCTCGAGGAAAAGACAGATGCCGGGATCTTTCGCGAGATGGGCGAAGCGGGTCTGCTCGGCATCACCATTCCGGAAGAATATGGCGGGCTCGGCGCCAACTACGTCACCTATGGCCTGGTGGCGCGCGAAGTCGAGCGCATCGATTCTGGCTATCGCTCGATGATGAGCGTGCAGTCGTCGCTGGTGATGTATCCGATCCATGCCTATGGCTCGGAGGCGCAGCGCAAAAAATACCTGCCGAAGCTGGCGTCAGGCGAATGGATCGGCTGCTTCGGGCTGACCGAGCCGGATGCCGGTTCCGACCCTGGCGGCATGAAGACGCGGGCCGAGAAGACGGCGAACGGCTACAGGATCTCGGGCTCGAAAATGTGGATATCGAACGCGCCGATCGCCGACGTGTTCGTCGTCTGGGCAAAGTTGTCCGACAAGAGTGGGGGCGCGCATGACGGCGAGATTCGCGGCTTCGTGCTGGAAAAAGGCATGAAGGGGCTGTCGGCGCCAAAGATCGACGGCAAACTCAGTCTCCGCGCGTCGATCACCGGCGAAGTGGTGATGGAAGGCGTCGAGGTCGGTGAGGACGCGCTGCTGCCTGACGTGTCGGGCCTGAAGGGGCCTTTCGGCTGCCTCAACCGGGCGCGCTACGGCATTTCCTGGGGGGCGATGGGCGCGGCGGAAGATTGCTGGCACCGGGCCCGCCAATATGGCCTCGACCGCAAGCAGTTCGGCAAGCCGCTGGCCGGCACGCAGCTGTTCCAGAAGAAGCTCGCCGATATGCAAACCGAGATCGCGCTGGGGCTGCAGGGCAGCTTGCGGGTCGGGCGGCTAATGGATGAGGGCAAGATGGCGCCCGAGATGATCTCGATCGTCAAGCGCAACAATTGCGGCAAGGCGCTCGACATCGCCCGCCAGGCCCGCGACATGCATGGCGGCAACGGCATCCAGATCGGCTACCACGTGATGCGCCATGCGCAGAACCTGGAAACGGTCAACACCTATGAGGGCACGCATGACGTGCATGCGCTGATCCTCGGACGAGCGCAGACCGGATTGCAGGCGTTTTTCTAAGCCGGCCCCGAGGCCAGCAACGCTGCTTAAATTAGTTGCACCGCAACATCTCTGCTTGGAGAATGGCCAGCATTTGTGTCAGGGTTCGGCGAGTTCGTTTGAAACGCCGACTTTCGGGGTCCCATGGCAATTCTGGCAGCCGTCTACCACCTGACCCATTACAAATATGACCGGCCGGTCGTCCTCGGCCCGCAGGTCATCAGGCTGCAGCCGGCGCCGCATTCCCGCACCAAGGTGCTCAGCCATTCGTTGAAGGTCGGGCCGGCGAACCACTTCGTCAATCTGCAGCAGGATCCCTACGGCAATTTCCTGGCGCGCTTCGTGTTTCCGGAACCGGTGACGGAACTGAAGATCGAGGTCGACCTCGTCGCCGACATGACGGTCTACAATCCGTTCGATTTCTTCGTCGAGCCGGCGGCCGAGATCTTTCCGTTCGAATACCCGGAAGAGATCAGCGCCGATCTCGCCATCTACCGGACGCCGGAACCGGCTGGACCACTGCTGTCGGCGTTCCTGCAAACCATCGATCGCCACCCAACCAACACCGTCAATTTCGTCGTCGACCTCAATGCGCGGCTGCAGCGCGAGGTCGCCTATATCGTGCGCATGGAAACCGGCGTTTTTTCGCCGGAGGAAACGCTGGCCGCCAAGAAAGGCTCGTGCCGCGATACGAGTTGGCTGCTGGTGCAGATCCTGAGGAACCTCGGCATCGCCGCGCGCTTCGTTTCCGGCTACCTGATCCAGCTGAAGCCCGACCTCGTCGCGCTTGACGGACCGCCCGGCACGGCGATCGACTTCACCGATCTTCATGCCTGGTGCGAGGTCTATCTGCCGGGGGCCGGCTGGATCGGCTTCGACCCGACCTCCGGCCTGCTCACCGGCGAAAGCCATGTGCCGCTGGCGGCCACGCCGCATTTCCGCAACGCCGCGCCTATTTCCGGCATGGCGAGCTTCGCCAATGTCGAGTTCGGCTTCGACATGCGGGTCGACCGCATCGCCGAGCACCCCCGCATCACCAAGCCATTCTCCGACGAAAGCTGGCAGGCGCTTGACGCATTGGGCAGGCAGGTCGACGCCGCACTCGAAGCCGGGGACGTGCGGCTGACCATGGGTGGCGAGCCGACCTTCGTGGCGATCGATGATTTCGAGGCGGAGGAGTGGAACACCGCCGCCGTCGGCCCGACAAAACGCGAAAAGGCCGATGCGCTGATCCGCCGGCTGCGTGAGCGTTTCGCGCCCGGCGGCTTCCTGCACTACGGGCAGGGCAAGTGGTATCCGGGCGAAAGCCTGCCGCGCTGGACCTTCTCGCTGTACTGGCGCGCCGACGGCGAGCCGGTGTGGAGCGACCCGTCGCTGATCGCGCGGGAGAACAGCGAAGCAGATGAAGCAGGCGAAGCAGAAGTGGGGCCGAAGCAGGCTGAAAGCCTGCTGACGGCGATTGCCGATGAACTCGGCATCGACAAGTCAATGGTCAGCGAAGCCTATGAGGACCCGGCTGAGTGGCTGCTCAAGGAAGGCAAGCTGCCGGAGAATGTCGATCCGTCCAATTCGAAGCTGGACGACCCCGAGGAGCGCAGCCGCATGGCGCGGGTGTTCGAACGCGGCCTGACCAAGCCGTCGGGCTATGTACTGCCTGTCCAGCGCTGGAACAGCCAGGCGTCGGGACCGCGCTGGCGTTCGGAGAAGTGGAAGACGCGGCGCGGCAGGCTGTTCCTGGTGCCGGGCGATTCACCGGTCGGCTACCGCCTGCCGCTCGGCACGCTTCCCCATGTGCCGCCGGCGCAGTTCCCCTACATCGTGCCGGTCGATCCTTCGCTGCCGCGCGGACCATTGCCGGCGCGCGAGGCTATTTTGCCTGAAGCCGCTCCTTTGCCGGAGGCTGCACCGGCCGAACTTGAAGGCGCTGACGAAATGGCGCGCCGGCAGCAGGCGGCGTCCTTCACCGCAGCGACCGGCCAGCAGGACCGTGTCGAACAGGAGATTACCGAGATCGGTGGCGCGGTACGCACCGCGCTGTCGGTCGAGCCGCGCGACGGACGGCTTTGTGTGTTCATGCCGCCGGTCGAGGCGCTGGAGGACTATCTCGAACTGGTCGCGGCGGCCGAGAATGCGGCAAAGGTTATCGGCCTGCCGGTGCATATCGAGGGCTATGGCCCGCCGCACGATCCGCGCCTCAACGTCATCCGCGTGGCTCCGGATCCCGGCGTCATCGAGGTGAACATCCATCCGGCTGCAAACTGGCAGGACTGCGTGGCGACGACCACAGCGATCTACGAGGAGGCGCGGCAGACGCGGCTCGGCGCCGACAAGTTCATGATCGACGGCCGTCATACCGGCACCGGCGGCGGCAACCATGTCGTCGTCGGCGGCGCGACACCCAACGACAGTCCGTTCCTGCGCCGCCCCGATTTGCTGAAGAGCCTGGTCCTGCAATGGCAGCGCCGTCCGTCGCTGTCCTATCTGTTCTCAGGCCTGTTCATCGGCCCGACCAGCCAGGCGCCGCGTTTCGACGAGGCGCGCCACGATTCGCTGTACGAGCTTGAGATCGCCATGGCGCAGGTGCCGCATCCGGACAGTGGCAGCGCCCCGTTGCCGTGGCTGGTCGACCGGCTGTTCCGTAACCTGTTGACCGACGTGACGGGGAACACCCACCGTTCGGAAATCTGCATCGACAAGCTGTTTTCGCCCGACGGCCCGACCGGCCGGCTGGGGCTGGTCGAGTTCCGCGGCTTCGAGATGCCGCCCAATGCGCGCATGAGCCTGGCGCAGCAATTGCTGGTACGCGCCATTATCGCCCGCGCCTGGAAGAACCCGCTCGATGGCCGCTTCGTGCGCTGGGGCACGTCGCTGCATGACCGCTTCATGCTGCCGCACTATGTCTGGGCTGACTTTCTCGACGTGCTGGACGACCTCAAGCTGAACGGCTTCGAGTTCCGTCCCGAATGGTTCGACGCGCAGCTTGAATTCCGCTTCCCGTTCTGCGGCGAGGTCCAGCATGCCGGCATCAAGCTGGAACTGCGGCAGGCGCTGGAGCCGTGGCATGTCATGGGCGAGCAGGGCGCGATCGGCGGCACCGTGCGCTTCGTCGATTCCTCGGTCGAGCGGCTGCAGGTGAAGACCGAAGGGCTCAATCCGGAGCGTCATGCGGTCGTCTGCAACGGCCGTATCGTGCCGATGAAGGTGACCGACACCAGAGAGATCGCGGTGGCCGGCGTCCGCTTCAAGGCCTGGCAGCCGTCATCTGGCCTACATCCAGCACTGCCGGTCAACACGCCGCTGGTCTTCGACATCTACGATCGCTGGTCGGGCCGGGCCATCGGCGGCTGCGTCTACCATGTCGCGCATCCCGGCGGGCGCAGCTACGACACTTTCCCGGTCAACGGCAACGAAGCGGAGGCGCGGCGGCTCGCCCGCTTCGAGCCGCGCGGCCATACGCCGTCCGCCTACGTGCTGCGCGACGAACAAGCCTCTGAGGATTTCCCGATGACCCTTGACCTGCGGCGGCCTGCAAGACTCTGATCAGCAATGGCAAAGGGGAATCACCAGGAAATACGCGGCAGGCCGCATAACCTGCTGGAGCACTACCAGCCGATCGACGGCGTCCTCGACGAGATGGTCGATGCATCAGGCAATCCCCGTCCGGTCTGGAAGGAGTTCATCGAGGCGCTGGAAGATCTGGGGCCTGAAAAGCTCGCCCAGCGCTTCGCCCGCGCCGACCAGTATCTGCGCGACGCCGGCGTCTATTACCGTCTCTACGATCAGGCCGGCGCCAATGAGCGCGAATGGCCGCTGGCGCATGTGCCTCTCCTGATAGAGGAGCAGGAATGGGCCGCGATCAGTGCCGGCCTGGTCCAGCGGGCCGAGCTGTTCGAGGAAACGATTGCCGATATCTACGGGCCGAACCGCCTGGTCGAGAAAGGCATCCTGCCGGCGGGGCTGATCGCGGCCAGCCCGGAATATTTGCGCCCCGTCGTCGGCACCAGACCGGCCAGCGGCCATTTCCTGCATTTCTGCGCGTTCGAACTCGGCCGTGGACCGGATGGCCGCTGGTGGGTGCTGGGCGACCGCACCCAGGCCCCGTCAGGTGCCGGCTTTGCGCTGGAAAACCGCGTCGCCACCACCCGTGCGCTGTCCGACGTTTATGGCGAGATGCATGTGCACCGCCTTGCCGGCTTCTTCCGTCGCTTTCGCGACGCGCTTAACGGCATGGCCAAGGGATCGGGCGGTCGTGTCGCCATCCTGACGCCGGGGCCACTCAACGAAACCTATTACGAGCATGCCTATATCGCCCGCTATCTCGGCATCATGCTGCTCGAAGGCGAGGATCTGACCGTCTCCGGCGGTCGATTGATGGTGCGCACGGTTTCCGGGCTGATGCCGGTCAGCGTGCTGTGGCGGCGGCTCGACGCCGCCTTCGCCGATCCGCTGGAGTTGCGGCCGGAATCGCAGATCGGCACGCCAGGGCTGGTCGAGGCGATCCGCCGGGGAGCCGTCTCAGCCGTCAACGCGCTCGGCTCGGGGCTGATGGAAACGCGGGCGCTGTTCGCCTTCCTGCCAAAAATTTCGCGCGAATTACGGAGCGAGGAGCTTCTCTTGCCGAGCGTCGCGACATGGTGGTGCGGGCGGGACGCGGACCGTGACCATGTGCTGGCCAACCTCGACCGCATGGTGATCGGTCCAGCGCTGTCGACGCGGCTTGCCTTCGAGGATGACGATTGCACCAGGCTGGGCTCGGCGCTGGTTGCCGGGGAAAGGGCCGAACTGATAGCCCGGATCGAACGGGACGGCGGCGCCTTCGTCGGACAGGAAGCGGTGACGCTTTCGACCACGCCGGTCTATGTCGGCGGCTGGCTTGAGCCGCGGCCGGCAGCGCTGCGCGTCTATCTGGCGCGAACGCCGGAAGGCTGGACGGTGATGCCCGGTGGTTTTGCCCGCGTCGGCTTTTCGCTCGACCCGACCGCAATCGCCATGCAGCGCGGCGGCCAGGCTGCGGATGTATGGGTGGTCAGCGACAGGCCGGTGGAACGCGAGACGCTGCTGCCCCAGGAGCACGACAGCTTCATCCGCACCTCGCCAGGCAGCCTGCCCAGCCGCGCAGCGGAGAACCTGACATGGCTCGGCCGCTATATCGAGCGATCGGAAGGCACGGTGCGCATCCTGCGCGCCTATCACGTGCGGCTGGCCGAGGCCTCCGACCCGGACATGCCGCTGCTTGCCGATATCAGAGACCATCTCGAACCGTTCGGCATCGACGTCGCGGCGGCGATCCCGCCGGGGCTGATCGGCACGCTGGACAGCGCCGTCTACAGCGCCGGACAGATCCGCGACCGCTTCTCGCCCGACGGCTGGCTGGCGCTGAAGGATCTGTCGAAGACCATCCATCAATTCGCGACAACGGTGGCGCCTGGCGATGATGCGACGCGGGCGATGACGGTCATCCTGCGCAAGCTCGCCGGGTTTTCCGGCCTGCTGCATGAGAATATGTATCGCTTCACCGGCTGGCGCTTCCTGGAGATCGGCCGGCGATTGGAACGCGGCATCCAGATCGCCCGCACGCTGGCCCGGCTGACCGGGGCTGCGGCGCCCGAAGGCGCGCTCGACATGATGCTGGAGATCGGCGACAGCGTGATGACCCACCGGCGGCAGTATCCGGTGCAGGCCGGCAGGCGCACGGTGATCGACCTCCTGGTGCTCGATCCGCTCAACCCGCGCTCCATCCTGTTCCAGCTCGAGCGGCTGAAGGCCGAGATCGCGTTGTTGCCTGCTGTCGGTGGCGAGGGGCATATGTCGCCGGCGGCGAAAGAGATACTGCAGCTCAATACGGCAATCGCCATCAAGGAGCCCTCGGACATGACGGCGAAGGCCCTGGACGATCTCGCCACCGAGATCGGCGGCCTCTACAACAGCCTCGCCAAGGCCTATTTCGGCTAAGGACGGGACCCGGAGGCTGGCATGCTCTACGACATCAGACTCAATCTGCGTTACGACTATGATGCTGCAGCCGGCGGCGGCCGCCATCAGGTGCGCGTGCTGCCGCCGACGATATCGGGCGTGCAGCGGGTGATCGCCGCTTCGCTGTCCTTCGCGCCGGCGCCGAGCGAACGCTCCGACTTTTCCGATTTCTTCGGCAACAATGTCACGTCGATCGCCTTTCGCGATGCCCATGATGCGCTCGACATCAGGATGAGCGCGCGCGTCGCCGTCTCGCGGCCGGAACCCGGGCTTGACGTGTCGCCCGACATTCGCCGGCTGCGGAGCCAACTCGAAGCGGTGCGGTCGCTGTCGCCTGATACACCGCATCACTTTCTGGCCGCCAGCGACCATGTCGGCATTGACGCTGATATCACGGGGTATGCGCGGAGCAGTGCCGGCAGTTCTGTCGTCGGTACCGCCATGGACCTGTGCAACCGCATTCATCGCGATTTCACCTACGATGGCGAGGCGACCACGGTGCAGACCCGGGCGAGCGATGCTTTCAGCCTGAAGCGGGGCGTCTGCCAGGATTTTTCGCACATCATGATCGCCGGCCTGCGCGGCCTCGGTATCCCCGCCGGCTATGTCAGCGGCTTCCTGCGCACCATTCCGCCGCCCGGAAAACCGCGATTGGAAGGGGCCGACGCCATGCATGCCTGGGTCAAGGTGTGGTGCGGGCGCGACACCGGATGGCAGGAATTCGATCCAACCAACGGCATGCGGGCAAGCAACGACCACATCACCGTTGGCCACGGCCGCGACTATTCGGATGTAGCGCCGATCGTCGGCGTCCTGAAGACGACGGGCGGACAGGTCGGCGAGCAGGCGGTCGACGTCATTCCGGTCGTGCTGGAAAAGGCATGACGGCAAGCGAGGCAGCGATCGATTTGTAGGCGCCGAAGGTAGACAGAGACGGCCCGTCGAACGCACATGCGGTGCGCTGACATCATTCTGAAAGCCACACGCGGAACCAGCAGCCGTTGCTGCGCTTATCTACGGGAAAATTTCTCGTGGAGAGGACATGCTGGACAAATCCGGATCGTCGACTGGCCGGTCGGCTGCCAAGGAGGGTGCACCAAAAAACGGGGCGCCGAAGAATGGCGGAGAGGCCTCGGCCGATCGAGCCTCGCTCACCTATGTCACCGATACCGAGCCCGGTATCCGCCGTTTCAGGACCGGCAGGGGATTTTCATACAAAGGACCTGACGGGCAGGGCGTCGACGAGAACACCATGGCCCGCATCAAGGCGCTCGCCATCCCACCGGCGTGGACGGATGTGTGGATTTCGCCCGTTGCTGACGGTCACATCCAGGCGACCGGCCGAGACCAGCGCGGACGCAAGCAGTATCGCTATCATCCGCAATGGGCCGAGGAGCGCGACGGCGTCAAATATTCGAGCCTGGTTGCCTTTGCAGAGAGTCTGCCTGAACTGCGACGCCAGATCGACGCCGACCTGCGCCGTCACGGCCTGCCCTTGGAACGCGTTGTCGCCGCTGTGGTCTGGCTGCTCGACAACACGATGATTCGCGTCGGCAATGCCGCCTACGCTCGCGACAACAACAGCTTTGGGCTGACCACGCTGCGCGACCGCCATGTCGACATCAAAGGCTCGAGTCTGCGTTTCGCTTTCAAGGGCAAGTCCGGCAAGGAATGGAAGCTGAAGCTCGTCGATCGCCGGATCGCCAGGATTGTGCGCGGGGCGCAGGATCTGCCGGGCCAGAAGCTGTTCCAGTATCTCGACGAGGACGGAAGCAGGCGACCAATCCGCTCCGACGACGTCAACCGCTATATCAGGGAGACGGCAGGGGCAGATGTCAGCTCGAAGCATTTCCGAACCTGGGGCGGCACCATCCATGCGGCGTCGTTGTTTGCGCAAACCGAACGACCCGAAAGCCAGGCACAACAGAAGCGGGTGATGAACGGCGTCATCGACAAGGTGGCCGAGCGGCTGGGCAACACGCGCGCCATCTGCCGCAGCTGTTACATCCACCCACAGGTTTTCGAAGCCTGGTCCGAAGGTCGGCTGCTCAGCGAAATGGCGGATGCGAACAAGCGGAAGCGATCGATAGCCGGCCTTGATGACGAAGAAGCCGTCGTTCTGAGATGGCTGAAGGTGCAGGAAAGCTGAACCGAACAGAGCAGCCACAGGCCTTCATTGTGCTCGCAGCACGTGATTTTTTTTATCGACGTTGTGTCGGGATCGGTCCTACTGTTTCGTCCTTTGACAGAGAAAAGGACGCACCCATGCTCTACGCAATCCTCTGCTATGCCTCCGAAGACGTCGTCTGCTCGTGGAGCAAGGATCAGGACGATGCCGTCATGGAAAAACTCCTGGGCGTGCAGGAAAAATACGCTCAGGCCGGCCGGCTTGGCCCGGTGGCGCGGCTGCTGCCGACGACCGCTGCGACAACGCTGAGAAAGGTCAAAGGCGAATCGGTCGTCATCGATGGCCCGTTTGCCGAGACCAAGGAACAGTTCCTCGGCTTCTACACGCTCGAATGCGCCGATCTCGACGAGGCCGTCGACTTTGCGCGCGAGCTTTCCGAGGTCAACCCGAGCGGCGGCTCCTACGAGATACGGCCGGTTTCGCTCTTCAATCCCGCCAAGGTTTCAGCATGACCGACCTTACCTGGATCAGCACAGCGATCAGCACCGCCCGCCCACAGGCGATGGGCGCGCTGCTGCGCTACTTCCGCGATCTCGACGCGGCGGAGGAAGCTTTCCAGGACGCTTGCCTGCGCGCTCTGAAGAACTGGCCGACAAACGGCCCGCCGCGCGACCCGGCGGCCTGGCTGATCTTCGTTGGCCGCAACAGCGGCATCGACGCGGTGCGCAAGCGTGCCAAGCAGGCGCCGCTGCCGGAAGAGCACCAGATCTCCGATCTGGAAGATGCCGAAACCGATATCGCCGAACGGCTGGACGGCGCGCACTACCGCGACGACATATTGCGGCTGCTGTTCATCTGCTGTCATCCCGACCTGCCGGCGACGCAGCAGATCGCCGTGGCGTTGCGCATCGTTTCAGGCCTGAGCGTCAAGCAGATCGCCCGCGCCTTTCTCGTCGGCGAAAGCGCCATGGAGCAGCGCATCACCCGTGCCAAGGCGCGCATCGCCGATGCCGGCGTGCCGTTCGAGACGCCCGGCGCGGTCGAGCGCTCCGAACGGCTCGCCGCGGTTGCCGCCATGGTCTACCTGATCTTCAACGAAGGCTATTCGACCAACAGCGGCGAGGCGCCGGCGCGCGCGCCGCTCTGCGAAGAGGCGATCCGGCTGGCCCGGCTGCTGCTCAGGCTGTTCCAGACCGAGCCGGAGATCATGGGCCTGACGGCGCTCTTGCTGCTTCAGCATGCGCGTGCGCCGGCGCGTTTCGACGAGAACGGCGAAATCGTGCTGCTCGAAGACCAGGACCGCAGCCTGTGGAGCCGCAAGATGATCGACGAGGGGCTGGCGCTGGTCGACAAAGCGCTGCGCCACCACAAGCCCGGTCACTACCAGGTGCAGGCGGCGATCGCCGCCCTGCATGCGCGCGCGGAAAGGCCCGAGGACACGGACTGGAACGAGATCGAGCTGCTCTACAGCCTGCTCGAGCAGATGCAGCCGTCGCCGGTGGTGACGCTCAATCGCGCCGTCGCGGTCGCCAAGGTGCGCGGGCCGGAAGCCGCACTTGCCATGATCGAGCCGTTGGAACAAAGGCTTTCCGGCTATTTCCACTTCTTCGGCCTTAGGGGTGGCCTGCTGATGCAGCTCGGTCGTGGTGAGGAGGCGCGCATCGCCTTCGACCGCGCCATTGCGCTTGCCAATACGGCCGCCGAGGCCGCCCATATCCGCATGCACATCGACCGCCTGATGAAGGAAGGCGCCGTGCGGGGCGCGCAGGCAGCGCGCTGAGACGACTCGCTGGTTCAACGGTCTGCCTTTGGCTTAGACCATGCCGGGGTGGCGATTTTTCCCTGAAACGAGTAATGCCACGCCATGACAGCGCCTGATGTGCCGATCGGTGCAGGGACGGCATGGTGCAAGGGTGCATGTCCCAAAACCGCTGCGCACTTTGGGGTCAGGCCCGAGGGCATGCTTTTGGGCGACATGCATAGTTGAGCGACGGGTCTGAAAGGGAAAGAAAATGACGATTGCGAAGGAAACAGCCGGGCTGCTGGCGAAACTGGGCGTTGCCGAGGCTGCGCTTTCAGGCGGCGATCTCATCGTGCGCAGCCCGGTGACGGGTGAGCAGATCGCCGCGCTGAAGACGATCTCACCGGCCGGTGCGGCAGAGACCATCGACAGGGCGCATAAAGCCTTCCAGGCATGGCGGCTGGTGCCGGCGCCGAAGCGCGGCGAATTGGTGCGGCTGCTAGGCGAGGAACTGCGCGCGCACAAGGCAGAGCTTGGCCGGCTGGTGTCGATCGAGGTCGGCAAGATCCCGTCCGAAGGGCTCGGCGAAGTGCAGGAGATGATCGACATCTGCGATTTCGCCGTCGGCCTCTCCCGGCAATTGTACGGCCTGACCATCGCCACCGAGCGCCCGGGTCATCGCATGATGGAAACCTGGCACCCGCTGGGCGTCGTCGGCGTGATTTCGGCCTTCAACTTCCCGGTCGCGGTGTGGTCGTGGAACGCCGCGCTGGCGCTGGTCTGCGGCGACGCGGTGGTTTGGAAGCCGTCGGAAAAGACACCGCTGACGGCGCTCGCCTGCGAGGCGATCTTCAAGCGTGCGGCAGAACGTTTCGGCGATGCTCCGGAAGGCTTGATTTCGGTGCTGATCGGCGATCGCGCCGTCGGCGAAATTCTGGTCGATCATCCTGATGTGCCGCTGGTCTCGGCCACCGGCTCGACCCGCATGGGCAGGGATGTCGGTCCACGGCTGGCGAAGCGCTTTGCCCGCGCCGTGCTGGAGCTCGGCGGCAACAATGCCGGCATCGTCTGCCCGACGGCCGATCTCGACATGGCCTTGCGCGCCGTCGCCTTCGGCGCCATGGGCACCGCCGGCCAGCGCTGCACGACGCTCAGGCGCCTGTTCGTGCATGAGAGCGTCTACGACCAACTCGTTCCGCGCCTGAAAAAGGCCTATGAAAGCGTCTCTGTCGGCAATCCGCTGGAGACATCAGCGCTGGTCGGACCGTTGATCGACATGGCAGCCTTCGACAGCATGCAGCATGCGTTGAAGGAAGCCGCCGTTCACGGCGGCAAGGTCACCGGCGGCGCGCGGGTCGAGAATGGCCATCCCGACGCCTATTACGTTCGTCCGGCGCTGGTCGAGATGCCCGAGCAGGTCTCGCCGGTGACGGAAGAGACCTTCGCGCCGATCCTCTACGTGATGAAATACTCGGACTTCGACGCCGTGCTCGACGAGCACAATGCGGTCGGAGCGGGGCTGTCGTCGTCGATCTTCACCCGCGACCTGCAGGAATCCGAGCGCTTCCTCGGCGTCGACGGGTCCGACTGCGGCATCGCCAACGTCAACATAGGCACGTCGGGGGCCGAGATCGGCGGCGCCTTCGGCGGCGAGAAGGAGACCGGCGGCGGCCGCGAGAGCGGTTCCGACGCCTGGAAGGCTTACATGCGGCGCGCCACCAACACGGTGAACTTTTCCAAGGCGCTGCCGCTGGCCCAAGGCGTGTCCTTCGACATCGATTGAGAACGCCAGGGCTCCTTTTGTGGCGGCACCCATGAGCCCGGGTGGCTCTATGGAGCGGCCGATGTGGCCCACCCCATGTCGTTGAAACGTCATCCGTGCCGACCCATATGAGCATTGCGTCGGATGTTTTCCTCCCATTGCGTCCGGCGCGTTCCCCTCTGGAGGTTTTGAACCTTCATGCCTGGCCGGACTTTAACAGTCCGGCCTTTTTTCTTTTTGGCCCTGTGAAGCTGCGCTGCCGCGAGCGAGATGTAGAACCGCCGTAGGTCAGAGCATCCACGACCGGCAGGCCGTCGTGGTGCTGGCAGCGCGGACGGGCGCCCAACCGGCCTAGCCAGCCCAATGACCGAGAAATGGCCAATTTCGTCACGCTCGACAGCGGCTTGGCAGTAGGGGGTGCGACGACGGAAGCTGCCATTTTGTCAGAAAATCCACTAGTCTCGCTTGGTTTGCGAGGCGGCGAGAGATGCCCGACCTGAAACAGATGCCCGATATGAAGCAAATGAGATTGCTCGGCATCGTCGCCGCGACGGCGATCGGCCTGTATGTCTGTTATCTCCTGGCGTTGCCTTTTTTGCCCGCACTGACCTGGGCGGTGGTGTTGGCAATCATCCTGTATCCGGCTCATCGACAGGTCGAGGAAAGGCTCAGGAACAAAAACCTGGCTGCACTGATGTCTGTCAGCATCGCGGCGGTGGCGGTCGGCCTGCCGCTCATCTTCGTGGCCCAGCAGCTTGTTCGCGAGACGGTAAATGGCGCCACCTATATGGAGGAGGTCATCCGGGGCTGGAACACAGATGCCTTCATGTCGGGCTATCCCAGGCTTTCGGCGGTTGCCCAGTGGATCGAGAACCAAATCGATCCGGCCGGCACGGTCGCCGCATTTGTTCAATGGCTGACGGCACAAAGCACATCGCTGTTGCGCGGCTCGATCAATCAGGCCGTGATGTTCGTGCTGACATTCTATCTGCTGTTCTATTTTCTGCGGGACCGTGAATCCGCCCTGCGCGGGATCGAGCGTCTCTCGCCCCTGCGTACCGCGGAGACGGCATACACGCTGTCCCGGCTTGCCGAGACGGTCCATGCGATCCTGATAGGCACCGTGCTTGTCGCAGCTGTGCAGGGGACGCTGGGCGGCCTGATTTTCTGGTGGCTCGGCCTGCCCACTCCGGTCTTCTGGGGCCTGGCAATGGGACTTCTTGCCATCGTGCCGGTGCTCGGCGCATTCGTGATCTGGGTGCCCGCAGCGATCTATCTCGCGCTGGAGGGGGCTTGGGCGAGCGCGGCGATCCTGACCGTCTGGGGCGGCGTGGTTGTCGCCGGCATCGACAATCTGCTCTATCCGATACTTGTCGGGAACCGGCTGCGGCTCCACACGGTGGTCGCCTTTGTCGGTGCTGTCGGTGGCATCGTCCTGTTCGGAGCATCCGGGCTCGTTCTTGGCCCTGCGGTGATTGCGGTCACCGTCAGCCTGGTTGACATCCTCAAGAAACGACTGAACGAGCAACCCGGGGCGGAACTGACGCCAAAGCGCGACACAAAGCCATCGCGGCAGTCGGGAGCCGCGCCTAGTCGTGAATAAGCGCCGCCCCGCGCCACCAGTTCGATTGTGGACCTAAAGATGTCGAACGCGGTATCGCTCGCGAAAGGTGCGCTACCCCAAAACCTCAGGTCAGGGGAGGTGGGCGCAGTGCTATTCGATCGCAGCGGGTGCGGAGAAAGGCGTCGATCGGGTGGACAGTTTCCCGTTCGTCGTCCCATTATCGATGCCAGGCGTTTGGTGAGTTGTGGAAGCATGAAGATTGCATGCGTTTTAGGCAGCAGGTTTCTCTTTCGTCGAGTACGACCGCGCTTTGTTGGAGAGCCAAATGCAGGAATTCTTTCTTTTTGTGATCGTAGGGTTTTTAGCTCAGGCTGTGGACGGCGCTCTCGGCATGGCCTACGGCGTGGTTTGCTCGACAACACTGCTGGGGTTTGGCGTGTCTCCTGCGCACGCTTCGGCTTCAGTTCACGCGGCTGAGCTGTTCACCACGGCGGCCTCGGGTTCGGCTCACCTCTATCACCGCAATATCGACTGGAAGCTTTTCTGGCGGTTGATGCCGTTTGGCGTGCTCGGCGGCGTTCTCGGCGCTTTTGTGCTCACCTCGTTTGAGGGGGCCGTCATGAAGCCATATGTGACCACATATCTTGCGCTCGTCGGAGCCTGGCTCCTGTTCCGTTCCTTCCGGCGGATCCCAAGCAATCCGGTGCCTGCAGCCGTGGTGCCTCCGCTTGGACTTGGTGGTGGGTTTCTCGATGCGGCAGGGGGTGGCGGATGGGGACCCATCGTGACGACGGGCCTTCTCGGTTTTGGCGGGACGCCCCGCTACGTTATTGGTACGGTAAATGCCACCGAGTTCCTTACCACGTTGTCGGTGTCTCTGACCTTCCTGTTTGCGTTGTTAACGGGCCATTGGGCGGAGGCAGGAGGACTGACAGAAAATCTGATCGCCGTTGCCGGCCTGGTCCTTGGCGGGGTGATCGCAGCGCCGATGGCCGGATTGATGGTGAAGTCGATCGCAGAAAAGACGCTTCTCAGGCTCGTTGGTACTCTCATCATACTGCTGGCGGGCTGGCAAACCGCGCAACTCTTCGAATTGGTGTAACTGAGACACGTCGAAAAAAGTGTCGGCGTCGTTTCCCTGGCGGCCGTGCCGGAGACAAAAACTCAATTCCCCAATGGAACGAAGAGGCCCCGTTATTGTTTGGATGCCTTGGACAACCGGAGGCCGAGTCGATGAGAAAATTGGTTGCAACAGCAGGTTTGGCGCTGGCGGTCGCGATGCCTGCAGCGGCGCAGGACGCAGCGACCGCGAAAGCCGAATTCGTTAACATGGCCGGCGAGAAGAACGGAACGGCCACGCTGACCGAGACGGCGCAGGGTGTGCTGATAGAGTTGCAGGTGACGGGACTGCCGGCGGGCGAATTGGTTGCGTTCCATGTTCATGAGACCGGAAAGTGCGATCATCAGACCGGCCATGACTCGGCCGGTGGGCACTTCAATCCGACGAATGCCGAACATGGATATCTCGCCGGAAAAGGCCCGCACGCGGGCGATATGCCAAATCAGCGGGTCGGCGCCGACGGCGTTTTGCGTGCTCAGGTTTTCAACAGCATGGTCAAGCTGGATGGTGGAGAAACGGCGATACGAGGCAAGGCATTGATGATCCACGGTGGGGAGGACGACTACAAAAGCCAGCCTGCCGGCGATGCCGGAAAACGTCAGGCCTGTGCCGTGATCGAGTGAGAAAACCCCAGGGGCGTAGCCGACATATGATCTGACCGGCGCTACAGTTCGGCGGCCGGGCAGATGGTCGGAGCCTCTGGCATGACGATAAGCCAGACGGTAAGCTCATGAGCCTGCAGAGGAACTGGCGACGCAGCCATTGCGCCGAGGTTGGCCTTCATTTGCGACTGCCGGATGATTGCATGAACGATACTTCTCCTATGGCTGTGCCCGCCACGGGCCTTGCCCAGTCAGCCATTTCCGCCCGCGGCCTGGTCAAAACCTTCGGCAAGCTGCGTGCCGTCGATGGCATCGACCTCGATGTGCCGCGCGGCATGATTTTCGCTATACTGGGTCCGAACGGCGCCGGCAAGACAACGCTGATGCGGATGCTTGCGACGCTGTCGCGCCCCGACGCCGGCTCCGCGACCGTGATGGGGCACGATCTCGTGCAGGCCCCGCACGAGGTCCGTGCGGCAATCGCGATGACCGGGCAGTTCGCTTCGCTCGACGAGGACCTGACGGGCCGGGAGAACCTCGTCCTGCTCGCCCGACTCTGGGGTTTTCGCGGTCGCGCCGCAAAAGCCCGTGCGGACGACCTGCTCGCGGCTTTCGGCTTGTCCGAAGCGGCGACGAAGCAGGTGAGGGACTATTCGGGTGGCATGCGAAGGCGGCTCGACATAGCCGCCTCGCTGATCGTCACGCCGGGCGTGCTGTTCCTCGATGAGCCGACCACGGGCCTCGATCCGAACGCCCGCAAGGATGTCTGGGGCATGATCCGCGGCCTCGCCGAGGCCGGCGTCACCATCCTGCTCACCACGCAATATCTCGAAGAGGCCGATCAACTCGCGGCCCGCATCGCCGTCATCGACCACGGCAGGAAGATTGCCGAGGGCACCAGCCGCGAATTGAAGGCGGCCACCGGCTCCGGGTTTCTCCATGTCGCGCTCGCCGATGTTGCGCGGCTGGACCAGGCGGCGTCGATCCTGGAACGCCGGCTGGAGCACCCTGTCCAACGCAGTGCCGAGGGCGCGGAACTCTCCGTCCTTGCCGGCACGGCGAAGGCCGCCAACGAGGCGCTCGCCGACCTGGTCGCTGCCGGCATCGAACTGTCGGATTTCTCGATGGGCCAACCCAGCCTTGAGGAGGTCTTCTTCGCGCTGACGGGCCAGCCGAGACTGGGGTGAAAGCCGGAAGGACGACAAGCCATGATCGACACGACATCCCTGCAGCGGCTGCAAAGGGTTGCCCGACCGAGATCCCCATCAGCCCTTTCCAACGCGCTGGTCTTCGGATGGCGCGCGGTGCTGAAATTCAAGCATGTGCCGGAGCAACTGTTCGACTTGGTGATGACTCCGATCATGTTCACGCTGCTGTTCACCTTCGTCTTCGGCGGTGCGCTCGCCGGTTCGCCTGGCGAATACCTGCAGTTCTTCCTGCCCGGCATCCTGGTTCAGACCGTGGTGTTCAACGCAGTCTATTCGGGCATGGGATTGTCGACCGACCTCGGCAAGGGCTTGTTTGACCGCTTCCGATCGCTGCCGATCTGGTCGCTCTCTCCGTTCGCCGGTCTGATGGTAGGCGACATCCTGCGCCATTTGATTGCCGCCTCGATCATTCTCATCATCGGGCTGATCCTCGGCTACCGGCCGGAGGCGGGCATCCTCGGCGTGCTTGCCGCCTTCGCCATGCTGATCGCCATCGGGTTCGGCATGGGCTGGGTATTCATCGTGCTCGGCCTGCTGATCCGCACGCCAACCACAGTGATGACGCTCGGCTTTACCTTCCTGTTCCCGCTCGTCTTCGCCTCAAACATCATGGTCGACCCCGGGACCATGCCGGACTGGCTGCGGGCCTTCGTCGAAGTCAATCCGGTGTCACTGATGACGACGGCGCTGCGCGGGTTGATGGGTGGCGGGGCGACACTCAGTCAGGTCGTCCTCGCCCTGATCGCGCCGGTGGCGCTGACCGCGATCCTGGCGCCGACGACACTATGGCTGTATCTCAGAAGGTGAGAGGCGTAGCGGGAGAGGTATCCCTACGCGACATGGGCCGTGCGCTGCCTCGGCTTGATCGCGGTGGCGAGCAGCAGGCCGGCGACGATAAAGGCGGCGCCGGCGAGGTCGTAGTCGTGCAAGCTTTCGCCTAGGAAAAGATAAGCGAGCACGGCGACAAAGACAGTCTGCAGATAGAGCAGCATGCTGGCGCGCCCGGCGCCAAGCGTCTCGACGCTGCGGTTGTAGAGGTAATACATCAGCGCGCCGCCCGGGCCAGCGACATAGGCGAGTGCCAGAAGGCCGTTCGCATGCAGCGCCGAACGCTCGCCGGAAAACAGCTCCCAGAGATAGAGGGGCAGTGCGGCCAGCGCGCCGGCCCCCAGCAGCAGGACCACCGTCGGCAGCAGTTCGATGGCGAATTTGGCGCGACGCAGCAGCACGGTGTAGAGGCCCCAGCAAAACGCGCTGCCGACGATCCACAACTCGCCGGGATTGAACTGGAGCCGCATCAGGGCGGTAAGGTCGCCGCGCGCCACGATCACCACCATCCCGACCAAAGCGAGCAGCGCGCCAAGCGCCTTCCAGATGCCGAGGGGCTCGCCGAGCACGAAGCGGGCAAGCACCATGGTCATGATCGGCGACAGCGCCATGATGATGCCGGCGGTCGTCGCGTCGGTGTAATTGAGGCCCGTGTAGATCATGCCCTGACAGAGGGTCAGCCCAATGGCGCCGATGGCCAGCACCTCGATCGCCCGGGACTGGATCAGTGCGAGCATCGCCCCGTGATGATGATGGACGATAGGCAGCAGGATCGCGCAGGCGAGCGCCAGCCGCCAGAAGCAGAGCGCCCAAGGGGGCAACTCGGGGGCGACCCACTTGGCTGCGATGTAGACGCCGGCGGACAGGAGCCAGCAGAGCGTCGCGGTGGAATAGGCGAGTGGAAGCGATGCGTCGGCTGTCGTCTTGGCTACGCCAGGATGGGCTATCGGCAGCGATTGCATGCCCGTCTCCTCCCACCGCCGATCTTAGCAAGATTGCTGCGCCTTGCCGAGCCGCAATGTCAGCTATGTCACCAATCCCTGTGCGGCCTGCTCGAGCGCAACATCTGGAGGATGGCGCGTGCGGATACCGAAGTATCTTCATCGCGCTGACGCGTGCCGATGCAGCGCCGGACAGGATCGCCGATTTAGATCTGGTCCGCGGTGGTGTGCGGCTGTCTCACCAGCTCGGCTTGCCACGTCGACAAAAGGATTCAAACCGCTGTGGAAAACCGAGCGGAAGATGGCGTCCCATGACGCCAAGCCGATCTCTGCTTACCGCCCGCTCATTCTTCAGGTGCACGTGTCGGCTCGTATTCGCTCGCGTCGAACACGTGGTGGTGAACGCGTCCGGTGAACATCTTCAGCAGCTCGCCGGTAACTTGGCGGCTTTCGGACCGGATGGGGGACTGAAGCGCCAATTCACACGCCGCCATATCCGGATAGCGGATGGCCAGCGCCATTGCGTAGGCCGGGGCGCCTTCGTCGCGGATAGTTCCGTCGAGGATGCGGATTTCCTCGGCTCCGGGAAACTGCGTCCAGAGCGGGACAAGCCGGTCTTTCACGAACTGGCGGAACTCAGCTTCCCTGCCGCTATGGATTTCGCCTTCGAAGAGCGCGTATCGGATGATCATGGTTTCTCCGGTGTTTCGGCCTGCAACATTTCCCGGTGCGGCCGCGAGGCCGCGCGACCGCCGGATCGGTTGAGGTGGGCTGCTGTGGCCGGGTGAGTCGTAGCGGGGGGGGGGGGGGGGGGGGGTGAGGAAAGGCGGGGGGGGGGGGGGGGGGGGGGGGGGGGGGGGGCCGCGCCGGGGGGGGGGGGGGGGGGGGGGGGGGGGGGGGGGGGGGGGCGAGTCGTGGGGGGCCCACCCCCCCCCCCCCCCCGCTACGGCTTGCGCCTACATCTTGCCCCACATTTTCTTGTATTCGTCGCGATAGCCATTGTCGGGGTCGAAGCTGTTCTTCGGCCCGCCGTCGAATTCGACGTTGTCCGCTGTCACGACATGGAGCGGCGAAAGGTAGCCGGACCATTTTACACCGGCGATCGCGCGGTTCAGCTCGTCGACCAGTTGCCAGCCCTGCAGGTTGAGCGGTTCGGCCACCGTTACTTTCTGGAACTGGCCGGCGCGGATGCGTTGATAGGCCGATTCCGAGCCGTCGCCGGCGGCGACATTGATCGGCGCGTCGGTACCCGTCTTGCCGGCTGACGCGAGCGAGGGGCCCATGAAGTCGAAATAGAGATCGTTGATGGCCAGCGAATGCGTCCAGCTGTCGCCGTACTTCTGCAGCAGTGAGGTGGTCAGCTGCGGCATGCGCTGCGACGTTTCGGCGATAGGCGTATCGACATATTCGAGCACGGTCCCGCCGAGCTTCTCGATTTCTTCCTTCATCCGATCGGCCTTGGCGATGGCTATTGCATAAGTGGAATCGGTGAAGATCACCACTCCGGGTTTTCCCTTGGCGTCTGCGTAGGCCCAGTTCGCGGCCGCGGCTGAAACCTGCATGGCGTCGGTAGAGACGTTGGCGAAAAGTCCTATTTTATCGTCCGGCCCAATTGTCGGCCCGGCATGCCAGGCGACCATCGGGATCCCCGCGGCCTTGGCCTGCTCGATCGCCGGTGCCTGTTCGACCGCGTCGAAGCCGTTGATGATGATGCCGCTTGGCTGCAGCGCCATCGCCTGGCCGAAGGCGGCGGTGCGGCCTCCGATCGATCCGGCGCCGTCGATTACCTTGACCTCCCAGCCGATCGCCTCGGCCGCTTCCTCGACGCCGGTCGTCACCCCAAGGATGCCGCCATTTTTCAGGTCGCCGGCAAGAACGACGATTGTCTTGCCTTCCTGGGCCCTCGGACCGGAGGTCGGGCCATCCCAGGCCGTAACTTTCTGGGCATATTTTTCGACGATCGCCATGGCGTCGGCCATCGCATCGGCCCGCGCTTGGTCGGCAAACATTGCCGGGGCCACGATGGCGGCCGACAGCATTGCCACCGATGATTTCAAGAAGTTCCTGCGCTGCATAACCTACCTCCCTGCTTTTGAGATCCTGATCGACTGTCCGGGCTATTAGCTTCCGGACGGATTTGGCTTCCGCGGCAGTTTTGCCGCGGCGCCCCGTTTGCGCTGCGCGTATCCGGCAATGCCGATCGCGACGAGAAGCGTCACGCCGTTGAATAGAGGCTCAACGAAGAAGGAGCCGCCGAATTGCTGGATTCCGGAAATTCCGACGGCAAGGATGGCGACGCCAATCATCGTGCCCCAGACATTGACCCGGCCGGGTTTGATGGTGGTTGAGCCGAGGAACGCACCGACAAGCGCCGGCAGCAGATATTCAAGGCCGACGCTCGCCTGGCCGATGCGCAGCTTGGAAGCGAGCAGAACGCCCGTCAGTGCGGTGAGAAACCCCGATGAGACGAAAGCCCCGATGACAAAGCGCCGCACAGGAATGCCGTTGAGGGCAGCCGCCTTGGGATTGGCGCCGATCGCATAGACGTAGCGGCCGATCGGCAAATATTCCAGCACGATCCACAACGTGACGGCGATCGCCAGCACATAGAAGCCGGTGATCGGCAGGCCGAACAGCATGGTGCCGTTGAGCGCATAGAACCCGTCGGGCAGGACACCGACCACCTGCCGCCCGCCGGTGTGCCAAAGGGCAAGCGCATAGAGCACGGTTCCCGTGCCAAGCGTGGCGATGAAGGAATCGATCCGGGCGACTTCCACGAGGAGCCCGTTCAGGAAGCCCGTACCGGCGCCGAGAAACAGGACGATCATCACGGCGAGGGGCCAGGGGATGCCCAGCATGGTCTGCAGGCTGATGGCGAGGATGTGCCACAATACTATTCCGTAGCCGACGGTCAGGTCGATGCGGCCCGAAGCCATCGGGATCATGGCGGCCAGCGACAGCAGTGCGATGATCGCCTTGTCGGAAACGATCGAGCGCAAATTGAGCAGTGTCGGGAACGTTTTCGGCAGCAGGATTGAGAACAGCACGATCAGCATGAGTGTGAGGATGACGAGCCCGTAGACCGGGACGAGCCTGATGAGTTTCTGCCGCGCCGGCAGGCCGGTCATTTCGCCCCGTGTCGGCTCTAGAGCGGTGGATTCGATGGATTGCATGGTCTTGCTCCGGGTCGGTCAGGCGGCTTCGGATGCCGATGCGGCGGTGATCACGGCGGATGTCGTGAGTTCATCGCCGGCGAGTTCGCGAACGATCTGCCCGCGGGAAAAGACCAGCGCCCTGTGGCAGATATGGGCGATCTCCTCGAAGTCGGTCGAAACAACGACGACGCCCAATCCGGCTTCGAGCGCCCGCCCGATCAGCCGGTAAATCTCGGCCTTCGCGCCGACATCGACGCCGGCGGTCGGGTCTTCGGCGATGAGCAGCTTGCGGCCGGTATGAAGCCAACGGCCGACGACGACCTTCTGCTGGTTGCCGCCGGACAGCGCCTCGATCGGCAGGTCCGGATCGTTGGGCCTGAGGCCGACCGTGTCGCCGATCGCCCGAGCAAGTGCCGCCTCCTTGTGGCCCGCGAGAAAGGAAAACAGGCTGCGCCTGGCCGCGCCCGGATTGATAAAAATGTTTTCGCGGATTGAGAGTGCAGCCGCGATCGACTCCTCGGTGCGATCGCGGGCGATGAGGCCGACGCCGGCCTGCATCGCCGCAATGGGACTGGAGAGATCAGGCGTCTTGCCGTCGATGGAAATCTCGCCCGCAAAAGTTGTGCAGCCGAAGAGCGTCCGCCCGATGAGTTCCTGCCCGGCGCCGCGCAGCCCGACAAGGCCGAGCATTTCACCCTGGCGGACGTCGAAGGAAACCGGCCCGGCTCCCGCGCAAACCAGGTCGCGCACCGCACAGATCGTCGCGCCCGCCTTGGTGACCGCCTTGGCAAAGATCTGGCTCGCCGGTCGCCCGACGATCATTTCCACCAGTTCGTCCGGCTTTGTGTCGGCTACCTTCTTCTGGCCGACCATCTTCCCGTCCCGCAGCACGGCTACCCTGTCTGCGATGCGGAAAATCTCGTCGAGTCGGTGCGAAACATAGATCATGCCGACGCCGCGCTGCTTCAGGGGACGAAGCGCGTCGAACAATCGGTCGACCTCATCGGCGGGAAGGCTCGCCGTCGGTTCGTCGAGCACGAGCACATCGGCTTCCGTTGCCAGCGCTCGGGCGATCGCGACGAGCGACTTTTCCGTCCGGGTGAGATCCTGGACCCGGGTCGTCGGATCGAAATCGCAGCCGACGAGGCTGAGCGCGGCCTGAGCCCTCTCTTCAGTCGCGCGCCAGTCGATGAGGCCCGAGCGGAGCGAAAACCCCTGTGCCAGCCCGACATTCTCGCCGACGGACATCCATTCGATCAGGCCGAGGTCCTGGTGGATGAAGGCGACCTGCTGGCGCTGGTTGGGACGCGGGGGCCGATGCTGATACGGCTCGCCGCGAAACAGGATGCGTCCGCCATCCGGCCGGTGGATGCCGGCGAGCGTCTTGATGAGCGTCGATTTGCCGGCGCCGTTCTCTCCCAGCAGGGCGAGAATTTCGCCATCATGCAGATCGAGCGATACGTCGGAAAGCGCGCGCGTGCCGCCGAACTCCTTGGTAATCGACTGAAACTCGACCAGCTTGTTCCCGAACACGCACGCTCCTCCCAAAGCCAATAAAGCATATGTTATCGATAACATACCGGGATAGTCAAGCGCCGCCCGCGTAAATCATGCGTCAGTCCTGGCGCATGCCATCGAGCAGGCGCATCATTTCGGCGGAATCGCGGGCTCCGAGACCGGCCGCGCAAAGCAGGCGATGAATTTCGACGACCTGCCCAGTCATCGGCAGCGGAGTCTTCGTCTTCAGCGCGAACGCCTGGAGGGAATCGAGATCCTTCAGCATGTTGTCGATCCGGCCGGTCGGCGAAAAATCGCGCGCGGCGAATTTCTTCATGAACTCCTGCATGATGTTGGAATCGGCGCGACCGCCGGCGAGCGCAGCGGGAATTAGTGCTGCATCGACGCCTCCGGCTTCGGCCAGTTTCACGGCTTCCGCGACCGCCTGGAACAGAACGGCGCAAAAGAGTTGGTTGATCAGCTTGGTCGTCTGGCCGGCGCCGCTCGGGCCCATCAGCGTGTAGTTCGCGCAAAGATGCTGCATGACGGTCCGGGCGCGCTCGAAATCGGCCTTGTCGCCGCCGGCCATAACCGTCAGGCGGCCCGCAAGCGCGCCGGGTGCGCCGCCCGAAAGCGGACAGTCCACCCACTTCATGCCGGTTTCGTCAGCAAGTTTTTTCGACAATTGCGCGGTATCGACCGGATCGATGGACGACATATCGATGAGGATCTTCCCGGGTCCGGCTGCTTCAGCGACGCCCTCGGCGCCGAAGACCGCGGCACGCACTATGTTGGCGTGGTTGAGGCTGAGGATGACGAAATCGCTTGCCTGCGTCGCGGCGGCAGCGGAGGCGGCGGATGCTGCGCCTTTACCGGCAAGAGCGGATACCTTGGCGCTGTCGAGATCGAACACCGTCACCGCCTGCCCCTCCTCGAGAAGCCGGGACGCGATCGCCGAGCCCATGATGCCGGCGCCGATGACGGCGATTATTGCTGGGGCTTGCGACATATCTCACGTTCCCTTCATTTGCTGAACCTGCACCCCGATCCCCATCTCCACCAGCAGTGCACACGCGGCGTCTGTGATCGCGTCCACCGTCGCGGCGATGTTGACCGTGACCACGCCCTGCTCGGCCGTGGGATCTTCCAGCGTCGCGAATTGGCTGTCCAGCAGCGAGGCTGGCATGAAGTGGCCGCGCCGCTCGCCGATCCGTTGCCGCAGCAATTGGTGCGATCCTTCCAGGAACACGAAGACCAGATCGCCTCCGGCCGCCTGGCGAAGGCGATCCCGATAAGCTTTCTTGAGTGCCGAGCAGGTGACGACAAGGCCATCGCCTTGCGCCGTACGCAGCGCCCGGCCGACAAGGTCCAGCCAAGGCCAGCGATCGGCGTCGTCAAGCGGAACGCCGGCCGACATCTTCTCGACGTTCTGGAAGGGATGCAGCGCGTCGCCCTCGACAAATCCGATGCCCAGGCGCGCGGCGATGCCCTCGCCAATGCTGGTTTTGCCGCAGCCGCTGACGCCCATCACCACGATGAGGGCCGGCTCAGAGGCAGGTCGTGATGCCGCCATCGACATAAAGCGTATGACCGTTGACGAATGACGAAGCCGGGCCGGCGAGGAAGACCGCCGCGCCAACCAATTCGTCGACATTGCCCCACCGCCCCGCCGGCGTGCGGTTGGCCAACCAGGCCGAGAACTCCGGATTTTCGACCAGCGCCTGATTGAGCGGGGTTTTGAAATAGCCGGGTGCGATCGCGTTGACCTGCAGGCCATGTTTGGCCCAGTCCGCGCACATGCCGCGCGTCAGATTGCGCACGGCGCCCTTGGTGGCGGTATACGGCGCGATGTTGGTCCGGGCCAATTCGCTCTGCACAGAGGCGATGTTGATGATCTTGCCTTTCTGGCGTGGGATCATGTACCGGGCCACCGCCTGACCGACATAAAAGACGCTCGAAATGTTGGTGCGCAGGAGTTCATCCCACTTGTCGGCCGGAAAATCCTCGAGCGGCGCGCGATACTGCATGCCAGCATTGTTCACGAGAATATCGATCGGCCCAAGATTGGCTTCGATGTCGGCGGCGCCCTTTGCGGCAGCCTCTGCTGAGGTGACGTCGAACACCGCGCCATCGGCTTTGAAGCCCTTCGCGGCGAGCGTTCGAGCCGCCTCCGCGACTTTGTCGGCGTTGCGGCCGTTGACTACGATCGTCGCGCCATGACGCGCCAGACCCTCGGCCAGCGCCAGGCCGATGCCTTGGCTCGACCCGGTAATCAGGGCTCGAAGCCCAGTCAAATCGAAGAGTGAACTCACTCCAACCTCCCTGCAAGGCAAAACGATTCCAGGCGATCCGATTTTCTTGCTCCGCCTTTCTACCCTATTGACATGGATGTTATCGATAACATAGTCAATAGAAAAGGTGAAAATTCGGAGGAGACCTGCCGGTGACCGACATCCTGATGATAGGCCCTTACCCCGCCTGGGACATGGAAGACCTGGAAGCAAAATACCGGATGCATAAGCTCTGGGAGGCGAAGGACACGGACGCGCTGCTCGCCGGAAAGGCCGATGCCATCCGCGCCATCGCAACCCGCGGCGAACTGGGCGCGAGCGCCGCGCTCATGGCAAGGCTGCCTAAGCTGGAGATCGTCTCCTGCTACGGAGTGGGCACCGACGCGATAGACCTCGGCCACGCCAGGGCGAACGGGATCCGGGTCACCAACACGCCGGATGTGCTTACCGAAGACGTCGCCGACATCGGCATCGGTCTTCTGCTATCGGTGGCGCGCAATATCCCTCAGGCGGATGCCTATGTGCGGAACGGAAGCTGGACCAAGGGCAATATGCAACTCGTTACCCGCGTCTGCGGCAAAAAGCTCGGCATTGTCGGCATGGGCCGGGTCGGCGCCGCGGTGGCAAAGCGCGCGGCCGCCTTCGATTGTGCCATCTCGTACTACGACATCAACAGGCGCGGCGACCTGCCTTACGCCTATGTCGGCGACCTCGTGGACTTGGCGCGCGACAGCGAATTTTTGATCGTAACACTCGCCGGAGGCGAAAGCACAAAAAACATCATCAACGCCTCCGTCCTTGAAGCGCTCGGTCCTGACGGCATTCTCGTCAACATCTCGCGCGGCAGCACGATCGACGAAACGGCGCTGCTCGCAGCCCTGGAATCGAAAACGATCAAGGGAGCGGGGCTTGACGTCTTCTGGAACGAGCCGGCGATCGACGAGCGCTTTCTGAAGCTCGGCAATGTCGTGCTGCAGCCGCACCATGCCAGCGGCACGGTCGAAACAAGAAAGGCGATGGGCAAGCTCGTGCGCGACAATCTCGCCGCCCATTTCAGCGGGCAGGCCCTGCTGACGCCGGTCGTTTAGGAGGCGCGTCCATGAAGTCGCTCGTCATTCATGCCGCAAGGGATCTGCGGATCGAAGAAACCGACCCCGGCGCGCTCGAACCCGGACAGGTCGACATCGCCATTGAGGCCGGCGGCATCTGCGGCTCCGACCTGCATTACTACAACCACGGCGGCTTCGGCGCGATCCGGCTGCGCGAACCGATGATCCTCGGCCACGAAGTCGCTGGCACGATCAGGGCGGTCGGGGAGGGGGTTTCCTGCCTCGAGACAGGCGATCGGGTTGCGGTCTCGCCGAGCCGGCCGTGCAATGCCTGCCGCTATTGCCTTAAGGGCCAACAGAACCAATGCCTCAACATGCGCTTTTACGGCAGCGCCATGCCGATGCCGCATATCCAGGGAGCATTCCGCCAACGGCTGGTCGCCGACGCCTCGCAGTGCCACCGGATAGCAGACCACGTCTCGATCAACGAGGCGGCCTTCGCCGAGCCGTTCGCGGTTACGCTGCACGCCGTCAACCGGGCGGGTTCGCTGTTGGGCAAGCGGGTTCTCGTCACGGGCTGCGGGCCGATCGGGGCGCTTTGCATCATCGCCGCCCGCGCGCACGGGGCACTGGAAATCGTCGCAACCGATGTGATGGCCGGCGTTTTGAAAACAGCCACGGAAATCGGCGCCGATCGCACGATCAACGTCGCGACCGACGCCGACAAGCTGGCGGCCTACAACGCCGACAAGGGATATTTCGACGTGATGTTTGAGGCGTCGGGCAACGAGCGCGCTGTTCGCGCCGGTCTTGAGGTTCTAAGGCCGCGCGGCGTGCTGATGCAGCTCGGGCTCGGCGGCGACCTGGCGATCCCGCAAAATCTCGTCGTCGCGAAGGAAATCGAGATGCGCGGCACGTTCCGCTTCCACGACGAGTTCGCGCTCGCCGTCGACCTGATCAACCGCCGCCGGGTGGATGTGAAACCGCTGCTTACAAGGATCTATCCGCTCAAGGAAGCCGTCGCAGCCTTCGAGATCGCCGGCGACCGCAACAAGTCGATGAAGGTCCAGATCGCCTTCTGAAGGGCTACGCTACCGGAGCGAGCCGCTCACAGCATAGCGGCGCCGATCGCTGCCAGGGCGGCGCGCGACGTCGATGTCCTGCTCGCCGCTTGCCGATCCAACGCCAATCGCGCCCGCAAGCCTGCTGCCGAAGCGGATGGGCAATCCGCTGGGAAGACAGCTCACGCCGCCCTGCGATGCGACTGCCGCCGCTGCCTCGAATGACATTGCGCCTGTCGCGGCGTTGATGGCTGCCGCCGTGCGCGCCTTTGCCCGCGCGGTATGCATGCTCAAATACCTGGCGCCGTCCATGCGCAGGCTGGCGATCGTCTCGCCGCTGGCGTCGACCACGACGAAGCATTGCGGGACACCCATTGCGCTTGCTGGCGTCATGCCTGCGCTCAGCGTCTTCATTGCGCCGTCATGGCTCAGAGTTAGGGTTTCGCGGAACATCGCCATGGTGCGGCCTCTATCGCCGGAATGGTTGAGTGTTAGGCGCTTTCCCGCTCCACCACCTTGTAGCTGGTCAAGATAATTTCCTGGGACAAGCCGTTGTCCTCGCCCTTGATCGACTGGATCAGCTTGCGTGCTGCCTGTTTGCCGATGCCGTAGCAGTCCACGTTCACCGTCGTGAGTGTCGGATGGCAGTAAGCTGCAATCTCGAAATCGCCGAAGCCGGCGATCGCGATGTCCTGCGGAACCCGGATGCCCCGGCGCTTGCACTCCATCACCGCACCAAACGCCGACAAATCCGAGACGCACAGCGCGACCTCGGTATCCGGCCAGCGCTCCAGCATGCCGACGACCGCCTGTCCGCCCTGCTCGATCGAAATTGGAGGCACGCCGAATGAAACCAGGCGGCCGGGCGGCAGGCCGAGTTCCTCGATCGCCTTGACGAATCCGGCCCGCCGCTGGCTGCCGCGCGTATCCCGTGACGTCGTACCGCCGATATAGCCGAATTTCCGATAGCCTTTTTTCGCCAATGTCCTGACGAGCAGCGCCATGGCTTCCTCATTTGAGAAGCCGACGACCTGATCGATCGGCTTCGGCGGCAATTCCCACGTTTCAACCACCGGAATGCCCGCGCTTTCCAACATGCGCCGCGTAAGATCGGTATGTGTGCCGCCGGTCAGGATAATGCCCTCCGGACGTCGGCGAAGCATCGCCTCGATCAGCCTTTCTTCCTTTTCCGCCGTGTAGTCGGTGTAGCCGAGCAGAAGCTGAAGACCCGTATTCTCCAGTTCGTCGGTGATGCCGCGGGCGGTGTCGGCAAAATTCGAATTGTTGATCGAGGGAATGATCGCGGCCACAAACCCGGTCTTGCGTGACGACAGGCTTCCGGCAGACTGGTCGAGCACATAACCAAGCTCGTTTACCGCTGCCAGGATCCGTTCACGGGTTGCATCCGAGACGCGGCCGTCCTTCTTGAGCGCTCGCGATACCGTCATCGCCGAGACGCCGGCCCGGCGGGCCACGTCAAGCATCGTCGGCACCTGGTTCTCGGGAGATTTGGCGTTCAGTTCCTTGGGCATCATGACGTTCCGCAAGCCGGTTGCGGGACGCACGCTAACGACCGAGCGTGCCATGGATTCATCGCGCGCTTGTCCTCATGCATGCCCCCTTGGAAATTAAACTACGACATGTATGTTATCGCTATCATGCCGCGCTGGCAACAGCCGTCGCGCCGCCGCCGCACGAGATCGATGCACGCCGGTCAAGTGCCCGTTGCCGCTCCAGTAACCAGGAGAACTTAACCCAGTGTTTGGAGAGATTGAGGATACAGGTTTCGAAATGCTCGATCCGCGATTTGCCGCCTGCTTCGTCGGGCACGCACGCGTCGAGCGGCTTTGGTCGGGCGGGCGCTGGCTGGAGGGCCCTGCATGGTTCGGGTCGGGCCGCTATCTCATCTGGTCCGACATTCCGAACAACCGGATGATGCGCTGGGATGAGACCGACGGCTCGGTTTCGGTGTTTCGCCAGCCTTGCAATAACAGCAACGGAAACACGGTCGACAATCATGGGCGGCTTGTCACCTGCGAGCACCTGGCGCGACGGGTGACAAGGACGGAGTTCGACGGCGCGATCACGATCGTTGCCGACCGGTTCGAAGGCAGGCGCTTCAACTCGCCAAACGACGTCGTGGTTGCGTCGGACGGCGCGATCTGGTTCACGGATCCGCCCTACGGCATCATGCACGACTATGAGGGCGATTACGGCGAGGAAGAGATCGGCGGGTGCCATGTCTACCGGGTCGATGCGGCGACGGGCGCGGTCACTCGAGTGGCCGACGACTTCGTCAAGCCCAACGGCCTTGCGTTTTCCCCCGACGAAAAACTGCTCTATGTCGCCGACACGGGCGCTACGCACCTGGAGCGCGGACCCCGTCACATCCGGAAGTTCCGCGTCGGCGACGAAGGAAGGCTGAGCGGCGGCGACGTCTTTGCCGAATGCGCCAGCGGATTTTTCGACGGCTTCCGGATCGACACGAAAGGCCGCGTCTGGACCAGCGCCGGCGATGGGGTTCACTGCTTCGATCCGGACGGAACGCTAATCGGCAAGATCCGCATTCCCGAGACCGTCGCGAACGTGACTTTCGGCGGCGCTCGCCGCAACCGGCTCTTCATCTGCGCGACGACTTCGCTTTATGCCGTCTACCTTATCGCCAACGGATCCAAACTGGGCTGACACTGCAGCAGAACGGTCAGCCATCCCGGCGTCTGCGACTGCTCGACAATGTTACAACTCGAGCATCGAGGTAGAGCCAAGATGTGGGGACTCGCTGGAGCGAACGTACTCAGACGCGCAACCAAGCCGCGAATCTCCTGTATTTCGCGCATTTGGGGCTAACAATCCATGAAACACTCGCTGGGCACTTGACACATGTTATCGATAACATCAATATAGGGCGGTGGAGGAGAAATGAGATCGGCACGCTAGCAAATGCGGGGCTAAGGCCCGCGGAGAACGCCCTGTGCAGTCGCCAAGGGCAGTGTGCAGATCCAATTTTCCAACATCGAAGCTCTAGGAGCAGACACAGCCATCTGTCCGATCGTGTCAATGCCGGTGGATGCACGGACATATTTGATAGGCGCCTCGCAGTCGGCGCCTCAGGATCTTTCACGGAGGAGAACACCATGAAACCGCTTGTCAAAATCCGCGCAATATTCGCCGCGATCAGCCTTGCCGTCCCAATGCTAGCGATGGCCAACGCGCCCGCCAGTGCCATCACTCTGGAAGAGATCACGTCACGCGGCAGCGTCCGTATCGGCGTCGTGACCGGCGCGCCTCCGATGGGCATGGTCGATGAAAGCGGCAATCCGACGGGCTACGACGTCGACGTCGCCAACCTCATTGCCGGTTATCTTGGAGTTAAGGCAGAGCTCGTTCCGCTGACGCCGCCGTCGCGAATCCCAGCCCTGCAAACCGGCAAGGTCGATTTCCTGGTGGCCACACTGGCGCCTACCGGAGAACGGGCCAAGACCGTCATGTTCACCCAGCCCTACAGTGCCTTCAACATGGTGATCGTCTCTGGCCCAGATCAGAAATTCGCCCAGCTATCAGAGCTCGAAGGCAAGCGCGTTGGCGTCAATCGGGGCTCGTCGCAGGAAGCCGCATTGCGGCGGGTCGCCGTGCCGGGGCTCGAGATCGTCGTGTTCGAGGACGATTCGACAACCGCTCAGGCGCTCTTCGCCGGCCAGGTCGATGCGACCGCGCTCCCCTCGACGGTTGCCAACGCCATCATTCAGCAGAGGCCGGACGCCGGTCTGCAGGTCGGCTTCACCTTTTTCCGGCAAGGCAACTCCATGGCCACCACGCTCCAGGATTTCGAGGTGCACCAGTGGCTCAACACCGCGATCTATCTGATGAAGAATTCCGGCGAACTTGACGCCATCGCGACGAAGTGGACGGGCACCCCGATGCCGCAACTGCCTTTGTTCTGATCTCCGAAAAGCGTTTGCCGGACGATCTGCGTCCGGCAAATTCGTTGGTGACGTTCCGATCGAGGACCAAGAATGTCTTACACATTCCAGTTCGGCGCTATCGCGCAATACACCGACGAGATTGTCGCCGGGATATGGCTGACGATCATGTTGTCCGCCGCCTCGATCGTGATGGGAAGTTCGTTCGGCATCGTTCTCGCGTCGCTGCGTTCGATGCACGGCCGGGCGGTAAGGCTCATGGTCGACGCGTATGTCGAGATCATCCGCAACACGCCATTCCTGGTTCAGCTTTTCATCATTTATTTCGGACTACCCGGCGTTGGTCTGCGGGTTAGCGCAACGACGGCGGCGCTGATCGGCATGACGATAAACCTCGCCGCCTATTCGACCGAAATTATCCGAGCCGGCATAGAAGCCGTCCACAAGTCGCAGATCGAGGCGGGTGAAGCGCTCGGGTTCACGTCCTTTCAAATCTATCGCCATGTCATCATGATGCCGGCGATCGCCAAGGTCTATCCGGCGCTGTGCAGCCAATTCGTCCTGATGATGCTTGCTTCAAGCATCTGCTCGGCGATTTCGACCAAGGAACTCGCCGCTTCCGCAGCCTTTGTCGAATCGCAAAGTTTTCGTTCGTTCGAAGTCTATATCGTCGTGACGCTGATCTATCTGGCTCTCGCCCTGGCGTTGCGCGCGATACTGGCGCTCGTCGGCTGGGGCCTGTTCGGGCGCCGTGTGGCGCGCACGACGACGACCTCCCTTGCGGAGGTGCAGGCATGACGCTCCGGACTTTCGGCTTCAGCGAATTCGGTTTCCTTGTCTCGGCGCTGCAGTGGACGATCCTTTTGACCGTCATTGCGCTTTCGGGTGGCGGTTTTATCGGCTTCATCATTGCACTCGCGCGGACCTCGACACGCAAGGCCGTGCGGGTTGCCGCCGCAACCTGCATCCAGATCATCCAGGGCATTCCCGTGCTGATGATCCTGTTTCTTTCGTATTACGGCCTCAGCCTCGCCGGCTTTCAAATGCCGCCCCTGGTCGCAGCCGGCGTTTCGATGACGATCTATGCCTCGGGCTACCTTGCGGAGATCTGGCGCGGCTCCATTCAGGCCGTGGCCAAGCAGCAATGGGAGGCGTCTGAATCCTTGGCGATGACGCGAGCCCAGCAGTACCGCTACGTCATCCTGCCCCAGGCTCTACGCATCGCGCTCCCTTCCACCGTCGGCTTTGCCGTGCAGGTGGTCAAGAACACGTCGATCACCTCGATCATCGGCTTCGTTGAACTCGCCCGCGCCGGGCAACTCATCAACAACGCGACGTTCCAGCCGTTCCGCGTTTTTCTCGCAGTCGCGGCTCTCTACTTTGTCGTCTGCTATCCATTGTCCCAGCTGTCGCGTCTGCTGGAAAGGAGGCTCCATGCCGGAAGTGCTTATTGATAATGTCCACAAGAGCTTCGGAGCTGTCGAAGTCCTCAAGGGCGTCTCGCTGTCCGTCAATCGGGGCGATGTGTTTGCGTTGATCGGCCGCTCCGGTTCCGGAAAAAGCACGCTTCTGCGCTGCATCAACGGATTGGAAAAGATCAATTCCGGCCGCATCGAAGTTGCCGGCCACGCCGTTGGCCGAGACCCGAAAGAGTTGCGCAAGCTGCGCACCGATGTCGGCATCGTCTTCCAAAGCTACAATCTCTTTCCGCATCTGACGGTGGGCGAAAACATCATGCTGGCGCCGCGGATCGTCAAATTGGTGTCGAAAGCTGAAGCCAAAACCACTGCGGAGGAAGTTCTCGGCATGGTTGGCCTGTCGGAGAAGTTCGACGCCTATCCCGACCAGCTTTCCGGCGGCCAGCAGCAGCGCGTGGCGATCGCCCGCTCGCTCGCCATGCGTCCCAAGGTGATGCTGTTCGACGAGGTGACGTCGGCGCTCGATCCGGAACTGACCGAGGAGGTGCTGAACGTGCTGGAAACGCTCGCCCGTAACGGAATGACCATGCTGCTCGTCACCCACGAGATGGGTTTTGCCCGCCGGGTGGCGACCACAACGATTTTCATGCATCACGGAAAGATCTGGGAAGAGGGGCCTTCGGTTGAACTCTTCGGCAGGCCGAAGACCCCGGAACTGCAGCAGTTTATTAAATCGGACGTGAAGTAGCCCGGCAAATCAGGCCGGGAGCCGCCACATTCGCACACGACCTGTACCACGCAATTCCGTTTCCGCGAGTGGGTCGCAAGCAAAATTTGGTCCAAGCAGTTTGCGAGTTGCATCCGAAATACGGATTTCGTCGGGCTCCGCTGACGTTTGAATACGTGCGGCGAGATTAACGGTCTCGCCCCAAAGGTCATAGGCAAACCGCCTTTTGCCTATGACGCCCGCGACGATTGGCCCTGAGTGAATTCCAATCCTGAGTCTTAGCGGTTGTCCCGCGAAGCGTTCGAGCTTAACCGCCTTCCGCAGTTCAAGTGCATAGTGCGCAAGGGCTTCTGCATGATCGGATCGCGCGGCGGGCAGGCCAGCGACCACCATCACACAATCGCCGATTGTCTTGATCTTTTCGCAGCCGTATCGTTCCGAGAGCAGATCCGCCGCCTTGAAGAAGTAATTTAACATAGCGAGCGTCGTCTCGGCTCCGACGCTCCGCGCTCTTTCTGTAAAGCCGACGATGTCGGCAAAAAGCACACTCACCTCAGCGTGGTTGTCTGCAATTTGTTCGTCCGCTTTTAACCGCTCCGCGATCGACGCCGGAAGAATGTTGAGGAGCAGGCTTTCGGCGCGCTGGTATTCACGCGACAATCCCTCTTGGCTCTCCCTCAACGCCTCGTTCGTCAATTGTAATTTTTCGTTGAGTTGACGCTCCCTCTCTTGCAGGAGTGTCATTTCATAAGCCTTCTGTTGAAGCCGCTGCCTGTTGTCGCGTTCGGCAGTGGCGTCAAGAAAGAGCAGCCATACGCAGGCATTGCCAGCAAAAAGATGAAGGTCCGCGACACGCCCGCTGGGCAGTTCGACCATGGCCATATGATATGGAAGCTCCGGGCAAGGCAGCAAACCTTCCATGAACGCAAGCTGCTCGGCAACGGGCTTGCCAATGCAAAGTGATGATAGGCCGTAATGTTCAACACTTCCGCCCTTCTCAGCGATGCAAAGCTGGGCATCAATTTTCAGATATGCGACAGAGTGCTCGTTGGAGAAGAAATCGTAAATCCAGCTTCTGACTTCTCTTGGCAATCCATGCATGGTCTATTTGGTGACCATCGAAGCAAGCTGACGAAATGCATCATCAACATGTTCACCTGAAAGCGCGCTTGTCAGATAGATTTGCCATCCAAGTTGCCTCAGTTCGTTAATCTCACTATCCGGTATTGCCCACCGATCGGCCAGATCGGATTTGTTGAACAGTAATACGAACGGCATGGCGCCGAATTCGGCCTCGGCCCGCTCGCGCAGCGTGAGCGCCACGGCAAGAGTAGCGGCGCGGGTTCCATCGACGACAAGCACGAGCCCGCTCGCACCTCGCACATAGCTGACGCGGAATGAGCCGATATCGTCTTCGCCGGCCAAATCCCACAAAATCAGATCCACGGTTTTATCCGGCAGTACAACACTCTTCTTGTCGATTTTCACTCCCACCGTGGTCAAGTAGGTTTCTGAAAAGATGCTTTGCACAAACCTGCGAACCAGACTCGTCTTTCCGACAGCGAACCCGCCCAACATGCAGATCTTTTTTTGCAATAACCTGGGCCCTAGTGGAAGTTTACCGTAACCGAAACTCTGCGATTGGCGGAGCTCCCGGTTCGGCTATTCTCAGTCTCCGCCGGCTCAAAAGTGCCCGCGCCGCGAACCAAAAGCGATTCCGGAGCGACGCCGCGCTTCTTGAGAAGCGCACGAACTGTCTCGGCGCGGGCGGCGCTGATCGACGCGTTGGCCGTCTCACGGCCCACGGCGTCCGAATGGCCGGTCAACATGAACTGTGCTGTTACGCCTGCCTTGCGGGCGTCCTTGGCCAATTCCTTCAATTGATTCGCCAATTGGTCGAGAACTGGCAGTTGCTCTGGTCCCGGTACAGCCTTGCCAGAATCGAAGAAAATGTCGACCGCTTGAATAGCCTCCCTCAAATGCGTGAGTTCCTGAGGGGTCACCTCGCGCAGCTCGGAAATTTCTAGAGAGAGTCCGTCCGCGGCCAGTTGTTGGGCGGCGACCCGCGCCCGATCTATCCAGGCGGCAGGAGCCTCACCCATGGCAACGATGCGATCCTGGATGATCGTAAGCCGAACCGATTTCGGCGGAGCAAGCGACGCCTCCAGCCGCTTCAGCACGAACTTCGGATCAAGGCTCTGATAGAATTGCCACTGCGAATGGACGCGAGCAGGATCAACCCCTGTTCCGGACAGCAGAGCCTGCGGGTCGGCGGCCTGCGGGTCTCTCAGGCCGGAGATATAGAAATGCCCGCCACTCGCCCTTTGTTGGGCGACGATGATTCCCGGTTGGGCCTCAAGTCGCGACACATAAGTCTGCCAGTGCTCCGCCGCGCGTGCTTCGGGGCTCACATCACGAACCTCGGAGATGTCGAATACCGGTCCGCCTGCCTCAAGCTGTCGGGCCGCTGCGCGTGCCCGATCCATCCAGGTGTCGGGAGCCTCACCCTCGGCAACGATGCGATCCTCGACGATCGAAAGCCGAACCGATTTCGGCGGGGTCAGCGACGCCATTAGCCGCTTCAACACGAACTCCGGATCAAGGCTCTGATAGAATTGCCACTGCGAATGAACGCGGGCAGGATCAATCTGCATTCCGGACAGCAAAGCCTGCGGGTCGGCGGCAAGCGGGTCTCTCAGGCCGGCAATATAGAATTGGCCATCGCGCAGCTTTTGTTCGGCAACGATGATGCCCGGCTGGGTACTCAGCCGCGACACATAGGCCTGCCAGCGCTCCGCCTCGCGTGCTTCGGGGCTCACATCACGAACCTTGGAGATGTCGAATACCGGTCCGCCTGCCTCAAGCTGTCGGGCTGCTGCGCGTGCCCGATCTATCCAGGCGTCTGGAGCCTCACCCTCGGCAACGATGCGATCCTCGACGATCGAAAGCCGAACCGATTTTGGCGGAGCCAGCGAAGCCGTTAGCCGCTTCAGCACGAACTGCGGCTCAAGGCTCTGATAGAATTGCCACTGCGAATGAACGCGGGCGGGATCGACCTGCGTTCCGGACAGCAGAGCCTGCGGGTCGGCGGCAAGCGGGTCTCTCAGGCCGGAAATATAGAACTGTCCGCCCCCCGCGGTTTGTTGGGCGACGATGATTCCCGGTTGGGCCTCAAGTCGCGACACATAAATCTGCCAGTGCTCCGCCGCGCGTGCTTCGGGGCTCACATCACGAACCTTGGAGATGTCGAATACCGGTCCGCCTGCCGAAAGCTGTCGGGCCGCTGCGCGTGCCCGATCTATCCAGGTGTCGGGAGCCTCACCCTCGGCAACGATGCGATCCTCGACGATCGAAAGCCGAACCGATTTCGGCGGGGTCAGCGACGCCGTTAGCCGCTTCAGCACGAACTCCGGATCAAGGCTCTGATAGAATTGCCACTGCGAATGAACGCGGGCGGGATCGACCTGCGTTCCGGACAGCAAAGCCTGCGGGTCGGCGGCAAGCGGGTCTCTCAGGCCGGCAATATAGAATTGGCCATCGCGCATCTTTTGTTCGGCAACGATGATGCCCGGCTGGGTACTCAGCCGCGACACATAGGCCTGCCAGCGTTGCCCGGATTGCCAGGAAAGAAAGAACCAACCGCCTGCTGGAATCAAAACCAGCAGGACTGCAGCCACCACCAGCCACGGAAATCCCTGGTTTGAGTCCTCCTGCTTCAGTTCAACGCAGGATTGCAACTGCGTCTCTATGCCGGCCAACTGCGAACTGTCGCCGTCAAACTGCTCTAAAGCCTGGGAGTATTCATCATGGATGCGAAACAACACATCGCGAACGATTTCATGTAATTCCTCTGGCGGATTTCCCCGGATCACCGCGACCAAGGTCGCAAACGGTCCAACTTCCGACCAGAGACGAAGCTCTCCGAAACGGATAGTGTCCAGGCCGCTTTGTTCTTTCTCGTTAAATGAGTCTTTCACAAAATCTTGAATAGCACTAAGCATCGAAGAAATGAGTTGAGGATCTTCGCTCGTTGCATTATCGGCTGTTACATGCGCTATCAAAATCCCGGAATTGCGGTTGATGAGAAATACATGCTCTACACGATAGACAAGAGAATGCTTAAGAACAACTTCTGAGAAGCTTGCACCCGTTCTCCAAGCTTCAAATCTCCACTTGAGCCCATGCCAGGTAAATATATGTCTTAGAGTTTCATTCAGCGACTGAAAGGTCTGATCGATCTTTTCCCCGATCGACTTGCGAATTGCCGGCAGAAACACCGGGTATAATATATCCGTAAGCGTACGCGGGCTCTTCTGGATGGACCGTTGCACGGCCCTCTCGACAGCTGGCGTAAGGGCCTCGCCGAGTTGTACATGAGGCGCACGTGCGGCTGCGCTGGGGAGAACACCCCCCACTGCAGACGCAAGCTGCTCAGGTTCGTCGAGCAGGTGCGCAACTCGTGAAAGCTCCGAAATTTCGCGGCCGACCAGCAACTGGCGCAGCGTTTCCATGCGAGGATCGGCGGTTGGAACTCCGTCGAGACGCGCACGATAGTCCGGATCGACGTTCCGGGCAATTTCGACCAAAAGATTAGCCAGAGCCTCGCGATCAATCTCTGGATCGTTCGAAGCTGCTCTTTGAGGAAGGCTGATTGGGTCGACGGTCGACGTCAAGTTCCGATCAACTCACTTTCCAGCTGCGTTCCGAGTTGTGCTTGCTGCCGACGGGATCCTGATTTAGACATTTTGCAACCTCGACAAACAGGCCGGCCAAAAGATTTCGGTCGGTCTTGACGTTGCTGAGATCGGAAAACATTTTCTCAATCAGCATCTGAATGCTTTCATTCTTTTGCTTGATTTCCTCACGCAGCAATTGATCGCTTCGATTTATCCGGTCCGCCACTTCGCGCTCAAGCTCGCTCAATTGATCCGACAACGCGCGCACCTGCTTTTCAAGCGCCTGATTTTGCTCGCGAAGATTCCGGTCAATCTCCTTGTCGGCCTCGGCTCGTGCATCTTTTTCGTTCCGCAATTGCGCCGCGAGCGATTCGACCTGCTTTTTTGCATTTGACTCGTACATTTCAAGATTGCGCTTGGCCTCGGATTCGACATCCTTGAAGCGCTGCAAGAACCGTTCTTCAAGCTTGGAAAAACGGCGGTCGTAGTCCTGCATCTGGTTGCCGAACAGCAGATCACGTATCTTGTCGACACCTACAGCGTCGCCGGAGACGCCGGCCTCGCGGGCCTGGACCCCCATGAAGGCCAGCCCGTTTCCATCTGCATTACCTATCAGATTTTCGTCCGCTTTACTTGCTGAAGCGGTACTCGAAGATTCCTTAGCCATCCTTATGCCCCTTCATTTGAACACCTGCCACAGTGCAAAACTCAAAAACGCCCAAACATGTCAGCAAAATAGCCGACTCGCAAGCCGGAATCTTCTTGCCTTAAGCCAATTCGTGGGTCCCTTTTACATCTCTTGACTAGCGGCAAATGAACGGGTTCCGAGTTACGTCGCTCGCACATCTCTTCGTTATAGCAGGCATAACCGGCTAATCTAATCGACCATTTGACGCAATCTACTATAGAAGTTAGTAATACAATGTCAGTCTATAGCTACTGGGAACTCAATTGAGTAGCGCATATTCATTAGAAGTATCTAAAATAGCAGGTCTGGCGGTGCGCATACTGTCTCGCACCCGGCTGTATACTGCGACGATCAGCTTCCGATGCGGGCCCAACAGTAGAAGGAAGGTCTTCTTTCGCACGGAGAATGGCTGTTCGAGAATGCACCTCGGAATCGAGGCGTTTCGGTCGATAGCAGGGGAGCAATAGTCCCAATCACTGCAGTCATTCACACCAACGCTTCAGTGGGCTTGCATCTATTGCGCCCCGATTGCAAAAGACGTCAGGTTGCCATAGCTATTGCACGATGCCAGGGACCGCAGCTTGTGGCCATGGCGCCGACTCCGAGGATCGACGACATGAGTATGCGGCATGCTTGGCCTTGACGTCCCTCTGCGACAGCTGGCGCCCAAGCTCGGCGGCACGGATGCGAATGCTGCGCCCGGCTTCCAACATCTGTAGCACGACAGGAGCAAGCTCGCTCTGCAGCCAAATGGCGGCGTCGCGGCGGCTCGGAAGCGTTCGCAGGAGACTGTTTGGACGCAGTGTCGCTGAGGACCGTTTCCTTTGGCAGGAAATCGCCGGCTATGTTTCGGGACTCTTGTTCTACCTTCGAACCAGGCGCGGGTAAGACGGCGTGGCGCATAATCCCTTGGTTTCAATCGTGGTTCCTGCGCACAACGCGGAGGTAACGCTGCCGCGCGCACTCGATTGCCTTGTCGATCAGGAAATAGTGGATTGGGAGGCGATCGTCATCGACGACGCCTCCGCTGACCGCACCTCCGCGATCATCGCCGGTTATGTGGAGCGCGATGCCCGGTTTCGGACGTTGAGCTCTTGCGCGTATAGCGCCGCCGGCGCGCGCAACAGCGGGATCTCGACAGCGCGCGGAAGCTGGCTCATGTTCCTGGATGCTGACGATTGGGTGGACGCCAGCTTCCTTGCGAAAATGCTGGCCGCACTGAAAACCGCGCCCGATGCAGTCGCCGCCTATTGCGGTTCCCGGCGCGTGATGCCCGATGGCGAACTCACCCCGTCGAGCATCCCGACGGAGGTTGCGATCCAGCCCTTCGAAACATTCGCGCGCCGGTGTGCCATCCGCACTCACGCGCTGCTCGTCGACCGGGAGACAATTGTCGAGTTGGGCGGTTTCGATGTGTCGCTGCGCACCTGCGAGGACTGGGATCTGTGGCAGCGCCTCGCACGTCTAGGCAAAAATTGGGTGATGGTCGACGAGCCGCTCGCTCTCTATCGTATCAGCCCCAACGCGCTCTCCCGCAATTCGACGCAGATGCTGGCAGATGCGAAAATCGTGATCGCCCGCGGCTTTTCTGCTGATCCCAGGGTCAAACAGCCGCCATCGGCTCATGCCAATGGAGCGATCGAGGCGAACGGCGGCACCGCTTCCGAAGCACTCGCGTGGTTCGCGTTGTGGAACGCCGCGTCGGATTGCGGCAGCGGCCGCCGCTCGATCAGCCCGCAGACCCTGCGCGCGCTCCCGGCAGGACGTAAGTGGGCGCATGACATCGCCAAGGTGGCCTTCGATGGCCTTATGGTAGGAAGCCTATCGGTGCCAGCGCAATTGGCTGCCAAATGGGACAGGTTCGGCGGCTCCATCACCGAGTTGATCATCGAACTCGGCAAGGTCTGGGACAATCCCGTCGCGGGTCGCCGCGTCCAGTATCAGCTTGAGCAAATGCTTCTCGACGTAGACGATCTTGCCGCGCCGCGAAGGCTGGCGCGGACGCTTCGAATTCGCGTCGATACTCAAAATCCGACCTCGATCGAACTTCCGGACGGAATCGATCAAATTTATGCCTATCTGACGATGGATGGCCAGATCGAGGCTGTCGCACAGTTCGGCGTACTCGGGAAAGTGACAAGGCGCCATTGGATTGAATTGATCCGGGATTTCGTGCCCCCTGAGCGGCTTACACAGAATGCCGCGCGGCTTGCGAGGCGACCGCCGGTACATGCCCCGCAACAGGGCGCCGGTGCCGACAAGTCAAACATATCTGCAGCCGAGGCATTGTCAGCCACAGCCGAACGCGGGCCTGATCCGGACAGCCACTTTGGCAAACTCGCGCAATTGGCCGCGCAAGCGCGGGAGCTGGTTCGGTCGAGCGCCGAACCTGCGGAGCCTCCTGCGGCGCCGCGACGCGCACGGCCCAGGCACGACAAGGATCGCACGTCGTTCTGGAATGGCTATTTCGCGACCGAGGATCCCTGGAACTACGGTTCCTCCTATGAGCAGGAAAAATACGAGCGGCAGCTCGAAATCCTGCCTGCCGGTCCTATCGGACGGGCGCTTGAGCTGGCCTGCGCGGAGGGCCACTTCACGCGGCAGCTGGCGCCGCGAGTGGCCCATTTGACCGCAACCGACATCTCCGCCGTCGCTATCGGGCGAGCGCGCGCGCGATGCAGCGATCAGCCGAATGTTGAGTTCGGCGTACTGGACTTCTGCGCGGACACGCTGCCTGGTGAGATGGACCTGATCGTGTGTTCGGAAGTGCTCTACTATCTGGATGATCTCGCCGAGTTGCGGCGCATCGCCAAAAAAATCGTCGAGGCATTGGCGCCTGGCGGCAGTTTCATCAACGCACACGCATTCGTATTACGCGACAATATTGAAAGGACCGGCTTCGACTGGAACACATTCGGTGCACAAGCGATCTCAGAGACGCTGGCAGGGACCGAAGGTCTCGTCCTCGATCAATCGATCCAGACCGAGCTCTATCGCGTAGACCGCTTCCGCCGCCAGTCACCGGACGAGGCGGCGACGGAACCGATGATTGATCATGCGCCAATCCGCGCGCGCCTCGAAATCGGGGTCGCGCGAAATATCGTCTGGGGCGGGGCGCGGGCCCTGCGCCGCGACGTTGCGCGTAGCGAGCGGCGGCAGCGTATCCCTGTCCTCATGTATCACAGCGTCGCCGACGAAGGTCCGGCCGCGCTCGCCCGTTTTCGGCTCGCGCCCGCCGCATTCCATGGCCAGATGGCATGGCTGCGCGCCAATGGCTTTCACGCCATCATGTCCGAGCAGCTGGAACGGTTCATCGCCAACCGTCAACCTGTCGCCGGCCGCCCAGTGCTCATCACCTTCGACGACGGCTTCCAGAACTTTGCCGACCATGCCTGGCCGATCTTGCGGGCCAACGACCTGACCGCGGAAGTGTTCCTGGTGACGGACCTGGTGGGGGAAAGTGCACTGTGGGACGCCGACAGCGGCCCGCCGACGCCGCTTATGGACGCCGGCACGGTGCGACGTCTCGCCGCCGAAGGTGCGTTCTTCGGAAGCCATCTGGCGACGCATCGCGCGATCGATGGTCTGTCGAGTTCTGACTTGGCCGCCGAGCTCCTGCGCTCTCGCATGTTCATCGAACGGTGGACCGGTCGGCCAACCACGGCGTTCGCGGCACCCTTCTCTGTCACCGACCGACGGCTTGGCCGGCTGGCCAAGGAGTGCGGCTATCGGATCGGCTTCGGCGGCAGACACGGGCCGGCGGACCTCGATTGCGATCCCATCGACCTTCCGCGCATCGAAATTCGCGGGGATCGCTCACTCGATGACTTTGTTGCCAGGGTCGAGGCGGTGCTGAAGAGCGGTGAACTTGTCAGTGTCCCGCCCGTTTACCTCGTTCGCTAGTCTATTGGGCGACTTGGGAAACGGCTGACATCAGCTCCTGCGGGTTTGGCGCCCCAAACATGTATCGCCCACCCTCTGGAATCTCGGTGAAGCTCCAGCGGACGATCCCCTGCCGGTCCAGCAGGAACTGACCGACCAGTTGTCCGTGTCCGGTTGCGATCATCTGCTCGTCGGCTTCGGTCAGTTCGTAATGGTCCCTCTTGTTGAGGAGTTCGCTGGCCGCAATAGGATCCATAGGACCAGGCAACTCGCCTGGTATGTCGACCCGCATATCCTTTGCCGCTGCCATCGAGACCTTGTACGGCCAGTTCGTCTCGTTTTCGGTGAATTCGAGATTGGGCAGTCCAAAAGCACGATGTGATGCGCGTTCAGGGTCGGAGGCCGCAAGCAGATTCGGCATCGGGTGGTAGCGGAAATAGAGACGCGCCCGTTCGATCGGCGTGTTGACCACCGTCAGGCTCTCCACGCCCTTTTCGCGCAGCTCCGGATCAAGCCGCGCCTGGGCGGCGATATGGCGCCGGCAAAACGCACAATGCAGACCTCGAAACAGGCCGACCAGCACCGGCTTTTGTCCGCGAAAGTCGTCAAGCGCGATCTTGCCTTCCTGGGTAATGGCGTCGAGTACCACGTTCGGCGCACGGTCGCCCGGTTGAAGCGGTACCAAGTCGCTACGCGCGGACATTTCCAACCTCCGACCCCGGTTAATCGAGAAAAGGCAGCACCACAAGCGCTTCCGGGTCGAGCCCGTGCTGGGCGCATATACCCTGCGCCAAGGAAAAGTAGCGTTCGGCCTCGGCCAGATTGTCGAGGTCGAGATTAAGCGTTGCGAGACCATCATAGCACGGAAACAGCAGTTGGGGTTCGCCCGTTTCGCGGGCTACGTCCAGTGCTTCGTGGAACAAGCCAACCGCTAGTTCCGGATGGCCGTTGCACTGGTGGATCTGCCCAAGCACGATCAACGGCACCGGCAGGTGCTCGCGCTGGTCGAGCGCCCGGTCGATCTCGATGGCCTTCTCGGCAGCAGGCACGCCCTCCGTTGGACAGCGATCCGTGAAAGTACAACAAGCGACCGCCAGATTGGCGAGGAGGCGCGCCTGGAAACCCAAATCACCAATATGGCGCGCCACTTCAAGACCGCGCCGACAGACCTCCATCGCCTGTGCCGGATCGATGGTCGTGTAAAGCACGCCCAGATTGGTGTAGCCGCGGCAGGCCGCGCCCAGCAGACCGGCGGCTTCGGCCAATTCAATGCTACGCTCAACCTGACGCACGGCTTCACGGTTTCGCCCAAGGCGAGCCAGCGCGACAGCCTTGGTATTAAGTGCCTCGGCGGTCACAAGGGTGGCATCACACCCTACCTCGGAGACATGCTCCGTCGTCAGAGAGCGTACGCAATCCAGCGCCGCGTCTGCCCATTTTGCCGCGAGAGCGTGATCTCCGCTACGGAACGCCTGTCGGCCACGTTCTTGCCAGAGATGCGCCTGCTCGATCGGGGCATCCGCTCCATCGAGGAGCGCTGCCGCTTCAGCATAGCGGGATTCTGCGTTGTCCCGCTTGCCGACGTCCCAGAGCAGCCGACCCATCTTTCGCAAAACGCGCGCCGACGCGACACGATTGGCTGACTCGCGGTATGCCTGCAACGCCGTTTCGTAGTGGCGGTGCGCGATCTCGCGGCGGCCCATCGGGCCGCTCAAATCGGCAATGCGCTCTGCAATTTCCAGTTTGAGCGGTGTTTGCCCGATCGCGCTCAACGCAGTCAGTGCTCGCTCGTAGAAACGAAGTGCGTCGTCGTTGGCGTATATCATGCGAGCGCGATCGCCCGCCGCCTGCAGGTAATGCGCGCCTCTCTCCCGCTCGGCGCTCTGTGCGAAATGATGACCGAGCACGGTCAAATCCTCGAGCCGTTCCGGCTTGTCGCCGCACAATTGCTCCAAGGCAGCACCGACCCGCCCGTGGATGTCGGTCCGGCGTTGCAGGAGCATGTTCTGGTAGATCACATCCTGCAGCAATGTTTGCGTAAAGCGGTAGCTTTGCGACGAGACCGAGCCTGATCCGGCAACTTCCTCGATGATTTCCGCATCGCAAAGCAGTTCGCAGCCGGCTTCCAGCCGGCCGGGGTCGGACGTCACCGCTTTCAGAACTGTGGCATCGAAGCGCGGGCCGATGACCGCGGCTTCCTGGGCCAACCGGCGCACCTCTTGGGGCAGCCGGTCGACGCGAGCAAGCAACATCGCCTGGATAGTGGCGGGAATGCCGGTTGCGACTTCGCCTGCCGCAGTCCGCCATCGCTGGCCCTCGCGCATCAGTACGCCGCGATCGATAAGGCCGCGGACGATCTCCTCTACAAAGAGGGGGTTGCCACCCGCGCGCTCGAGGATCTGGTCGAGAAGCCCTCCTGCGGAGTTTACCCAGCTTTCGCCGAAAAGCGCCGCCAGCAGGCTGCGACCTTCATCATTGTTGAGCGGCGAAAGCCTGAGCGCTGTGTGACTGACCCGGCTTGAGCCGAGCTGGTCGTTGTCCGGCGCCGGACGATGCGTGACCAGCAACATCAAGCGCGTCCGTTCCAACCTGTCCATCACGAAACGTAGTGCCTCGAGCGACACGGCGTCGGCCCAGTGCAGGTCTTCGACGACAATCAACAGCGGCGACAACGCAAGCCGCCGTTCGATGATTGTGCGGACTGCGTAGAGAATTTGCCGTCGCAGCTGCTCGGGCTCGACATGCTGCAAGGTGGCATCGGGGTCGCCAAGGCCGAGCACATGGTAGAGCAAAGGCATCAGCCGCTTCGCCTCCTCGCCCTCCAGGCCGAGATTCGCAAGCAAGCCTGCGAGCTTCCCCCGCATTTCGTCCCCATTGTCGTTCTGCATCATCCCGGCAGCGCTGCGCACCACTGCGCCCAAGGCGCCAAATGATTGTTCGCCCAGCGGTGAGCACGTGGCCAGCCGCACGGCGACGTTGCGAAAACGATCCTCGTCGCCGACGCGGGCGACGAACTCCTTCACCAGCCGCGATTTCCCGATACCGGCTTCTCCGACGAGGCGGACAAGTTGGGCCGAGCCGCCGCACGCCTGGTCAAGGCTGGCCAGCATTCTATTGAGCTCGGCACCACGACCTATCATCGGCGCACTGAGGCCGAGCACCTCGAGCCCACGTGCTGCACGCGGCGCCGCAAGCGGTGCATCCAGCCGATGGACGAGCACACTGCCAGCCTTGCCGCGAAGCACGACATCACCCAGCGACTCGTAAGAGAAGGCATGCCGGGTCAGCCTGTGAGTGAGCTCGCCTACCAGCACCTCACCCGGTGCGGCCAGCGATTGCAGGCGTTGCGCCGTATTCACTGTGTCGCCGGTCACCGAATAGGATTTGGCCGTGCCGACGCCAAATCCGCCAGTGACGACCGGACCAGTGTTTATGCCGATATGGAGTGACAGAGGCGGGCCGGAGTGGCGGGTGCTTTCGCCGAGCCGCGCCGTCCGGGCGATCATGTCGAGAGCGGCGCGAAGCGCACGTTCCGGATCGTCCTCATGCGCGACTGGCGCACCGAACAAAGCGAGCAGTGCATCGCCGATGAATTTGTCGACGAAACCACCAAAGTTTCGCACGGCCGCCGTCAATTCCTTGAACAGTTCGTTCTGCAGCGCTTGCATGACCTCGGGGTCGAGCTGCTCGCTGAGTGTCGTGAAGCCGCAAAGGTCGGCGAACAGGACCGTTACCGTCCGGCGTTCGGCGTCAGAGACGGGATACAGCCCATCTTCGCTTTCGATGTTCGGAAGCAGCGACGGAGTTCGAGAAGGCTGGACAATGGTCCGGCTTGGCGTCGGAGCAGGCCGTTCGACGGCTTTTGCGGGCGCCCCGACGCTTGCCCCACATTTCGGACAGAACTCGAAATCAGGTGCGCAGCGGTAGCCGCAACTGGCGCATGGCACGGGCTGGCGCCTGCCACACCTCGGACAGAAAGCGTAACCGCCCTCAACCTCGAAACCGCAGCCCGAGCAGTCCATCGAACAAGACCTCACTAGGGGCCGTGACGGCGTGATCTCGCTACGCACTTCACGGCCAAGGTTCACAAGAATGAACCGATAGCCGTCGACCAGCAAGCGGCAGCGCAAATGGGCATCGAGCGATCCGTGTGGGTCCGGTGGCATAGCGCTGCCGATCGAGGCGGAAGCCGTCGTCGAAATCCCGAAATGCATCAGCGTCAAGGAAGCGGCCGGATCAGACGCCAGAGGCTCACCGATAGATCGCCGTCGCTTGCGGTTGCGCACCAGAAAATCAACCTGAAGTAGGCTCAGTTCGCCTTGATCTCTGCCTGGCCGATCTTGCGCCATCGGGCGTTTTCGCGAACCAGCTTCAGGTCGTCGGTCGCCTCGGCAAACGTCCGCAAACGGTATTTCCGGAGCAGGGCCGGGAAGAGCGCCCCTTCCGGCAGTCCGGCAAGCTGCTCGCGGACCGAGATCTTTTCGTCGATGACCCGCATGCCCCAGGCATTTTCCCGAACCTGCAGCTCCGCAGCCAGATCGCGCTCTTCCGGCGCGTTTTCATCTAGCGCAGCCAGCAGGATCGAGTGGAAAAGCGCTACATAACCAATCTGTCTCAGGCCGCCCACAACCCGCACGCGCGGCAATATGGCCAGGACGAGGAACATCAGGAACAAGTTCGGCAGCAGCACGCCGTCCAGCAGCGCCTGCCTGAGATGCGGCCGCTCGAACGGGATGGAAAGACCATGCGGCCTGCCAGGCTCGATCAGGTGCCCGTTCTCGAGGACGAGCTTGCGCACGCGCTCCTCGCGGATACCCCAGAAATAGGCCGTGGCATTGGGCAGGAACCTGCCAAATGGGCTCGAAGCGGCTGCTTGCAAGGCACGTTCGAGACGCTGGCGCCTTGCGGGCTCAAGGAGCAGCCTGGAAACAAGGCTGCCGTCATATTCCAGATGCCGCGCCATGGCAGCCGCGGCGAGCCGATCATCGATGAAAACCGGCTGGGCCATGCCGGAATGATCCCAATCGGCGACCAGATCCTGGTTGAGGGCTGTCAGCGCATCGGCGGCGGTTCCAAACACCTTGTCCTGGCTGGCAAGCAGTGTGCCCAGCCAGCGGCTGGCATCCGTTTCGTCGCTCACCGCTTCGAGCGCGCGCTTGTTGAGGGTGACGGGACCGGCCACGCAGGCGCTTTTGCGGCACAGTTTGTGGCGCCCCATGCCAAACAGGTTGACCTTGTCGTCACCGACATCGAGCCATCCCGGCCCCTCCCGGCCAATTGTCTCCATGGTCATCGTCGTTCCCATGAAGCTGAAGAAGGCCGACAGCTCGTTTTCGACCGCGCCGAGCCAGGCAACCAGGAGGGCATCGAAGGTGATCCGGTCCATCAGAAGCAGGCAGTGCAGGCCGGACTGAATCACCGGTCTGTACTCGAACTCGTCGAGGATCTTGCCGATCTCTTCGGGCTGCATGATCACACCAAGGCGCTGGTGCAGGACTTCGCGCAGGATCGAGCGGGCAGCAATCGCCGGGCCCGATGCAGGCCTTGCCACCGGTCGCCACAGATGGCGGGCATAATCTGAAACCGGTGCATTCCAGTTCTGCTCGATGTCGCGCACGACTTCCGGGCAGAGCAGCGACAGCACTGCCAGAATTTCCGCCGGAGGCGTAGGGGATGGGTCAAAGACGGCGGTCATTGGTCCCGTCTAGCCGCTTGCCGTGCAAACGCCAAGGGAGACCAGACAACAGCGGATATCAGAACCGCAGCCGGGCCATGCTCAGGAGGTCGTGGTACTGCCCGTCGGTAAACCCGGCCTTCACATGCCGGCCTTCGACCTCGAAGCCGTGGCTTGTATAGAGACGGACGGCCGGCTCGTTGTCGGCAAAGACGGTCAATTCGACTCGCTTCAGGGCGCGCCAGTTGTCGGCCACGTCAAGCAGCGCGCCAAGTATGGCAGAGCCGATACCCTTGCCGACAAAGGCATCGTCAAGCCCGATATTGATCTCGCCGATATGCGAACGGCGCGGCGAACCCTGCACGACCAGGCTGCCATGGCCGACGACCTTGCCGTCCAACTCGGCAACGATCCAGGTGGTTTCCTGGCCGGACTTGGCGATGCGCCGCTCCACCTGCTCCACCATCTCGAAGGGCATCCTGAGCGTGCCCCAGCGGAAGCCCGGCATGTTGAAGATAGCGCAAAGCGCCTCCGCATCGCTTAGCCGGACGGACCGGAGCTGCGGCTGGATTTTCTTTGGGGATGGCGAGGTCGTGCTGGTCATGGCTTTCCCGGCAAAGGCGATCGGCCCGGCACGATGCACCGGACGTCACCTGAAAATCCAGCGGTCTCTTCAACCTATGACGCCGATTGCGAGCTAAAATACCGGGAGGCGGCGTAGAATTTGAAGACGCCGCTGATGCCGATCCAGCCGAAAAGGCCGAGCCAGCACAATGTCCTGGTCGCTGTCCAGTCAATCCGGTGCACCGCAGCGTCGGTGATAACGAGGCCAAGGATGGCAAGCAGGCCAGTGAGAAACTGCGCCAGGCCGAGCACCAGCAGTTCCTCGCGCGGCGCGCTTCTCCAGACGAGATATACACCGCCCGCACCGGCCAGGAAGATGGCGCTGTAGACCTGAGCATGGAAGGCATCGATCGGCCATGGCCAGAGGCTGCCGAATGTCAGGGGAAACAGCAACAGGCCAAGGCCATAGAGCCCAAGGATCGCCGATTCCACCGGCATGTAGCCGCGCCATGCCGGATTTAAGGTCACGCCTTTTGCAGAAGGACGGGCCTTGGCCCTCCACAGGAACAGCCCGGATACCGCGACCGAAGCGAGATAGACCAAAAACCAGAGCCAGGGCGCTTTGCGCTCGAAGTTGAAATAGCCGAGATTGATGAACGAAGCCAGCGACACGATGACGGTGAAGATGAAGGCCATGACGAGCACGAGCCTGCCGGGCGACCAGCGATTCCAGACCAGCAGCGCCGCCATCACGACCATTTCGGCGGTGTAGAAGCCGCCGAGGAAGCGGGCATTGAACGGCGTCACGGCCCAAGGCCAGCGCGGCTTGACCAGCACAGGCGCGAAAAACAGGCCGGCGCCTACGATCAGCACGATGATGACCACCACAGAGAATAGGCGCAGGGCCGCGGGAAATGGCGGGTTGTTGGATGTCGGCATGGGAGAAAGTCCCCAAGATGAATGCCCCATGGACCATCATAGTGCCGCTTGCGGCCGGTGAAAATCCGCCGAATGGAAATTGAACTGTCACCATGCCCATCTATTCGATTGGCCGTAGGATGCGTTTCGAAGTAAGATGGAGAACTGGGACCAAAGACGCCTCCGGGGGCGCATTTTCCGGAGCCTGCACGATGAACGAAGCTCAGGATCTGTTCTCGCTTCTGCGGCAATCGACCGGTGTCGATCCGCAGGCAATCGACGCGATCAAGCGAACCATCGCGGAGGGCAAGGACCGCGAACTTTGCCGCATCAATGCGCCAGCCTTCGCCAGCAAGCATGGCCTCGACGAGGAACGCGCCATAAGCGCCTTTCTCCATGCGGCACGGGTAGGCATCTTCGACATTTCCTGGAATGTTCTATGCCCCGGCTGTGGCGGCGTGCTCGACACAAACGCCACGCTGAAAACCCTGCAGAAGGACGAATACACCTGCGCGCTGTGCTCCGAGGGCTATTCGCCGACCCTCGACGAGATGGTCGAGGTGACATTCACCGTCAGTCCCCGCGTGCGCAGGATTGCCGCCCACAATCCACACGAACTGCCCTTGCTGGAATATTACCGCCAGATCTACTGGGCGTCCGGCGTCGATCTGCCGGAAGAGGATTTCGCGAAAAAGATCGAAGCGTTCTCGCTGGAGGATATCGAGCTTGCCCCCGGCGAAAAGGCGGTTCTGCCCATACAGCTTCCGTCTGAATTCGTCATCGTCTTCGAGCCGGTCACCCATTCAGCACAGTTCATCGACGTGAAGGGCGAACCAACAAAAGAGCGCCGAAGCCTCTCTTTGGTCTTCGACCGCGACCATGTCCAGAACCAGACGCTGGAGATGCAACCCGGCCCGTTGCGCATTTCGCTGGAGAACAGGACCGACACACGCGTGCTGCCGACGGTCTTCATCGCCGGCCAGGAATTGCATGGTCTCCTGGGTAAACGCCGGCCCTTCCTGACCGCCAAGCGCCTGCTCACCAACCAGACGTTCCGCGATCTCTATCGCACGGATACGCTCGACATCGACCAGCGCCTGAAAATCACCAGCCTGACCTTCCTGTTCACCGACCTGCGCGGATCGACCGAGCTTTACGAGCGGGTGGGCGATCTTTCGGCCTTCGATCTCGTGCGCGTGCATTTCCAGGTTCTGCACGAGATCGTTGCGGCGGAGGCAGGCGCGGTGGTCAAGACGATCGGTGATGCGGTGATGGCGACCTTCGCGACGCCTGATCGTGCGATTGCTGCGGCCCTCAGGATGCGCGATGCCATGCGTGAGCTCAACGACAAGAGCGGGCGCGAGGATCTGCTGCTCAAGATCGGAGTCCATGCCGGCCCGTGCATCGCCGTGTCCATGAACGAGCGACAGGACTATTTCGGCCAGACGGTCAACATTGCTTCGCGGGTCCAGAACCTTGCCAATGCACAGGCGATCTTCGCCACTCGTGCCGTGGTCGGCGACAATCTCACCGCCGATCTGTTGCACAGGAACGCGCTGACGCCCGTGCCCCACGACGTCTCGCTGCGCGGCATTGAGCGGGAGATAGCAGTATTTATGATCCCCTGAAGATTTGGCCCCGAAGATTTGGCCGCCAAATGTTTGGGTCGTCTCGGCCCCTCACACGCGCCTGCAGACAAAATAACGATCGGCGGGCACCGAAGGCGGCGGCTGGAGGCGTTGCAACAGCGGGTGGTCGAGGGGCGTGCCGCTGACCGCGAAGCCGCCGACGCGAAGCAGGCGCGCGATCAGATCGGGAAGCCAGGTAGAGGTCACTGCGTCGCGATCGTCATAGCCGGTGCCGATGTCAGCATGAACGAGAGCCGCGTCGCTGCCAATGAACCTCTTCGCCGTCTCGCGTATTTCGCCGAGCACGAAGTCTTCAGCGTCGGGAATTGAGCTGGCGTGTGCGCTAAGTTCACGGTCGAACACCACGATCCGGCGTCCGGGCAGGCGCTCGCGCAGATGGTGGTACGTCCGGCCGTTGCCAAGGCCGAGCTCGAGCACCGGCCCTTCCATCTTCGCCACCTCGGGGCAAACCTGATCGAGAATGTCGCGCTGTGCGGTCATCCTGCTGATGAAATTCTCAAGGCGAGTCATATGCGTGTGTGTCCTGAAACCAGCTCAAGAGATCAGCAATGCCCGCGACCAGAGCGGTTCACGGGTGAAACCCGAGGGCGACATGTTAACCGCCGATCGCGTCCCGGCACGTATAGAGGCGAACGATGAACCCTGCAACAACCGAACAGGCTGCCGACAGGATCATACCGGGTGGAGCGGGTGGCCCGGCGCGCGGCGGAATAGCGATCTCACTTGTAGGGATCTGCGGCGTCCCGCAGGCCGTCGCCGAGGAAGTTGAACGCCAGGATGACGAGAATGACGGGGAGCATCGGCAAAAGCAGCCATGGATAGAACGCGATGACGCTGACGCTGCGCGCCTCCGTGAGCAGGATGCCCCAGCTGGTTATCGGCGCCCTCAGGCCGAGCCCGAGGAAGCTCAGCGCCGTCTCGCCCAGGATCATGCCGGGTATGGAGATCGTCGCCGTCGCGATCAGATGCGACATGAAGCCGGGAATGAGATGCCGCCCGATGATGCGGCTGCTTCTGGCGCCCATCAATTGCGCAGCCAGAACGTAATCCTCCTCGCGCAACGCTAGAAGCTTCGAACGCACGGCCCGCGCCAATCCGGTCCAGTCGAGTAGCCCGAGGATGACGGTGATGCCGAAATAGATCAGGATCGGACTCCAGGTTATCGGCATGATCGCCGCCAGAGCCAGCCATAGCGGAATACTGGGGATTGACTGCAGAACTTCGATTATCCGTTGAACGATCAGGTCGAATATACCGCCGTGATAGCCAGCCAGTCCGCCGATGACGATGCCGAGCAGGAAGCTGAAACTGATGCCGACGAGGCCGATTGTCAGTGAAATGCGTGCGCCATAGATGATGCGCGAGAGCACGTCGCGCCCCAGCCTGTCAGTGCCGGCCAGAAAGAGCTGGCCGTTTTCGGCAGGGCAGACAAAATGCCTGTCACCTTCGATCAGGCCCCAGAACCGATAACTGTCGCCCTTGCAGAAGAAACGGATCCGCTGAACATCATCTTGATTCTCGATGTAGTTCCGCTTGAGCGTGTCCATATCCAGCGTCATCTGGCGGCCATAAACGAACGGCCCGACGAACTGGCCGTTGTGGAACAGGTGCACCCGCTGCGGCGGCGAATAGATGTAGTCCATGTTGCGCGTGTGCAGATTGTAGGGGGCCAGGAACTCGCAGATCAGTATTCCGAAATAAAGCGCTGCCAGGAATATGCCTGAAATAACGGCAAGCCGGTGCTCCCGGAATTTCCACCACATCAGCCGCAACTGCGACGCCTGAAAGACCTTCGACTGCTCCGGCGTCATCGCCTCGACCGACTCCAGGTCAAAGGGCGCGGTGGAAACGTAGTGTTGCAGCGGAGCACCCGGAGCGGGCAGCGGCGAATGCGTGCTCATTTGGTGCTACCGCCCTGCAAACGAATTCTTGGATCAAGCAGCGCCAGCGCCAGGTCGGAAATCAGGACACCGATGACCGTCAGGAAGGCGAGGAACATGAGGAACGACCCTGCCAGATACATGTCCTGGCTTTGCAGCGCCTTGATCAGCATCGGCCCGGTCGTTTCCAAAGACAGCACGATCGCCGTGATTTCGGCGCCGGAGATGATGGCCGGCAGGATAGAGCCGATGTCGGAAATGAAGAAATTGAGCGCCATGCGCAGCGGATATTTGACCAGCGCCTTGAACGGATGAAGTCCCTTGGCGCGCGCGGTCACGACATATTGCTTGTGTAGCTCGTCGAGGAGATTGGCGCGCAGCCGCCGGATCATGCTTGCCGTGCCCCCGGTGCCGATGATCAAGACCGGAATCCAGAGATGGGCGAGGATCGACTTCGCCTTGGCCCAGCTCATCGGCTCGCCGAGATATTGCTGGTCCATGAGATGGCCGATGGATGTGCCGAACCAGATGTTGGCGAAATACATCAGGATCAGCGCCAGCATGAAGTTCGGAATGGCAAGGCCGAGAAGGCCGAAGAGAGTCAGGCCGTAGTCGCCCCAGCTGTATTGATGCGTGGCGGAGTACATGCCGATCGGAAAGGCGATGAGCCAGGTAAAGATGATCGTGACGAAGGAAACCAGCACGGTCAGCCACATTCGGTCCCCGACGACGTCGCGGACCGGCAGCTCATATTCGAAGGAATAGCCAAAATCGCCGCGCAGCATCCCGCCGACCCAGTAGAAGTAGCGAATGACCGGTGGCTGGTCGAAACCATAGTCCTTGCGCATCATCTCGATGCGATCGGAATCCACCGCTTCGCCCTGAGCCCGAAGCTCGGCAACATAGCTGTCGAAATAGTCGCCAGGGGGAAGTTCGATGATCGTGAACACCAGTGCCGATATGACCAGCAGCGTTGGAACCATCACGGCAATGCGCCAGACAAAATATCGAAGCACGCTCAGGACTCTCCAAGCCAGAATGTATCCGGCATGTAGACGCCGAAATAGGCGGTCGGGTCGTAGCCGTAGAGCGCCTTGTCAGGCAGATTGCGCAGCCGCGAGGACACCAGAACCGGCTGATGCGTTCCGTTCACGGTGCCGATCGAAAACACCTGATCGGTGTAGATCGACAGCATTGAATTCCAGATTTCGGCGCGCTCCGTGGCTTCGGTCGATGCGTTCCAGCGCTTGAGCAAAGCCATCAGCTCGACCACAGGCGGAAGATCGGGCGCCTCACCGACCTTGCCATGAGACAAGTAGTGAGCACCCCAGAGCGGCCATTGCAGCTGGTCGTCCATAGTTGGGGCCAACTGGTACGGGTTCATATCGGCGGTCGGCACGCCATTGTCGATGCCCGACCACATCGACATCATGATCTGGCCGCCAAGCGCGCGGCTGCGGAAGATATCGCGCTGCGAAGTCCGGATGAACAGGGCGATCCCGATCTTGCGCCAGTGATCGGTGATGAGTTCGAGCGCGTCGGTTTCCAGCGTGCTTTCGCCGGCCGTTTCCACTATGATCTGCGCAGGGCGTCCATCGGGAAGTATCCGCATGCCTTCATCGTCACGCGTCTGAAGCCCGACCTCGTCGAGCAGGGCATTGGCCTGGTCGGGATCATGGGCGACCCAGGCTTTCGCGAATTCCGGCCGGTAGAGCGGGCTCTCCGGCAGGACCGTATCGGCACTTTCCTGTCCCAGTCCGTAGAACACGGCCAAATTGATCTCGCGCCTATCCACAGCGAGCGAAAGGGCGCGGCGCACGCGAACGTCACGAAGAAGGCCACGCCACACCTGGTCGGCACAATTCAGATTGGGCAGCAGCGCCAGCCGCGAACCCTGTGTGCGTTTCCAGAGATGCATCTTCACCGGGTAGCGCTTCTCCGCATCCTTCAGGAAGGAGTAGTCGGTGAAGTCAATTCCCATGCTTTGCAGGTCGCTCTCGCCCGCACCGGTCTTGGCGGAAATGATCGCCGGCGAGCTGACATTCATGACAATCCGGTCAACATAGGGCATTTGCCGGCCATTCTCGTCTACTCGATGAAAGAACGGGTTGCGCTCGAAGACGAATTGCTCGGCCGGGGGCTTGGTCCGGTTCCGCCATGGATCGAGCGTCGGCAGTTCCGGGTTCTCCGGGCGATACTGCCGCGACATGCGGATATGCAGGAGCGTCCATTTCTTGGCCCGGTTCTCCTTCATCAGGCCGGCGAGCCGAAATGGATCCTGGTATTTCTTGTGGAACTGCTTGAGATAGGTGGCCGGCAGAACCAGCGATAGCGGCGAAGCAGCAGCAAGCTTGGGCAGGAAGTCGGGATTGGGCGCATCCCAACTATAGCGGACCGTCGACGGATCGACGATCTCGAAGCGTGGCGGCTTGGCGTTCGCCAGCAGGGCAGGGGCAAGCCCGCCTTGCGAAAGCTCATCGTTCAGCCAGACGTCTTCCCAGCAATAGCGAAAATCCTCCGGCGTCAGCAGGCTACCGTCAGACCATTTATGGCCTTCCCGAATCTTGAAAGTGAAGACGCGATCATCCGCTACGTCGAAACTTTCGAGAATGTCGGCTTGCAAGTTGAGCTTTTCGTCATAGCCGACCAGGCGAGCATACCCGTAGATCGTCATCATCCGGATATCTTTCTGGCTGCCGATGATCGTGCGCAGCGTGCCGCCATACTGGCCGGGCTGCCGGCCCATCGCGGCGAGGTTCAACGCGCGCGGGCTCTTGGGCAAGCGTTCGGCGAGTGCCGGCAGCGCCTTGGCCTTCAGCTGCGGCTGAAGAAATTCCGGCTCCAGATCGCCGGCGCGCGACGTGCCCGGCAGAAATGCCGAAGCCATAAGTCCAAGGACGGTGCGCCGGCTGATCAATGGCGTAACTCGCTAACATCGGCCGTACGCCGGGCCAGCACGAGGTGGCCGCCCCCAAGGTCGAGCGGCGACAGCATATCCTTGTCGCTCTCGTCGCGGAATTGCGGTCCCCATGCGCTGGTGTCGGAAGCGCCGTCGAGCTTCAGCGTTGTGAAGTCCATCGGCCTGTCGAGATCGGGGAAAGGTACTGCGGCGACCAGTGAGCGCGTGTAGGGGTGGACCGGTTTCCTAAGCAGAATTTCGCGCGGCGCGAGCTCGACGATACGGCCGCCGCACATCACCGCGATGCGGTCTGCCATGTAGTCCACCACCGCCAGGTTGTGGGATATGAACAGGTAGGTCAGGCCCAGTTCCTTCTGCAGGTCCTTCAGAAGGTTCAGGATCTGCGCCTGGACGGAGACATCGAGTGCCGAAACCGGCTCGTCGCAGATCAGGAGTTCAGGCCCCAGCGCCAACGCGCGCGCGATGCCGATACGCTGACGCTGCCCGCCGGAGAAACTGTGCGGATAACGCTTTATGAAGCGCGGATCGAGCCCGATTGCCTGCATCAGGCTCTTGACTGTGACGAGTCGGGACGCGGCATTGCCACGTTGATGGATCTCCAGCGGCTCGCTCAAGATGTTCTCCACCGTCATGCGAGGTGAAAGCGACGAAACCGGGTCCTGGAAGACCATCTGGATTTTCGCGCGCAGCATGCGCAGGGCGTCTCCCTCGGCTTCCAGGACGTCGATCGGACCATCGCTGCCGTTGAAGATCACAGAGCCGCCGCTTGGTGTGACAGCCCGCATGAGGACTTTGCTGACGGTGGTTTTGCCGGAGCCGCTTTCGCCGACAAGACCCAGACACTCACCCCGCCTGATATCGAAGCTAACGCCGTCGACGGCGCGAACAGAGGTTTGATGATCTCCGCCGAACCATCCGGACTTGCGGATGGTGAAGGTCTTTGTCAGATCCCTGACCGACAGCAGGATGTCGTCCGGCCCCTTCGATGCCGGCGCCGTCTGCTTGCCGAGCAGGTTCCCGACATTCACCGGCACCTCGCGGAGCGCCTTTAGCCTTTCGCCAGGCTTCAGGTCGAAATGCGGAACGGCTGCCATCAGGCCCTTCAGGTAAGGGTGGCCTGGCCGGCGGAATATCGCCTCGACGGGTCCCGCTTCCATGATCTCGCCATGGTACATGACCACCACCTCGTCGGCGACATTGGCGACCACGCCAAGGTCGTGCGTGATCAGCAGCATCGCCATGTTCAGCTTGGCCTGAAGCCCGCGCAGCAATTGCAGGATTTGCGCCTGGATGGTGACGTCCAACGCCGTTGTCGGCTCGTCGGCGATCAACAGGGCGGGCCGGCAGATAAGCGCCATGGCGATCATGGCGCGTTGACGCAATCCTCCCGAAAGTTCAAACGGATACATGTCATAGGCGCGCTTGGGGTTGGGAAAGCCGACAAGGTCGAGCATTTGCTCGGCCCGCGCCTTGCGCTCCGCCCGCGCCATGGGCGTATGAATCTGCAGGGATTCGCTGACCTGATTGCCGACCGTGTGCAGCGGCGACAGTGATGTCATCGGCTCCTGAAAGATCTTGCCGATGCGGCTGCCTCTCAACGCCCGGATTTCGGGTCCGTCACGCGGCATCTGCAGGATATCCTGCGTCGTGCCGGGCTTTTCAGGATCGGAAAACAGGATACGGCCGCGAACATGGGCTGTGTTCGGCAAAATGCCCATCACTGCCTGGCTGAGAACCGATTTTCCGGAACCGGACTCGCCCACAAGCGCAGTAACCTTGCCGGGCAGGACGCGAAGATTTGCACGCCTGACGGCATGCAACGGTCCCCCGATAATGGCAAAAGAGATGCCAACATCCTCGATCCGCAGCAGATCAACACCCGAATTCATTCTCACACCAGCCCCACTCTGGCAGCCCGCCGGGCGGCGGGCCCAGAAAGCGAGACTAACGCATTGGCAGCGCAGAGCAACTTGGATTCGAAATCGGTCGCCAGTTCCCTGGCGGAACCGGCGACCGGACTGCATCCGAAAGGCGTTCGGATCAGATCCCGGCGGTTACTGGAGCTTCCTCGGGTCGGCCGCCGACAGCCGCGCGGCATCGCGATGAAGCAGCATGACCTGCTCGGCGTCGGATATTCGGTCGTGGATCGGCTCCAGCGCACCGTCCTCATCGAGTGCGAGAGCACCCGACAGATCGGGTGAAAGCACCGTCAGCTTCTGCTTGATGCCCGCCAGTTCCTCGTTGCCGAGCGTCAGCCAGCTGTTGGCGCCGCAATAGCCGGCGAAGTCTTTGCTGGCGAGAACGCTGTGCGGATATTTCTTGGTCAGGGTCTGGAGGCGCTGGACCTCGTTTACAGCCGAGCCGAAGACAGAGAATGTGAGCCGGTCGGTAAGCCCGACATTGCCGAACATCACATTGCCGACATGCAGGCCAATGCCAAATTTTATGTCGCCCAATCCCTGCTCCTTTCTGCGCAGATTGAGATCCATCATGCGCGCCGTGGCCTTGTGCGCTGCCGCAAGAGCAGCCTGGCAGGCGATCTCGGACTGCGAGCGGTGCCTTTCGCAAGGGTAGACGGCAATGAAGCCATCCCCCAGGAAACTCATGATCTGCCCGCCTCGGCGATTGAAAGGTGCAGCAATGGCATCGAAAAACTGGTTCAGCGTATCGATGTAAATTTCGCGGCCGGAAGTTTCGGCAAGCCTTGTCGACCCGCGCATATCGGCCATGACCAGTGCGGCCCGGATTGTGTCGCCCTCGCCGCGCTTGATCTGGCCGTCCAGCACGCGCCTGCCGGCGTCGCCGCCGAGATAAGTGGTCATCATGTTGTCGGCCAGCTTGGTGAGCACCGCCATCTTCGTTGCGATAGCGAGATGGTTCTGGATGCGCAGCAGCGCTGAAATCATGTTGTCGCTGAAGCCTGCAGCGCTGTCGGTGGACCAGGATCCCATCATGCCCTGACTGGTATTGCCGTTGAAGGGATGGACGAAAGCCATGTAATCGGTCACGCCCATAAGCCGGAGATCATCGAAAACAGGAAATTCCGACGGCATCGACGGGTCGAGCCGGCGCCGCAGATGGTCGAGCTTGTTGCTGAGCAGATGGTAGTATGGGCTGGTCAGGAATCTGTCAGAATGAACGCCGTCCTCTTTGCGGAAGCCTTCCACTTCCATGCCTTGGCCGCGAAGCCAGGTGAAGCCAAGCGCGTCATAAAGCGGATGAAGCATCGAAAAGCTCAAATGCACCCGCTTCAGCGGCAGGCCGGCAGCAGCCAGCCGTTCACAAAAGCCCTTTACCAATGTTTCCAAGGCGTCGCCCGCCAGCGCCGATTGGGTCAGCCAATCGGCAACCTTGTCCATGAGAATGGTGGAAATTTCTGCTTGCGCTGTGCTCATGCTATCTTGAGACCCGTCGAAGACGAGCCATTCTCCATTGATCCGCCATAACACGCTCCGCTAACGACCCCAGAGACAAGACCCCCGAAGTCAATGAAGCCGGCTTGGGGCAAAAGCCGGCGAAGGGGCATTATGTGGCGAGGCTGCCGGCGGAGTTCAATCACGATCCTGACATCAGGCAAAAAACTCGCCAGCCCAGACGCCGTCAGGCCTTCACCACCGTCTCTCGGGCTAGCCCGAGGCGGCCAAAAACATTGCGTGTGTCGACGATCAGAAGAGCGTGATCAGCGATCGCCTGATAGTCGATCGCGTCGTGGTCGGTTGCAACGACGACAGCATCGAAATCCTTCAATACCGCCTCGGTCAATTCGACCGAGCGCCGCCCCTTGATCGCCATATGTTCCCGTGTGGCCGGGATCTCGGTAACATGCGGATCGTGGAATTCCGCCTTGCCGCCCCATTCCTCGATGAGTTCAATGAGCCGCAACGAGGGGCTTTCGCGGATATCGGGCACATTCTTCTTGTAGGCGAGCCCGATGATGAGAATGCGCGAGCGGCTGAGCGCCTTGCCGCAGCGCTGGTCCAGCGCCTTCGCCAGTTCATCGACCACATGACGCGGCATGGCCGTGTTGATCTCTGCCGCCAGTTCGATGAAGCGGGTCGGCATTTCGTATTCGCGCGCCTTCCACGTCAGGTAGAAGGGATCGATCGGAACGCAGTGCCCGCCAAGTCCGGGGCCAGGATAAAAAGGCATGTAGCCGAAGGGCTTGCTCTTTGCCGCCTCGATCACCTCCCAGATGTCGATGCCCATCGCACCGAGCACGACCTTCAACTCGTTGACCAGGGCTATGTTGACCGAGCGGAAGATGTTTTCCGTCAGCTTGACCGCCTCGGCGGTCGCCGTGGTCGAAACCGGAACGACGGTCTTGACCACGCCCTGGTAGAAAGCCTGCACGAGTATCGCCGCTTCAATGCCGTCGCCTGCCACGACCTTGGGGATCGTCGCGACTTCAAAGCCGCGGTTGCCGGGATCCTCGCGTTCGGGCGAGAAACCGAGGAAGAAGTCTATCTTCGACTGCAAGCCGGTCTCTTCCAGTATCGGCTTGATCACGTCGTCGGTGGTGCCGGGATAGGTGGTCGATTCCAGCACGATCAGCTGGCCGAGACGCAGATGCTTCGCGACGGTGCCTGCTGTGTTCCTGACAAAGGAGAGGTCCGGCTCACGGTTTTTCGTCAGCGGTGTCGGAACGCAGATGATGATGACATCGCAGACGGCCAGTTCGGCAAAATCCGCAGTGCCGCGGAACCGTCCGCTCGCCACCTGGTCGGCAAGGGCTGTCGACGTCACCGCCTCAATGTAGGATTGGCCGTTGTTCAGGCTCTCGACCTTCTGGGTTTCGATGTCGAAGCCGGAAACCGGGAAGCCGGCGCGTGCGATCGCAACTGCCAGCGGCAACCCGACATAGCCCAGCCCGATCACGCCGACTTGCGCGGCGCGCGTCGAAATCAGGTTCAGAAGACAGTCATATGTCGATCGTGAGGCGTCCAAAAATCTGCTTTCCGTCAATTCGGACAGGCCGTCCGCGCCTATGGCGAGGCTCACCTGGTTCCCCAAGAACCCCGAGGCATATTGCGGAAAATCGATTTCCGCAAGCTGTCGTCAGACCGGCACCTTCGCCTTCAGGCTTGCGGCGGCCATCGCATAGCCGCCGGCGGCGCCATCGATGAAATGAACGTGATCGCGCTGCAGCGGCGAGGCGACGAGGCATGTCATCAAGGCCGATTTCTGGCGGTGCAGGCCATAGTTGCAGATGCCCGCCTCTTCCGCCTGTTTCAGCCGGTTCTCGATCCGTTGCAACACATCCGCGTCAACGTCGATAGTCATCTTCAAGCCGTCGTCGAACTTCCGGAAATCCGAATTGCTGGCCACGTCGCGTTTGTAGATCTTCGGATCGAAGCTGCCGATCGTCCAGCCATATCTATCGGTGACAGCCGTAAGCGTCAGCTGGAACAATATCCACAGCTTCGACAGCCACCGCCATCCTGCCGGCGCCATGGCCCGCGCCTCGATATCGAGGCCGGCGGGCGAAAAACTGTAGGCCGGACCGTTCACCGGCAACGGGTGGCCATCGCGTTCCTGCCCCCCGGCAAGGGCGATGATGTCGGAAGCCAAAGACTGAAAACCGCGCAAGTCGCGCGACGGCCCCGGGATGGCTATGATCGAGACGATTTCGCCGTGCCGGGCGTCGATCGGGTTCCAGCGGCAGGAGAGGCCGGTAAGATCCGGCCGTGTGCCGGCCGGCGCAGGATCGATGCGGTAACGCCCCGCTTTCATCTCGGCTTCCGCCCAACTGCCGCCACCGCCCGCGAACATGGCATAGAAGACCGCTTCGGAGGCCCGGAACCTCGCCACGCGAACGTCGAGGCCTTGCGCTCTTATATCCTCTATCGGCACGATTGCGGCACGCAAGGTCAGGTCCAGTTCGTCCGCCACCCATCTCTGGACAGCGGCCAGCGCGTTGCGGGTGATCTCCAGCGCTGAGCCGGGAAACGCCACGAGCGCGCCGTCGCCGCCGAAGACAAAGGGAAGATCTCGCCGACCCAGCGCATTGAGCAGCGCCGAGATAACGCTGGCGCCGGCCATATTGACGGTTTTATAGCGCCCAGCGTCGATCGCCTTGGTCGAGCCGACGATGTCGGCGGTGGCCAGCGCCCAGCCATCCGGGAGGGGCCGATAGTTATCGATATCGGCAACGCTTTCGAACCTTGCGAAGACCGGCAAAGAAGCGACAAACGGATCGGACGCTGCAGCTGTTTCCATGAGCATCAGATACCACATTCCACTGCTTGAAAGTGAGTCGATCATGCTTCGAAATTGACTTGCGCAGGCTTTCCGATGATAGGGTCCGACGATGCGAATTGCCTTCTACGCGCCGCTGAAGTCGCCCAATCATCCCGTTGCCTCCGGCGACCGCCAGATGGCACGGACGCTGGTCAAGGCGCTGGAGCATGCGGGGCATAGCGTCGAACTGGCATCCGAATTGCGCTTCTATCTACGCGAACCGGTTCCGAAAAGTTTCGATGCCCTCAAGATCGAAGCCCGAGAGGAAGCCGCGCGGCTAAAAAAGCTTTGGGATCGTGACGGCAAGCCCGATCTCTGGTTCTGCTATCATCCCTATTACAAGGCGCCCGACCTGATCGGACCCGAACTGGCGTCGGCCTTTGCTATCCCCTGTGTGACAGCGGAAGCCTCCTATTCAAGGCGGCGCAACGCCGGTTTGTGGGCCGACACGCAGGCGTTGGTGGCGCGAGCCGTCGAACAGGCAGCGCTGAACATCTGCTTCACGCAAAGGGATCGTCAGGGACTGACAGATGCGATCCCCGACGCCGCTCTCGGTATGCTTTCGCCCTTCATCGACACATCGGCATTCGGGGAAATGCCGGCACGGGGTTGTCCGACGCGCCTCGTTACCGTCGCCATGATGCGCCCGGGCGACAAAGTCGAAAGCTATCGCATGCTGGCGCAAGCGCTCGGTCCGATCGGCCACCTGCCCTGGACCATGTCGGTCGTCGGGGATGGGCCTGCCCGTGACGAGGTCAAAGCGCAATTCGCCGGCTTGCCCGCCGACCGTATCGTATGGCTTGGCGCGATTGAGCCAGCCGCCGTGCCGGATGTCCTCTACAGTGGGGGAATTTACGTCTGGCCGGGTTACGGGGAGGCCTATGGCGTTGCCTATCTTGAAGCACAGGCCGCCGGCCTTCCGGTGGTGGCTCAGGACATCGCCGGCGTGCCGGAGGTCGTGCGGGATGGCCAGACCGGGTTTCTCACCCCGCCGGGCGATGTGGCGGCGTTCGCTTCTGCCATTGAAAGGCTTCTGGCCCGTAACGACGAAAGAACCATCATGGCCGCGGAAGCCAGACGTTTCATCCTCGAAGAACGCTCCCTCGGTGTTGCAGCGGGGCGTCTGGCCGAACTTCTTGCGAAGATCCCGGTCTCATGACATCCGATCGGATCTGGCGGCCCTTGGTGAAAGAACTGGCGTGCCGGCAACGGGCGGACCGTAAGGCAGAGTTCTGGCTGCGTGACGATGACGCCGTGGATCCGACGCCTGCGCTCGATCGGCTGCTCGACCTCACCGGTGAATTCGCGGTTCCGGTCACTCTGGCCGTCATTCCGGCCCTGACTGATGAGAAGCTTGTCGCCCGGCTTGACGAGGCGCCGCATGCCGCGGTCGCCATCCACGGCTGGGCGCACCGAAATCATGCGCCCGAGGACCAGAAAAAGCAGGAGCTCGGCGCGCATCGGCCACGCGAGGCGGTGCTCGATGACCTGGCTCGCGGGCTGTCGCATATAACCGGCCTGCACGGCGCACGTGCCGTTCCGATGCTGGTGCCACCCTGGAACAGGATCGACGCCGGCTTGGTATCCGACCTTGGATCGATAGGATTTGCGGCATTGTCGGTCTATGGGCCGCCGAAGCCGGCTCCACTGGCGGTCATCAACAGCAATGTCGACATCATGGATTGGCATGGCACGCGCGGCTGCCGAGATCATGGCCTATTGGTTCAGGCTATCATCGCGCAATTGCAGCGTGCAATCGACGGCGGCGAACCGGTCGGCCTGCTTACCCACCATCTCGTACATGATGAATCGGCCTGGCTGTTCCTCGAACGGCTGTTCACAGTCACCGCACAGACTGAAGCTTGCGCATGGCTTCCGATCGGGACATTGATCGGGCGCAGCGCCGGTAGAGGAAAATAGCTCAGCGCTTTTTGTGCAACGAGCCCGGAAATTCGAGCGTCTGGCCATCCCGAGCGGCAAAAGCGCCGGCAAACCTGTCTTTGGCCAGTTGCTCGATCTCGTCCAGTTGCTCGTCGGTGCGTGTCGGATCGTGGTGAAACAGCGCAAGCCGCCGCGCACCGGCCGCCTCACAGAGCTTGACGCCCTGTTGCCACGTCGAGTGCCCGTTACCGCGGCGGCGTTTCATTTCCTGGTCGGTGTAGGTGCAATCGTAAATGACGAGGTCGGCATCTTCGATCAGGGCGAGCACCGCCTGATCGAGTTTGTCCGGCTCGTGCTCAGTGTCTGTGATCACCGCCACGACCCGGCCGCCCCATTCGACCCGGTAGCCTATGCAGCCGCCCGGATGGATAAGACTGCCGGTTCGGACCACCACCCCTTCGCGCGGGCGAAGCACGTCTCCGGATACGAAATCGCGGCAGTCGAGGCTTGCCTTGCAGATCTCCAGTTTCACCGGAAACCACGGCGGCCGCATGAACTCATCGACCATCTGCCGGGTCGTCATGCGTCCTGCAAGATGCCCGGACCAAAGCGTAAGCTTGACGCTCCGGTCATAGATCGGCGCAAAAAACGGCAGCCCGATGATGTGATCGTAATGGCAATGGGTGAAAAACAGGTCGAAATCGGTCACGCCTGACGCCCGAAGTGCGGCGCCGGCAGGCCGTAGGCCAGAGCCCGCGTCGAACAGAAGCGTATGCTTGCCGCATCGCATCTCAATACAGCTCGTGTTGCCGCCATAGCGAGAGAATTCTGGCCCTGATACCGGAGTGCTGCCGCGCACGCCCCAAAACCTGACCAGGAAAACTTCGTAGTCCATGCTACCCCTTCCCAGTCCCCGTCGCCCATCGTAGCCAAACAACTGCTGCTAGGCGAGACAGGTTTTCTCCGGGGTAACCTTCTCAGCAAGAGGCCAGTGCCATCGCGACGGCGAGGATCGAGCGCACGTCATCCGTTATTTGGTGCTTCGTGCGTCGATCAGATCCGCGGTCGTATGGCTTAGGCGATCGGCAAGAACCCGCAATATCTCGATGGTCATTTCCGGGAACTCCCTCATAAGCCTCAGGAAATGATCCTTGCGGATCCTCAAGACTTCCAGCGGACTTGCCGCTCTGACGGTGGCGGTGCGAGAGCTGTTGCACAATATGGCGATCTCGCCAACAATCGAATTTGGCTCCAGTTCGGCAACTTTTATCGGTCCGCTGTCGGAATCGACCAGAATATCCGCCCTGCCTGAAAGGATGACATAGGCGGCGTCTCCCTCGTCGCCCTGCCGGAAAAGGATCTGGCCGGCGCTGTAGCTCACACGATCGGATGTGAACGCAAGCAGCTTGAGCTTTGTCGGGTCGATGGCAGAGAACAAGGGAACGCGTTGCAGCATTGCAACTTCATCCTTGAGCAGCATTGTCGCAAACCTTCCCAAAATTCGCGTTTGCCAGACTAGAGCAATGGACGCCCAGATGGAATGAATTCTGTTTCCGGGATGGCGAGACGAACCGCGCGAAAGGTGGCGAGCCCGCTGTCGTGCGATCGGGCGATGCCGCCTGGCAATGGCGTCCGCCAACCGGAAACTCGAAGAGCCGGATGAATCTGCGGCAAACCCTTCGGGTTTCGGCGGGATGTGACCTCGCTACGCCCGTCGTCGAATCCCTTGACCTTGCAGTAAATTCCCACCGGCAGAATGATCCCATCTGAATGTCCGCTGCTCTATGACAACAGTCCCTTGAATGTACCGTTCCCTGCCAAAAGTGTCTCGGGTGTTCCGTCTTCCACCAATTTACCCGAATCGAAGACGATAACGCGATCGCACATCATCGCCATCGCCGGATTCGTCACGACCCACACAATTGCCGGCGAATGGCCGTCGCGCCTGGCTTCCTCGAGCACGTTCCGCAGCACCTTGTCCTGCATGCGCTGGTCGAGCGCCGACAGCGGCCGGTTGAGAATGAGAAAATCAGGACGCTTGAGCAGGGCCCGGGCAACATCGAGTTTCTGTCGCTGCCCGCTGGTCAGCCGCCTGCCGCTGGAGCCGACGTTGAAGTCCAGGCCGACATCCAGAAGTTCGGCATAAAGCCCAAGTTCGTCAAGAATGTCATAGACGATGGAGCGTATGCGATCCGGCGCGTCGGGATGGTTGTTGCCCACACGCCCGAACAGGACATTATCCATGACGGTGGCCGCGGCAATGTATTTGGCGGGATCATACCGTTCGATGGCATTCTGCAGCTCGGGCGGCAGGTTTTCATAGAACAGGTTGCGTGCAGCGACGATCTTGCTCATCAGTTCGTCGCTCAGCAGGCCGAAGCGGTGCCGGGGCTCGATATAGGCAAAGCTCAAGGTGACGATCATGGCGCGGTCGCTCTCCGAAACCGCCTCGTGGGGACGGTTCTTGAGCCGTTGCAGCAAGGTTTCGTAGGTGGGTATCTCCTCGGCGCTCATGAAGGCAAGTTGCTGGAAGAACGGGTGATCGGGCGGCAGGTCGGCAAACAGCTCGATCGCCTGTTCGGCGATCTCCATGCCCATTTCGTAGAGCGTGCGGTCGAGGCCGGCTTGCCTCAGCACAGAAGCAAAATAGGGATTGGCCGCCAGAGCCCTGTCGGCCAGTTCGGGGCCGGCGGCAGCGCCGAAGAGCAGGTTTTGGCCGATCGTTGCTTCCTTGTTGTAGGCGCCCGGTTCGAAAGGAACAACCAGTCCGCTCAGCCCTTCGTGTTCCAGCCGGGTTCGCAGCGCCGCACGCAGTTCGACGATCCGCCTGGCAAGCTCGGAGTGACGCGTGAGGTCGGCCGAAGAGCGCAAGCCAAGATCCAGGATATCGCGCGATAGAACAACCGCGTCGAGTACCCGGCGCACGGCTTCAAAGAGGTCGTGCGGGCCGGTAGCGCCGGCGGAAGCATAGTTGATCCAGTCGCTGTGGATATCAAGATCCGGATTGCCCGACAGGCGCGCCTCGTGCATGTTCCAGCGGTGCTGGTCTGCCGCAGCATCGTCATAAGGCACCGATGTCAGCGGCGCATGCTTCAACCCGTAGAGCAGGTTATCGCGCAGGCTTGCCTGGAACAGGAAGACATCCGACGAGGCATAGGACATGCGCCGGCCGGTCACTGCTTCGGGGAGTTCAAGCAAGTCGTCGGCGCCCGAAGCGACCCTTCCGCTGTCCGGCCAGTTCAGCCTTGCGAAGGCTTCTGCAAGCGCCTCGGCTCCACCTGTTGCGGTACTTAGCAGCGCCACCGTCTCACCCGGCTTGATCTTGAGGGAGACACGGTCGAGGAGCATTGCACCGCCATCATCTGCTATCGACAGACCGATCGCCGACAGGGGCTTGGTCATCGGATCGGGATCATCGATCGTCAATGCCCCGATCCTCGGCGCAATGAGCCGATCGACGGTGAATTGTTCAACGACCTGCTGATATTTGACCTGGACATCCTGCCGCGCCTGATCCCAGTCGATCAGTTCCTTCATCGGTCCGGGCAGGTCCTTGTAGGCGCCGATCACGGCCACGAGCTGACCGACGTCCAGCCGCCCCTGGATGACCAGATACCCGCCGATCATGTAAAACAGAAAGGGCGTGAGCTGCGCGAGAAAATTGTTCAGGAACTTCACCATGAATTTCCATTGGTAAAGATCGAAGCGGATCTTGAAGATGAGCCCGAGCCGGGCAGCTATGTCGGCGCGCTCGTAGTTTGATGTGTCGTGGACGTGAACCGCGCCGATGCCGTCGACGATTTCGCCAACCCGGCCCGAAAGCGCGCGCGCCGTCAACTGCCGTTCGCGCCCGAGCACGATCAGCCGCCGCCGCATTCGCGGGATGAGCACGATCTGGACCGCCACGATCCCGGCCGCGATCATTCCGAGCCAGAAATTCTGGACCACGATGAACAGCATGGCCGTCAGCGCCTGGCCGCCGAGCAGCACCGGCTGCACGAAGGCATCGCCGATGAAGCCGCCCAGCGGCTCCACCTCGTCCTTCACCATGGTCGCCACTTCGGCGGATTTCACCCGCTTGAAGTAAAACGGCGGAAACCGCAGCACACGATCGACCAGATCGAAGCGGATACGCCGCAGCATGCGTTCGCCGAGGCGGCCTTTGTAGGTGTTGATATAGAATTTGAACAGGCCGTTGATGACGACCAGCAAGAGGAACACAAGGCTCAGCGCAAACAGCGTCGCCACGCGGTCGAGCTGAAAACCGGAGAAGAACTGGACCTCTCCGATGAACGGCAGGTTATAGTGCAGCCTCATGAATGGCTGGGTCGCGCCCGGTTGCTCGAACCCGCTACCTTGGATCGGGCCGTTGATGATCAGCTTCGGCAGGTCGAAGGACATGAAATACGGGATCATCGAAAGCACGACGATCATCAATATCCAGAGCTGCTGCTTCTTGGTGTGCGTCCAGATATAGCGGGCTAGGCTGGGTTCCATATGCGGCTGCGGACCCTTCAGTTGGAAGAATGCAGGATGCACCTGCTGGCGAATGGCGTGTCGGCAATTTCTTCGTCGCCAAAGACAAGCTCGAAGCTGCAGCGCACGGAGATTGTCCTGCGCTCAACGATGGAAGGAACCTGCGAGGCGGCGCGATCCAGTTCCGGCGCATGGTCGATGACAACGACATGGGCATTGCTGATCATCGAAGAAGGCGGCTGGCCAAACGGTTCGCGGCTTCGGTAGGGTTTCGGCGAATAGCCGAGCAGCACGAAGCCGCAGCTGAGCGGCTGGTGCTGGCGAATGGACGCCGCTGGTCCGGACAGATGCAACAGGCTCTCTCCGGCACCGGGCAATGGCGAAGCGGCTTGCAGCATAATCACGTCCGCGAATCAACAGCCTTCCGGGAGGCAAGATTGCGTTGTGTCGCCCGAAATCCCAACCTACAAGACGAATATGATGGATGTCACGCAACCACGCAATGCCGGCATGGACTGGCACGAGCAAGCTTTTGACCTGACGCGGGGAATTGCTGCCTATGTCAAGTGCCCCCTGGTGGCAGCGCTGGCGCGCGTCATCACCAGGCATCCGAACGCCGATATCGCCAACGCCTTCAACCACAAGCAGGTCGCCTGCAAGATGTGGGCGCTCGACAGGCTGTTCGAAAGCTGCGGCGGCCGGTTCGGGCGCATATGGGTTCTGGGTGGATGGTACGGCGTATTGCCGGCTATGCTTTTCAACGACGCTCGCTTCGACATCGCGGCGGTCGATAGCATCGACATCGATCCCGAAGTCGCGCCGGTCGCCCGGACCCTCAACCGGGAAGCCGGCGACCGTTTCCGGGCACTGACGGCAGATATGTACGCACTCGACTATGCGGCCGGGCGGCCCGACCTCATGGTCAATACGAGCTGCGAACACATAGCCGATCTGCGCGCCTGGCTTGCTCTGCTTCCGCGGGGCACGACTGTACTGCTGCAATCGAACGATTATTTCAGCGAGCCGACGCACATCAACTGCGTGGCTTCGCTTGCAGCCTTCGAAGCAATGGCGGCGTTACAGGAGGTGCGGTTCTCCGGCAAACTGCCGACAAAAAATTATACGCGCTTTATGCTGATTGGAACTGTGTGACGCATTTCGCCCGGTTTGGGACAACGACATGCATAAACGAGGAGTTGAAGCGCGTCGCACGAATCTCGCCAGATGCGATGCGCGTTAGCATCTATCGTCTGTTTTGATCATGAACTTCTCCGAAACCGGGCCCCACTTTTAGGGACCATGTTCGATACCGCTGGCGCAGAATTTGCGCCGAGCGATGCGCGCCCTCCAGATCGAGACGATGCGCGGCTGGCGTCGGTCCCGCAAGCGCCTGTTCGATCGCTTGCGCCAAACCTTCAGGCGTTAGGTCCTTCTCCATCAGCACCGTTGCAAGACCGAGTTCTTCGAGCCTCAGTGTGCGAACCGTCTGTTCGGTTTCCCCGCCGGCTGCAAATGGAACGAGCAGAGAGCGACAACCCGCGCGCAGGACATCGCAGACCGTGTTGTAACCCGCCTGCGAGACCGACAGGCGGGCGCCGGTCAGCAGGCTGGCGAAATCCTCGCGGAACCGGAAGATGGACAGGACCGGCGAGGCATCGCGTGTGATCGCGTCAAACTCCTCTTTCGGCAGGTGGGGGCCGGTGATCAAACACCATTTCCCAGCGTTGTTGGCATGCCGCGCCGCTGCGATCGTGGAGCTGACAAGGCTCTTTCCGGCAGCCCCGCCGCCAACCGACACCAGAACGTCGAAGCGCTCGGAGGCCGCGGGCGATGGCGGCGCGGCAACGAGCCCTGTGTAGGTGACCTCGGCCTTGATCGCCCCAGCCAGTGGAAATGTCTTGTCGATGGTTGCGAAAGCCGGATCGCCGTGGACCATGACAAGGTCGAAATGCCTGTTGATCAGATCGACCGTTTCCTCGTTTCGGCCCGGCTTGACGCGCTGCTGAAGGATATCACGGACCGACGTCGCCAGCAGCGGTCTGGGCGACGTCGCGTCGATGGCCTCGATCAGCGGCAGGAGTTCGAAACGCATCTGCCGGCGTCCAAATGGAAACGCCTCGATAATGACGATATCAGGCCTGCAATCCCGGAAGGCCTGCAGCAGCATCTCTGAACGCCATCTCTTGAAATCATCGTCGATGGGTTTGCCCTGCAGGCCGACAAGTCCGGAAAATCCTTCATCACCGGAGGTGACAGGTGGCAGGGCTACAGATTTCACACCCACTCCCGGAAACCCCGCGATCGGCGCTCCGCCGGTCACGACCGTTACGTCAAACCCGTCATCGACCAGAGCCGCCGCAATGCGGCTGGCGCGCGCGAGATGGCCGATACCGAGCAGGTGCTGAACATAGAAGAAAGCGCGCAGCCGCTTCATTCGGCGGCCCGCCACTCCCGCTCGAACAGTTCCTTGAGCTGTCCAATGCTTGCCAAATGATCGAAATTACCGCGCACGCGCCGCTCTGCGGCGTCGCCGAGGCGGGCGCGCAGCACGGGATCACGGATCAGGCGCTCCAGCGCCTGCGCCAGGGCAATTGGGTTTTCCGTCGGAACCAGCAGCCCGGTTTCATCCGGCGATAGAAGCTCCGGCACGCCGGAAATATCGGTCGACACGCAGGCAAGCCGCTGGCTAGCCGCCTCCACCAGGACATTCGGCAGACCGTCCCGGTCGCCATTTGCGGTGATCCTGCAGGCCAGGGCGAAGATGTCGGCGCAGCGGTAGTGCTCAAGCACCTCCTCCTGCGCAAGCGCGCCTTTCCAAAAGACGCGGCCATCCAGGCCGAGCTTTTGCGCCAGCGCCTTGAACCGTTCCAGTTCCTCGCCGCCGCCGATGTGCTCGAAACGCCACGCCAAATCACCAGGCAAGAGGGCAAGGGCCTCCAGCAACGTATCGTAACCTTTCTTTTCAACGGCGCGCCCGACACTCAGAATGATAACCGGTTCGTCCGGCGCCGAGCCGTCATGCTGTTTTCGCGCCTCGCCGAAACTGCCGAAGCGATCAAGGTCGAGCCCATGATAGCTCAGATGCACAGACGCGTTGCCGTTAGCGAGTTTTTTCAGACGGTCGAAGCCGGTTTTCGTGCAAGTGACCGTCCAGCGGGCCGAGGAAAGCTTGCCAGCCAGATCCCAGTCCGCCGAAGTCCAGATGTCCTTGGCATGGGCCGAGCAGCTCCAGGGCAGGCCACGAAGCTGGCTGGCATAGCGCGTCACCGATGCCGGTGTGTGCGCGAAATGTGCGTGCAGCCAGCCCGCGTCTTCCGGCCATTCGGCCGCCAGCACGAGCGCTTGCCCGAAGCGGCGCGCGCGATTGCGCGTAAAGTCGCGGCCGAGGTCGATAGCCAGCGATCCGAGCGCGCGCCAGAAGCCCGGCCGAAGCAGATAAGCAAACAGCGAGCGAACCACGCGCAGCGGCTCTTCATGCAGATATTCCGGCAGATAATGGACGGGCGCTTTGATCTCGTCATGCACGGGGTGGCGTTTTGCGTCGGTCGGCCGCCTGAGGGCGAAGAGTATCAGGTCGAACCCCGCACGCTCCAGACCGAGCAGTTCCTGCGCGATGAAGGTTTCCGACAGCCGCGGATAGCCCTTCAGAACCACGACGATCTTGCGATGTTGCAACTCAGATCATGCCTTCAATGACCGAAAGGTGATGGCCGCCCCGCCGGTCGAGCAGTTCCGCGACGATTTCAGAAATGTGAGGCAGCCCTTCCAGCGTCAGATGCGGATGGCTCTGCGATGGGCCGGGCCGGGCCGGCAGCACCTCCAGCGCATTGGCAAACCGCTGGGAATCCTCGGCTTCTTCCGGCAAAAGCATCTCAATGAGGCCGAGTTCGGCTGCGCGCCGTGCTCGAATCAGTTGTTCCTCGCGGGGCTTGACGCGCGGCACGATCAGCGCCGGCTTGTCGAAAGACAGTATCTCGCAATAGGTGTTGTAACCGCCCATCGCCACGACCGCCTTGGCGCCGGCAATGAGATCTTCCATGCGGTTGTCGAACTCGATGATCTTGATATAGGGGATCTTGGCCCCCTTCTTGAGCAGCTTGTTGCGCTTGCGCGCCGGCATGTAAGGCCCAAGCACGATCAGCGCCCTATGCTGCAATTGCGGATCCTGCTGATAGGCATCGATGACACTGTGGATCAGGTCGCCGCCGTCACCGCCGCCACCGGTGGTAACGAGGATATAATCGCCGTCGGGCCGGTGGCCGGGCAACTCGTTCTTCTGCAGGCTCCGTTGCAGGAAACCGACGAACTTCATCTTTGCCCTGACAGCCGGCGGCACGTCCAAACCGATCAGCGGATCGTAGAAATCCGGCGGACCATAGACCCAGACCTTGTCGTAGAACAGGCCTATCTTGCGCATCACATCCCTGTGTGCCCACTCTGCTTCGAGCAGATGCGGCGCGTCCATCACCTCGCGCAGGCCAAGCACGAGCGTGGTGCCCCGCGTCTTGAGATAGGACAGCGTGTCCTCGATCTCACCGCGCAGGCCGAGCGGTTCCTTGTCGACGATGAAAATATCCGGCCGGAAGGTCTCGGCTGTGTGGCGGATGATCGACTGGCGCATCCTTAGCGTCTCATGCAGATCGATATCCTTTTCCAGCGAGGTGTATTCGCCGTTGCGCAACTTGATGACGCTGGGGATCTTCACGAAGTCGACACGGGCGCGGTAGTCGAAGGCGCCAGCGATAGTCGCACCCGAAATGATAAGCACCTGAAGTCCGCGGAAATCCTCGACCAGCGAATGCGCGATCGTGCGGCAGCGCTGCAAGTGGCCGAGCCCGAACGTGTCGTGGCTGTACATGAGAATTCGAGCATTTTGTACGTGCTGGGTCATTGTTGAACGTCTTTTGGAATTCTCGCCTGAGGACCGTGGACGACCCCGCACGAAACCATCCTCGCGGGTCTGCCGACCTGTTTTGGAACATGACGGCGCAATTATCAATTACCCAAGAGGGTCCATATGCAGAAGCCAGGAAGCTGCGTCTGCTCAGCAGCCACGCTGGTCCAGAGAACCTGCATCATTTTCTGGTCTTGATCATCTCGGATTGGCAGCGAAGATTCGGACAAGGCGGCGTTGGCAGAAATAGACGTTTCCAAGGTTGAGGTCGAGAGTTCGAAGCGCTTCATCCGCTCCAAGTTCTTTCAAGGGAATCAAGCTATTGAGAGGCGCCTTTCGGGACGCCTTTTGCTTACAAGGCCAGCTTTGCCGCCTCCTGAAAGCCGATGTCCGAGTGATCAGGTTGACGGTCTCTCTCGCGCTAAAAGCAGCCATCAAAGGATGACAGGTCAGCGCTATTTGTCATCTGTCCAAAATCTGCCCCTGCTGATAACCGGCGCTTGCATACATGCCAGTGGTTCTGAATTCTGTCGGACTGACGCCGAAGCCACGTCGGAATACCTTGGCGAAGTAGTTGGGATCTTCGAAGCCGCACATGCCGGAAATATCCTTCACCGGAAGGTCGGCGGACATGGTCAGTAGCTTTGCGGCGCGGTCGAGGCGTCGGTTGAGGACGAACTCAGCCGGAGGAATACCTTCATGCGCCGCGAACACACGTGAGAAATGGGCGCGACTGAGACCGGAAAGCCGCGCCAGCTCATCGACCGGCAACGGCAGATGCAGATGCGCACCGATATAGTCAGTCACCTGACGCACTACCGAATTCTCCGCCACGTCATTTCCGTGTAGTTGGAACACGTCGTCATAGAGTGCCATGGCCGCCTCGTAGGAAATTGCCGAGGCGCGTGCCGGCGTTGAGCCGTCGCCTTTGACCAGCCGGTAGGCGCAGTCGGCCAGATTATCGACGGTGGCTGCCCGAAGGCTGAACACCGGTCCTTTCGTTGCCAGGACTTCTCTATGGATGCGCAACGCTTCCGCCCCATGCATCGATATCCAGAAAAACTCCCAGCGCCCGCCTTTTTCGACCCAGTAGCGGTGCGAATGCGGAACAACCAACAGCATCGTCTCGCCCGGAGCGATGCGGTAGGACCTGGTTCCGTAACGCAGGTTTCCGGTGCCGCTGATGGTGTGCTGCATCACTGTGAACGGCGTCTGCCCGCGCCTGCGGCCATCCCAGCTGTAGCCGGCATCCGTTCTCACGTCGTAGCCGGTGCTCGTCGGCATGGTGTGCAATCGCTGCCGAGCCCGCGGCAGGGAAATCATTTTCATCACTGGTCCAAGGTCGACGAGTTTTTGCAGCACAAAATTACCCTACAAAGCACATCTACGCCCTACCGGAGGGGCGTGATCTTACGCATATTGACCAAAAACAAAAGAGATGAGGATGAAATCCCGGTTGCACGCCGCCTGGTTGCGTGTCTTCCGAATAACACGCCTGGACTGGATTTCCACGAACCAATTTTACCTATCGGTCCAATCCGCTTGCGGAGAAGGTTCGAATGAGCAGATTTAAGATCGCAATCATTGGCGCGGGCAGCGTCGGTTTCACCAAGAAGCTGTTCACGGACATTTTGTGTGTGCCGGAGCTGCGCGACATCGAGTTCGCACTGACCGACATCAGCGAGCACAATCTCAAGATGATCGAGTCAATTCTCCTGCGGATCGTCAAGTCGAGCCAGCTTCCTGCACGGGTGACCGCGACGACGGACCGCCGCAAGGCGATCGAGGGCGCGCGCTACATCATTAGCTGTGTGCGCGTCGGAGGTCTCGCCGCCTATGCCGACGATATCCGCATCCCCTTGAAATATGGCGTCGACCAGTGCGTCGGCGATACGATCTGCGCCGGTGGCATTCTCTACGGCCAGCGCAACATCCCGGTCATTCTGGATTTCTGCAAGGACATTCGCGAACTGGCCGAGCCAGGCGCGAAATTCCTGAACTATGCCAACCCGATGGCGATGAACACCTGGGCGGCGATCGAATTCGGCAAGGTCGATACGGTCGGTCTCTGCCATGGGGTCCAGCATGGGGCCGAGCAGATTGCCGAGATCCTCGGCGCCGGGGAAGGCGAGCTCGACTATGTCTGCTCCGGCATCAACCACCAGACCTGGTTCGTCGACGTTCGCGTCAAGGGCCGCAAGATCGGCAAGGATGAGCTCGTCGCCGCCTTCGAGGCGCATCCGGTCTTCTCGCGGCAGGAGAAACTCAGGATCGACGTGTTGAAGCGCTTCGGCGTCTATTCGACCGAAAGTAACGGCCACCTGTCGGAATATCTGCCCTGGTACCGCAAACGGCCTGAGGAGACCGCCAAGTGGATCGACATGTCGGACTGGATCCACGGCGAAACCGGCGGTTATCTGCGCTATTCGACCGAAACCCGGAACTGGTTCGAGACCGAGTTCCCGCAATTCCTCGAAGATGCGGGAAAGCCCTTCGATCCCGGGCGCCGCTCGAACGAGCACGCCAGCCACATACTGGAGGCGCTCGAGACCGGCCGGGTCTATCGCGGGCACTTCAACGTCAAGAACGAAGGCGTCATCACCAATCTTCCGTCCGATGCAATCATCGAATCGCCTGGTTTCGTCGATCGCTTCGGCATCAACATGGTGGCCGGCATCACGCTTCCGGAAGCCTGCGCCGCGACCTGCATTTCGTCGATTAATGTCCAGCGCATGTCCGTCCACGCGGCAATCTCCGGCGACATCGACCTCCTGAAACTGGCCGTGCTGCACGATCCGCTGGTTGGCGCCGTCTGCACGCCGGAAGAAGTCTGGCAGATGGTCGACGACATGGTTGTGGCGCAAGCGCAATGGCTGCCGCAATTCGCCCATGCGATCGACAGCGCCAAGGAGCGGCTGAGCCGCGCGACGGTAAAAACGCGGGAATGGAAGGGCGTCGCCCGCCGCGAGGTTCGCTCGATCGAAGAGATCAGGGCCGAAAAGGACGCCATGAAGTTGCGCGCGGCCGGCTGAGACATTGGTTGCGATAAGCCAATGTTCCGGAAAACCGGGCGGACAGGATCGTGCCTCGGCGAATGCGCCCGGGCAGCGCGGCACTGTCATCCGAGAAGCGGAATACCGCTTCTGAGAAAGCGGAATACCGCTTCGTTCGATGCTTGTAGGAGGAAAGCCATGCCATCGCGGCAGGCCCGAAGCATAAGGGAGAAATCAGGACAATGAACATTTTTGGCCGCATGAAAACCGCCGCCGCGCTCCTGTTTGGTGTGTCGGCGTTCGTGATCCAGGCCGTGGCCTCCGAGCCGACGATCGTGCCGGAACAGCCGCCGTTTCCGGCGCAAGGCACGATCAATTACGTGCCGCGCGATTCAATTCTGGAATTCAAGGCGCTATCCGAGTATCGCGAGCCGGAGTGGGTCACCGAAAAATTCGTCAAGACCGGGAAACTGCCTCCGTTGGCCGAGCGGCTGCCGAAGGAGCCGATGGTCTTCAAGACAGGCAACATGCCCGACGGGATAGGCGTCTATGGCGACACGATGCGCCACGTCGTCGGCGGCCGGCCGGAAGGCTGGAACTACAGTGCCGGGCAGACGCAAGGCTGGGGCGGCATTGACATTGCGATGTTCGAATGCCTGACGCGCACCGCGCCGCTCTTCCAGGTCGATGCCAAAGACGTCGAGCCGCTGCCCAATCTTGCCCGGAGCTGGGAGTGGTCGGAAGACGGCCACACACTGACGATGAAGTTGATCGAAGGCGCAAAGTGGTCCGACGGAGATCCCTTCGACGCCGATGACGTGATGTTCTATTGGGACGACAATGTCGTCGATCCGAACGTCTCGCCGCTGAACGGTGCAACACCGGAAACGTTCGGAGAAGGCACCACCCTGAAGGCGGTAGACAAATATACGGTCAAATGGACTTTTAAGGACGCGTTCCCGCGCCAGCATCTCTATGCGATGGCCTATGGAACCTTCTGCCCTGGCCCCTCGCACATTTTGAAGACCAAGCATCCGAAATATGCAGGCACCACCTACGACGAGTACAAGAACGGCTTTCCGCCGGAATACTTGAATATGCCCGTCATGGGCGCCTGGGTGCCTATCGAATACCGTTCGGACGACGTCATCGTGCTTCGCCGCAATCCTTACTATTGGAAGGTGGACGAAGAGGGAAATCAGCTGCCCTATCTCAACGAACTGCACTACAAGCTTTCGACCTGGGCCGATCGCGACGTGCAGGCGATCGCCGGGTCCGGCGATATCTCGAACCTGGAGCAACCTGAAAATTTCGTGGAATCGCTGAAGCGCGCCGCACAGGAAACGGCTCCCGCGCGGCTGGCCTTTGGCGCCCGGCTGATCGGCTACAATCTGCGCATGAACTTTTCAGCCAATGGCTGGGGCGAGCCGGACGAGCGGGCGCAGGCCGTACGCGAGCTCAACCGCAACGTCGATTTCCGTAAGGCCGTGACCATGGCCATCGATCGCAAGAAACTCGGCGAATCCCTCGTCAAAGGACCCTTCACCGCGATCTATCCCGGCGGCATTTCCTCTGGCACGAGCTTTTACGACCGCGCCTCGACGGTGTACTACCCGTTTGATCTGGAAGGCGCCAAGGCGCTGCTGGAGAAGGTCGGGTTGAAGGACACGGACGGCAACGGCGCCGTCAACTTCCCGGCCGGTACAGCTGGCGGCTCGGACGTACAGATCGTGCTTCTGGTGAATTCCGACTACAGCACCGATCGCAATCTCGCGGAAGGTCTGGTCGGCCAGATGGAACAGCTTGGCCTCAAGGTCGTGCTCAACACAATCGATGGCGCGAAGCGCGACGCAACCCAGTATGCCGGGCGCTTCGACTGGCTTGTTCGCCGCAACGAACAGGAACAGACCTCGGTTGTGCAGAACACGACCCAGCTTGCCCCGACCGGTCCGCGCACGAGTTGGCATCACAGGGCAGGAACGGACGGCACGGTCGATCTGATGCCGTTCGAACAGGAACTCGTGGACGTCGTCAACAAGTTCATCTCCAGCAACGACAATGACGAGCGGGCTGATCTGATGAAGCAGTTCCAGAAGGTCTCGACGACGAATCTCGATACGATCGGCCTGACAGAATATCCGGGTGCGCTCATCATCAACAAGCGCTTCTCCAATATTCCGGAAGGCGTGCCGATCTTCATGTTCAATTGGGCGGAGGACACGATCATCCGTGAACGGGTCTTCGTCGCGGCCGACAAGCAGGGCGACTACGAGCTGTTCCGCGAGCAGCTTCCGGGCAAGCCCGGTGAAGGCGGTCCGATCAACTGACCGCAGTCGATTTCCCCTCCGGCGAGCATCCGCCGGAGGGGAGGTTGCGAACTGAACCGTGGAGATACCGCGCCTCGTGAAGGAGCAGATCGCCACGAGCCACAAGAGAAGCAAACACGATCATGTTCAGATTTCTGCTTGTGCGTATCGCCTCGGCGATTCCTGTCCTCTTCGTCCTGAGCGTCGTGACGTTCGCGATCATCCAGGCCCCGCCGGGCGACTACAGCGACTATGTGCGCTCGCAACTGATCAACCAGGGTGGCGCATCCTTCGAAAAGGCCGACGCCCAGGCGCAGGCCTACAAGATCGCGCATGGCCTCGATAAGCCCTTGCCCCTCCAGTACGTCAACTGGATCACCGGCATCGTCACCCGCGGCGATTTCGGCCACAGTCTCTTCTACAACAAGCCTGTCGCCGATGTGGTCGGCGAACGTTTGCCCCGTACGCTGGCGCTGGCGCTCGTCTGCCATATCCTGGCTTCGGTGATCGGCATCACCTTCGGCGTTTTGGCGGCAACCCGGCAATATTCCTGGGTGGATAGCGTGCTGTCGGGGATCTCGTTTCTCGGCATGACGGTACCGCGATTCCTGATGGCGCTGATCATCGTCTATATCCTGGTGTTCCACTTCAATGTCACTGAGATCAACAGTTTCCATTCCGCCCGCTACGGCGGGGCGCCCTGGTCGTGGGGCAAGTTCGTCGATCTGGTCAAGCATGTCTGGCCGGTCATCGCGATCGCCACTTTGGGCGGGCTCGCCTACAACATGCGCGTCATGCGGGGCAATCTTCTCGATACGCTGAACGCCCAATATGTCGAAACGGCTCGGGCTAAGGGCTTGAGCGAGCACACGGTGGTCATGCGCCACGCTGTGCCGAACGCGCTGCATCCGCTCGTCATGTATCAGGGCGTCGTGCTGCCCTACATGCTGACCGGCGAGATCGAAACCGCGATCATCTTCGCCCTGCCGACGGTCGGCCCGGCCATCGTCGGCTCGATGTGGATCGGCGACGTCTATGTCACGGCGACCTTCATGTTGGTTCTGTCGGTGACCCTGATCGTCGGCAACATCATCGCCGACATGCTGCTTGCAGCGCTCGACCCGCGGGTTCGCCTTGGGGGAGGGGCCGACGCATGAAAGCCGACGTCCAATCCATAATCTGCGCCTCCGTGCCGCCGGCCAAAGGCAATGGCAACGAAACCTATACCGCGCTTGTCTGGCGCCGTCTGAAGCGATCCTGGACCGGCATGATAGGGCTGATCCTTGTCTGCCTCCTGATGATCATGACGATATTCGCGGAGTTCTTCGCACCCGTCGATCCGAAGCTGACCGGCGTCGGTTTCGCGCCGCCTCAGACAATCAGCATGACGGATCGGGGCGGGAACTTCGTCTTTCCGCCGCGCAGCTATCCGATTCGTGAAACAGATGAATTCGACCCCGTCACGTTCCAGCCGATCGTAGGCCCCGACTACGAAAACCCGCAGACGCTCGGCTTTTTCGTCAAAGGGTTCGGATACAGGCTTTTCGGACTGATCCCGGCGCAGCGGCATTTCTTCGGCGCCACCGACGGAAGCCCGGTCAATTTCCTCGGCACCGACAAATTCGGCCGCGATGTGCTGTCGCGCATCATCTACGGCTCGCGCATTTCGCTGATGATCGCCCTGACCGTGGTGTTCATCATCACGGTAGTCGGCACGACGGTCGGCATGGTGTCCGGATATTTCGGCGGAAGGTTCGACGCATGGATACAGCGCTTCGTCGAACTGGTGCTCGCCTTTCCGCAACTGCCGCTTTATCTCGCGCTCACCTCGCTGATTCCGGTGACGGCGCCGACCAATGTCTTCCTCGCGTTCGTCATCGTCGTCATGTCGGCGCTCGGCTGGGCACAGCTGTCGCGCGAAGTTCGAGGCAAGACTCTGGCGCTGGCGCGGATCGACTATGTGCGGGCGGCGATGGCGATCGGCGCAACCGACCGCCGGATCATCTTTCAGCATATTTTCCCCAACGTCATGAGCCACGTCATCGTCGCCGTCACGCTGGCGATCCCCAATGTCGTGCTGCTTGAGTCCTTCCTCGGCTTCCTCGGTTTCGCGGTGAAGCCGCCGCTGATCTCCTGGGGGCTGATGCTGCAGGATACCGCGACATACTCCGTCATTGGGTCCTATCCCTGGATCCTTGCCCCCGTGGGTTTCGTGCTGGTCACCGTCTTTGCGTTCAATGCGCTGGGCGATGGTCTTCGCGACGCCGTCGATCCCTATTGAGAAGGCCGGCACCATGGCTCTGACGGAAAAGACCTCGATGGCGCCGGACGAACGTCACGATCATGCGGTGAGGACCGGCAGTCCGATCATCGACGCCCGCAATGTCGCGGTGACCTTCAAGGTAGAAGGCGGAACCGTCGACGCGGTCAAGGATGTCTCGTTTCAGCTCTATCGCGGCGAGACCATCGCTGTGGTGGGAGAATCCGGCTCCGGCAAGTCGGTGACGGCGCGCACGGTCATGGGCCTGCTCACCAAGCGCGCCACCGTGGCCGTGCACTCGCGGATCGAATATGATGGGAAGAATGTGCTGAAATTCTCCGACCGGCAGCGCCGGGCGCTGCGCGGCGACCGCATTTCGATGATATTCCAGGAGCCGATGAGCTCGCTCAATCCGGTCTACACGGTCGGCGCGCAGATCATCGAGGCGATCCGCGTTCATCAGAAGATGAGCCGCAGGCAAGCTGCGGAGCGTACGCTGGAGCTGTTGCGGCAGGTGCAGATTCCGGACCCGGAAAGCCGCTTCAACCAATATCCGCACCAGCTTTCAGGCGGTCAGCGCCAGCGCGTCATGATCGCCATGGCGCTCGCCAATAATCCGGACGTACTCATCGCCGACGAACCCACGACGGCACTCGACGTCACCGTGCAGGCGCAGATCCTCAACCTCATCCGTGATCTGCAGCAGAAGCTCGGTATGGCGGTAATCCTGATCACTCACGATCTGACAGTCGTTCGCCAGTTTTCCGACTACGTCTATGTCATGAGCCAGGGCGAGGTGAAGGAGCACAACACCACTGAAGCGCTCTTCAAGAACCCGCAGCATCCCTATACGCGCCATCTTCTGGCGTCCGAACCAAAGGGTATGGCCAATCCGACACCGGTGGACTCAGCCGTCATTCTCGAGGGCTGCAATGTGCGGGTGTCGTTCATGCTGAAGCACGGCGGGTTCTTCAAGCCGCGGCTCAAGGAACTCGTCGCCGTCGACAGCCTCAGCCTAAAGCTTCACCGGTACGAAACCCTGGGGCTGGTCGGCGAATCCGGGTCCGGCAAGACGACGTTCGGGCAGGCGCTGGTGAAGCTCCTGACGGCCGACGGCGGCGAAATCTTCTTCGACGGCGAACCGATCCACGCAAGGACACGTGACCAGATGCGGCCGCTCAGATCGCGCATGCAGGTCGTCTTTCAGGATCCGTTCTCCTCGCTCAATCCGCGCATGTCGGTCGGCCAGATCATCGAGGAGGGGCTGATCGTCAATCGGCTCGGCGACAACAAAAGTGATCGGTTGCAGCGCGTGGAGCAGGCGCTTGTCAGCGCCGGGCTTCCGCACAACATCCTGTCGCGCTTTCCGCACGAGTTTTCCGGCGGACAGCGCCAGCGCATCGCTATTGCGCGGGCAATCGCACTCGAACCGGAATTCATCCTGCTCGATGAGCCGACATCGGCGCTCGATCTCTCCGTTCAGGCCCAGATCATCGACCTCCTGCGCAAACTGCAGGACGAGCGCGGCCTGAGCTATCTCTTCATTTCCCACGATCTCAAGGTCGTACGCGCGCTTTGTCATCGGGTCGTGGTGATGCAGCACGGTAAAATCGTCGAGGAGGGACCCGTCGACGAGGTTCTTTCCCATCCAAGGACCGCCTACACTGAACGGCTCGTCAAGGCCGCGTTCGAGGTAGCCGCATAAATCGCAGACAAGAGGCGCAATTCATGACGAGACAACCCAAAATCACGTTCATCGGGGCCGGTTCCACCGTCTTCATGAAGAATGTCATCGGCGATGTGCTGCAGCGGCCGTCTCTTTCGGGCGCTACCATCGCGCTGATGGACGTCAATCCGCAGCGCCTGGAAGAAAGCGAGATCGTCGCCGGAAAGCTGGTCAAGACGCTTGGCGCTGCGGCGACCATCGAGACGCATTCCAGCCAGCGCAAGGCCCTGGAAGGCGCGGATTTCGTCGTCGTTGCCTTCCAGATTGGCGGCTACGAGCCCTGCACGGTCACTGATTTCGAGGTGCCGAAGAAATACGGCCTGCGCCAGACGATCGCCGATACGCTCGGTGTTGGCGGCATCATGCGGGGTTTGCGCACCGTGCCGCATCTCTGGAAAATCTGCGAAGACATGATGGCAATCTGCCCCGACGCCATCCTCCTGCAATACGTCAACCCGATGGCGATCAACACCTGGGCGATTGCGGAAAAGTATCCGCTCATCAAGCAGGTCGGTCTCTGCCATTCGGTGCAGGGAACGGCTTTCGAACTCGCCCGAGATCTCGAAATCCCGCTCGAGGAAATCCGTTACCGTGCCGCCGGCATCAACCACATGGCCTTCTACCTGAAATTCGAGCATCGGCAGGCCGATGGCAGCTACCGCGACCTTTATCCGGATCTCGTGCGCGGCTACCGCGACGGGCGATTTCCGAAACCCAGCCACTGGAATCCGCGCTGTCCGAACAAGGTGCGTTACGAGATGCTGACCCGCCTCGGCTATTTCGTCACCGAAAGCTCGGAGCATTTCGCCGAATACACGCCCTATTTCATCAAGGACGGCAGGCCCGATCTGATCGAGAAGTTCGGCATTCCGCTCGATGAATATCCCAAGCGCTGCATCGAGCAGATAGAGCGATGGAAAGGGCAGGCGGCCGCCTACCGGAGCGCCGAGAACATCGAGATCGAGGAGAGCCATGAATATGCTTCCTCGATCATGAACTCGGTCTGGACCGGCGAGCCCTCGGTTATTTACGGCAATGTCCGCAACAATGGCTGCATCACCTCGCTGCCGGAAAATTGCGCGGCCGAAGTGCCGTGCCTGGTCGATGCGTCCGGCATCCAGCCGACCTTCATCGGCACCTTGCCGCCGCAACTGACGGCGCTCATCCGCACCAATGTCAATGTGCAGGAACTGACTGTCGCGGCCTTGATGACGGAAAACCGCGAGCATCTTTATCACGCGGCGATGATGGATCCGCATACCGCCGCCGAGCTCGATCTCGACCAGATCTGGTCGCTGGTCAGCGATCTGCTCGCCGCGCACCGCGACTGGATTCCGGAGTGGGCGCGGATCTCGAAAAACGTGCAGGCAGCGTAAGGACGGAACGGTCCTGGTTTGGAGCCGCGATTCTCATCTCAAAAGGCAGACGTCCGGAAAGTGTAGCCGAATGGTCTTTGGCGCCTGGATAAACCGCCTGTCAGCCAACGAAGAGTACCATCGCAGGATGTAGTTTTTTGAGATTTGGCAGCGATTTCGACTGCCAAGGTATTTCCGAGCTTCCCCGGACAACGAGTTGGATCTCTGGATGCTTTCTGACCTCTATGGTAAATTTGGCCAATAAATTGATGCCCGACGAGTTAAGAAACTCCAAGTCTGATACATGTATCGTTATAGTAGTAGGATTGGAGGTAAGGACATTCATCATTAGCTGCAAAATGGGCGCATAGGCCTCAGAACTGGACAACCTCATTACGCCGTCAAAATAAACATCGCTTCCTTCGTTCCACACGCGATAATTTGTCGTTGTTATGTCCACGATTTTGTCTTCATTTCGTTTTAGTTATAAGTTTCTGATGATACCACAATCGAAGCATATGTTTCCAGGCGAACCTGATCCCTTTCGTCGGCGGGGCTGAAGACCCAAGCCAGGCTCGCGCCATAGTCGCTCATCAACGTCAGCAATCCAAGACCGGAATTTGTTGTCTGAGGATCCGCGGCATTCTCTTCGATTCGCTGGATCAGGAGATCACCCGGATCGCCGGCTGTGATCTCCGACAGAAGATTTTGAAATTTAGCGGTCGTTTCGATGTCAACAACATTCGAAACCTTGATTTTAAAACTTTCCGATTCTATGGCCGCCTCGATCGTGATCTCGCCGGGCGCACGAAACTTGACCGCATTTTCAATCAGTTCGTTGACTAGATAGCCAATGCTGTGTCGCACTTCCCTGTAGTCGTTGCGAGAAGACTGGAAGCGCAGGGCAAAAACGTCCGCGATGAAGTCCGAAGTAGTAGCGCAATGATGCCAACTCAGGTCGAGAGGTCCATCGAACAATCGCACGCGGCTGACGCTCTCTCTCATTCCAATTGCAAAGTCGGCTGTTCCGAACAGTGTTGTCATTCCTACTTGTGCCTCATGATCACGAGCGTGATGTCGTCGTGGATTTTCTGTGTTCCGATATGCGCCATCAGGTCCTCAATAATTCCAGTTTTGATCTCCTCGGCGCTCCTGCGATGATAGTGGCGCGCACTGTTAGAGAGGCGTATCAAACCGAACAATTTTCCCTCCTGATCTTCCGCCTCGGTCACACCATCCGTGTGGAGCACGATCACATCGCCGCTGTTGAACGGAATGTCGCGCGTTGCGATAAACGGCAAGATGTTGCGTTCGAGGCCGATCGGCAGACCAAGATTGGCGGTATCGATACGCTCGATCTCTCCATTTGCACGAACGACGAGAACCTCCTCATGCTGCCCTGACAGGGTCACCCTCCCATTCTCAAAGTCAAGGAAGGCCAGCGAGAGATGCTTGTCGGTGTTGGTCCGTTCGATATTTTTATAGATGGCTCTGTTCAGTCGATCGAGAAACTGACGTGGATTGTCCTCGCCAGTCTCCTGCAGTGCGCGTGCAACGGATTGAACCATCAGCATCAGCACACCGCTTTCGAGCCCGTGGCCTGTCACATCGCCGATCCCGATCTTGACCCGCGATCCCTCTTGCAAGACGTCGTAGTAGTCGCCGCCGACCTCGTCGGCCGGCCGCATATAAGCGGCGATTTCGACCCCGTGGATGGCTTCGAGTTCGCTGGCTCTCGGCAGAACCATCATCTGGATATGTTTGGCAACTGCAAGCTCTGCACCAAGGCGGAGGTTCTCATCTCGCAACTTGCTGTTGAGGGCGGAAATCTCCTGATTTGCGTCTTCAAGCTCCTTCGTTCTTTCATCGACGATTTGCTCGAGATTTTCCGTATGGAAGCTGATCTCCTCCGCCATCCGGTTGAACGCGACCCCCACCTCTCCCACTTCGTCATGCGTCGGAATGCTTACTCGAACTGAATAGTCTTGTGCCTGGAGCCGCTTTGCGGCTGCTGCAAGCGCGCTGAGTCCTGCGGTGATCCGCTTTGAGATTCCGAAGACAGCCGCAAAGACAATCAGGAGCGAAATGATGATTGCGATGATCTGGGAGACCAGGATCCGGTTGGTCGCGCTGGAAATGCTCTGTTGCGCTGCAAGCAGAGAAGCATAGATTTCCCGCTCCGGGACGACGAAGCCGAGCATCTGGTTTTCGGCTGTGATGGACCCCGTGCTGTTCCAGAGATTGACTGCCTCCAGTCGGCGAAGCGCGACGATGTGAGGTTCGGCTTCGCCATCCTCCTCCAAAATCGAAATATGCTTGATGACCGTCTTGTCGTCGGCAGGAAGTTCGAGCGCCGCAACGGCCGAATGCGTACTCTTTTTGAGCGAGCGATCGAGTCCGGTAACGCCTTGACCCGCCGCACCGCTTGCAATCTTGAGCCCGAGCGTTTTCTCGCCTTCGGGCTTGATCGCGAGCACATTGCCATTCGACATGGTGAGAAAACCGAAGCCCGTCTCCGCGACCTTCACGCTTTCGACGATTTCAGCGAGCTGATCGAGCGTTACGTCGGAAGCGACCATGCCGGCGACATCCTTGCGGTCCTTCGTCCAGAGCGGATGGAAGAAACTCACTATGAGCTTGCCGGTAATCGCATCGATATATGGGGCAGTCGCCGTGATGTCATCGCCTTTTACGGGGCGCGAATTCGGGTCCCTGATCCACCCCTGCCAGCGCTCATAGACGCCAGGAAAGAAGAAATCCCAGAAATTTGCGTTGTTGTGGCCCGGATAGAGCTTGTCGAAGGTTTGCGCCTGATCGGAGTAAGGAGTCGTGCGCATGATAGGTGCTGCCTTCGGTCCAACGTAATAGACCTGCAACTTCCTGGCGCCTGTTGCCATTTGGCTTGGGCCAAAAATGTCGAACGCCGCACTCTCCTGAATTTTGTGGAGAATTTCGGGCTTCGGTCGGCCATCGGGGGAGAGAAGATATCCCCAGATACTCAAGACCGAAGGCGACCCTTGTGGGCTCTGCATCCAGTTTCCCTTGGGGTCATGTATAAGCGGCGCATTGAAATAGGAGTCCATCGCCAGCGCGTTGCCGATTGCCTCCTTCGCCTCTGGATGGTCGATCAGTCTCTGCATGGAGCCTGCAAGTGCGGTAACCTCGGAGTGCATTTGGTCGAAGAGGAGATCGGCGCGCAGAGCAGTCGTCTCGATATAATTCTGGAGGTATTCCTGGCTCGCCTTGGTGAGGCCGCTCTCGATCTGGTACGTCGCGTCGCGGGAAAGCCGGTTGACGTTCCAAAGGGCCACGCTCCCACCGACCAGGAGGTCGAAGAGCACCGCCCCGCCTACAACGATTATGAATTTCGCGCGGAAGCTGTTAGGCCGGAAAACGGACCAGGGTTTGCGGGAAATGGCATGCGACTCGCTCACAGTGGCTTACGTCCCGATGCAACCCAGATTGGCCAGCCGGCGTATCCCTTGGGGTGGAGCGCAGCGAAAATGTGATCCTGGAAACCCTGTCGGAACCGTCTGATGAACGCCGGCGGGTCACCTCGCTTTGTCGCCATCTCGCCTGCATAGACGTTCTCCCATGCCGCGACGACATCTGCGAAGTCCTGCGGATCGCCGTCGTGGTTGGTGACCACGAAAGACTCGACTCGAATGTCTTCGAACCCCGCCTCGACCAGGTATCGACGGCTTTTGGGGCCAAGCTCGATATCCATCTGGAAGTGCGCCCAAAGCTTGGCGACTTCATTATAGGTCCACTGGATGCTATCGGCGCGCGGTTCGCCCAGACAGTGCGAGTTCTTTTCATTCGTGATGTAGACGCGTCCGCCCGGCTTGCAGATGCGAAAGAGTTCCTTGAGAATCAGTTCGGGCTTGTTGAACACCTGCAGGGAGTGTCGGCATGTGACCAAGTCAAACTGATCTTGGTCGAGCAGCATTTCTGACGCGTCGCCATAGGTATATTCAATTCCGCCGATATCGAACGCCGCAGCCACGCTTCGCGCATAAGCAAGGCTTGATCTGGAATGGTCGAGAGCGACAATCCGTGACGGCTGAAATTCTTTCTGCACGAGTACGGCGAAATCACCAATTCCGCAACAGATGTCGGCCATGATGATACCGGGTTGCATGCCGTGTCGCGGCAAGATTGTGCGCTCGTGGCGCCAAGTCATCTTCGTCTGTGTGCGGAGGATCGGAATGAACCCGCCTTCTTCGAGGAAGCTCTGCCCCGGATAGAAATCACTGTCATACTCTTGAACCGTGATGTTCGCTTCGATTCCATTCAGGCGCCCGAATTTTCTGGTCGTCCACCCGACAACGCTTGACGTTACGAGTACGAACCTGAGATCTGGTCGAGCGCGACAGGCGTCAATAATGACCCGCGAGAAAGCATGAAATGCGGTGTTGTTCATTTGCGTCAATCGTTTGACGTTTACGTACAGGGTACCGCGTACACGAGCGATTGATTCCTTCAACAGGGCAATGCTGGGCGCAAGCTCATCGATCGACTGGGGCCGCAGTATTCCCGATATCGAGAACTCCTGATCGTTTACATCGTATTGCGCTCTGAAACGCGGGAAAAGGTTGTACGCGCTCAACTTGGCATGCCCTCAAGCGGAAGATCGACGACAAGGGTGATGATATCAGCGCCGACTTGCTCGACTCGAAGGGTCGCGTTGTAGTCGATGGCGAGTTCCAAGAGAACGACTTCACGACTGGGCGCGAGGTCTCCGGACACTGAGTTGAGATAGCGCTCCATTGCCTCGGATCCCGTAATTTGAAACACCGCTTCTTCAAAGAATTGTCGTTCTTCGGGCATGCAAGGGAATGTCAGTTCGATCCTGTCCGTCTCACCCCGGCGGGACACCCTAAAGGCTATTTCACCGCCGTAATGCCGCGTACGAAAGGCGACCTCCAATAATTCGTTCAACGCAGAGGAAAAGAGGTTTGAATGCCGTACGGAGTCAGGTCTGTTATGGCTGATCATTCGCGCCGAGTAGGTCGAGAGTTGATCGCAGAGTATCCAATCAGACATAAAAGTTTTGACGTCCAAATCGATCTGGATCATTGTCTCAAAGACTGCTTCGCCATCTTCGTTATGAGAAGCAATATTCATTGGCGTTCCTCACTCGTTTCTGGCTGCATTGTAGTCGAGCGATGCGACGAACCCTTCCCGGACGGCAGTTGACCTGCCTCTGGAAATCCATATCGCTCTACCTCGCATCCCTCAGTTTCGTCCACGCCGCTATGCATGGGGCCGGACGCTGGATCGCCAGATTTCGTCCCCACTTTCGCGTATCAGTTCCTTGGGAGATCGCCTGATGAAATCGCGCGTCGCCTCGGCTCCGAGTGGCCGTCCCAGGAAGTCGCCCTGGAGGTAATCACAGTCTTCCCTGATCAGCCACTGTGCCTGTCCTGGCGTTTCAACTCCCTCCGCGGTGACGCTTATCCCCAAGCCGTGCGCCATGCCTATGATCGATCGCACGATCGTCTGACTTTTTCGATCGGTTTCTAAGTCTTTTATGAAGTATCGGTCTATCTTCAACGTATCGAACGGGAAGTTCTTAAGGTAACTCAACGAGGAGTAGTAGGTGCCGAAATCGTCTAGCGCGATCCTTATCCCGAGGACATTCAGGGTATTCAGTGTGTCAATGTTGTCGACGGTTTGCTCGAGAAGAACGGTTTCGGTAATCTCGAGCTCAAGCCGGTCGGCGCGGATTCCGACTGCGTCGACGATCTGAGCAACCGTGTCCGTGAGCGAACCGCTCAGGAACTGCGCCGGCGACAGGTTCACGGCGACCGTCAGTGAAGACGGCCATCTCGTTGCTTGGCGGCAGGCTTCTTCGATCACCCATCGTCCAATCTCGTCCATGAGACCGTCGGCTTCGGCGATCGGTATGAACACGCTCGGAGGAATGGTCCCGACTTCGGGATGCCGCCATCGCAGCAGCGCTTCGAAGCCCACGACCGACGCGGGAGCCCGAATGAGCGGTTGATATTCAAGATAAAGCTCGTTCCGGTCCAGCGCCATTCGAAGACTGCGCCTCAGGTTTTCACGCTGTTCGAGCAGGAGCTGCATCGAGCGATTGAAAATTCGCGCACAGCCGCGTCCGTCTCTTTTGGCCGCATAAAGGGCGATATCCGCGGCCTTCATCAACTGCTCGCCCTCGGTCGCGTGTCCCGGTCCGAATGCAATTCCGATGCTCGCGCCGACGAAGACGGGGATGTCGTTGATCATGAACGGCGCCTTGAATGCTTCAATTAACGCCCCCGCGAGGCGTTCCGCTTCGGCGGGCTGTCCCGTACGCGATTGAATGACGGCGAACTCGTCTCCGGCTAACCGGTATGCGAGTTCGCCGTCCTGCAGCGTGTCCCGGATCCGGCCTGCTGCCAGTTGAAGCAACGTATCGCCCGTGCCATGGCCGAGTGTGTCATTGACCGCTTTGAAACCGTCAAGGTCGATTTGCAGCAGGGCAGTGGCATTTGGCTCATCGACCACCGACAGAGCTTGTTGCAGGTTTTCGCTGAACCCCCGCCGGTTCTGCAATCCGGTTAATGCGTCGTGCGTCGCCTGATGAAGGAGCATCATACGCTCTTGCTCTTCCGGTGAGCCCCGCCCCCCCCCCACCCATTATCTGGTTTAAAATATTACAAATACAATAGCAACGCCCAAAAAGACAACGGAAACCGGCGCGTACCCCCCCCAACGCTGGAGATTTAAATTTATTTTAGTGCCGCCGCGCAGCACGCGAACAAATTTTTCGATGAGCTCAGTGTCGACGTTCGGATAAATCTCCCTCAGAGCGACGCCCGCAACTAGCGGGCGGCTGTGGATGCTTTTGAGGTTGGTTGCGTAGTGCGTCAGGCGGAAGTCCTGATCATAGAACGACACACCATCAGTCGTGTTCGCCAAAAAGTCCAGGAGACGCGCTTCGCTGATGGAGGACGGATGACTCGGTGAAAGCTCTTCCCTGTTCGCTCCGGCACCCTGTGCTTTCGGACGTAAGAGCCACTTCCAAAGGCGGTACAAAATCCGCATCTCCTCATCCCTACGGTGAAGCTAGCAAACCATAAGGCTAGTTGCAAACCTATAGGTTGCGGCGGTGCCTGCGGGCAAGTCATAGAGACGCCATTGGCGGAACCGTTGGCGGAACGCAAAGATTGTGCCCGCGGATGGGCCGGACCGAAGATCCAAAAGGCTCCCCAGCTTCGGAGAATGATGGACATTCGGAGAGCAGATTGAATGGGAAGGTTGTTTCCGCTCTCCCCAGCTTTCGGCCGCACATCCCGCAAACGCTGGGCTTCCGGGAAGCCATGAAGGGGCCGGAGAATTGTTTGGGCAATTTTGAAGGTGGTAGAGGGAAGGGCGCTGGAAACTAACCTTCTCCATTTTCGGCAATTCGCCAACCGTCGCGATCTCGCGATCGAGCAGCGTCCTCCAGTCATTCATAGCCTGTCATCTCGAGATAGCCGCGCCCGGCATGGGTGCCCTCAAATCGGATCGGGCCTTCCCAATAGGGAAAGCGTGTGTCCATCCAGGCTTCTGGGTTTAGCGTCCGGATGGTCACATCCACCCCTTTTTCCGACAATTGCACCCTCCAGCGGATCGGCACGCTACGTCCCACGACTGCCGCCGTTTCGAGCGGCGTCACCCTTAGCGCGCCGGGAGCCTGCGGCTGCGGCCTGCCGTCGGCCTTGATCCATGTGGCCGATGTAAAGCCCGCGCCTCTGTCGCGCAGGCGAAAGCCCATCATCTTTTCGCCGCTGTCGAAATGCAGCGAGAACCAGTCCCACCCGGTTTGATCCTCAGCCAGCGGCTGCGAGGACCATTCGTGGTCCAACCACGCCTGACCGGTCACCGCAATCACGCCCGCTGGAAGGGTCAGTGTACCGGTCACGTGGTAGAATGGTTGCGAGTAGTAATAGCTCGCCTGCCCCCTCTCGGATTTCACCGAGTAGCCCTGCACTCCCTGCGGCACCAGAGGGCCTTTGGCGTCCAGTGCCAGTTCGTAGGAAAACGCCTGTCCCGCCGCGTGCAGATCGAGCGCCGACAGCGCATCCGCTTCTGGCAGGGCCCGGCCTGCCATCTGCCAGTTGTCAATCCAGGCCGCAAAGGGTGCAGCCGTAACCCCCGCTTGGCCGATGCCGCCCCGTGCCATCCGTTCGGCCACGAATTGGTGCGTTTGCGTCGTCAGCCCCGCATGGCCCATCCAAAGCTGCGGACTGGACCAGCCTGACCGCTCCACCGGGGCCAGGGCGGATCGGAAAAGAGTCCATTGCACGCCATAGTCCGCTCCATCCGCAGCTTGCAGGTTGGCCGTCAAATACCACCATTCGATCCGGTAACCGGGGTGCGGGCCGTGGTCTGCCGGAAAGTTGAATGCAGTCCCCGGCTGCGGCACTGAAAACCCGTCAGCCTCTGTGCCAAGCCCAGCAAAACCTTGGCCAAAGGCAGGTGCGGCCAAGCACATATAGATCAGCAATGCTCTAACGCTCATGTGCAAATACCTTCAGCAAATCCGATGGCGAAAGACGCGCCAGCCGCCAGGCAGGCACGGCGGCTGCAAGTCCGGCCGCCAGCAGCGCGAGCGCCGCCAGCCGCGCCCAGTCACCGGGAAAAAGGTGCATCGGCAGACGCCAGCCAAAAGCCTCCACATTCACCACCGCCAGCAGAACAAAGGCGAGCCCGATACCTACAGGCAGAGCGGCCAGCATGGTCAAGGCTGCCAACAACAAGCCGCGCCAAAGCTCCAGCCATACGAGGTGGCGGCGGGGCAGACCCATGGCCCAGACCGGCGCCAGTTGCGGTAGGCGCATCCCCGACAGGGTCATGAGGCTCGCAAACATCGCCAGCCCCGCGACTCCCAGCGTCAGCACATTCAGCGCGGCTGTCACTCTGAATGTGCGCTCAAACACTTTGAGCGAAAAGACCTTGATCCCGGCCTGGTCAATCACGTTCTGCGCGGGCAGCCCGAATTCCGCCCGCAAACCCGCAGCCAGTGCTTCGACCTTGCCGGGGGCAATCCGAATGGCATAGCGCAGGCGGGAGACGTCAGGATAGTGCTGGAGCAGTGTGTCGATCCCGATGATCACTTGGCCGATCGGGTTGCCATAGTCGGCATAGACGCCGACGATGCTGGCCCGCCAGCCACCAGGCAGCGTGATCTGATCCCCCAAGCCCAACTCCTGGCGCCGCGCCAGTTGTTCGTTGATCAGGGCGCCGTCGCCTGTGGCGATCCGGTCCCACACCTCCGGCACTGCAGAGAGGATCGGCCAGTTGTCGCGATAGGTGGCATGATCGGCCACGCCGTATATTGCCGCGGGCTGGCCTGCGACCCGGCCCTCAATGCTCCAGATCGGCAGGACCGCGTCGCTGCGCTGGGCCAGCCAGTCGCGTATCGCCGTGGCCTCTGCTTCGGTGCGGGCGCTCACGTAAAGCTCTGAGGCGAGACGCTGATCGAGCCAGCCGGTGAAGGTCAGCCGAAAGCTCGACACCATCGTGCTGACGCCCACATTGACGGCCAGCGCAAGCAGCAGTGCCATTAGCGCCAATGACAGGCCGGGAAGCTGTTGACGCGTGTCGGCCCAAAACCATTCGGCCAATGGTCCACGCGCCAAGCGGCCGCCAAGGTGCAATATCCCCGTCAGCACGAGCGGCAGCGCCAGTGCCGCCCCCAACAGCAGTGCCGCCAGAAGCGCAAAGCCCGCCTCGAGGCCGGATCCGAAGTGTGCAATTCCCGCCGCCGTCAGCAGGAGCACCATCGCAGCCACGCCTTGCGCGCGCAGTGCCCGCTCCGAAGCCCGCGCCCAGGCCCGAGGCTGGGCCGGTGCAAGTAGTGGCAGGTGCCATAGCCGCCAGAGGCTTTGTGCGGCCGCCACCAGCGTGCCGATTACCGCGATGGCCAGCCCCGCTGCCCACACTGCGGGGCGGATCAACAGCGTTCCCGGCACATCGGCCCCGTAAAGCCCGCGCAGGGTGGCGGCGACGTCGGGCAAAAGGGCCGAGGCGACTACATAGCCAAGTGCCACGCCTACCAGCCCCGCGAGGAGGGCGAAGGTCAGCAGCTCGGCGATCAGCAAAAGGACCAGCACGCGGGCCGGCAAGCCCAGTGCGCGCAGCGTGCGAAACACCGGGCGGCGCTGTTCAAAAGCCAGACCGATGGCGGAATGCACGATGAAGAGCCCCACCGCAAAGGCAAGAAAACCGAAAGCCGTCAGGTTCAGGTGAAAACTGTCGGTCAGCCTGGCAAGATCCCCCGTTTCGCTCGGCTCGCGCAGGGTCAGGCCGGGGGCTGTCACCTTTAGAGGGGCACGGCCAATCGGTTGGTCCGGCCAGAGCAAAAGACGAGAGATCTTGTCCTTTGCCCCAAGCAGGACCTGCGCCTGCCCGATGTCGGTGAGGACTGTGCCAGGCGGCAAACCCTCGGCCACGCGCACGGGAGGTGTCGCTTGTTCGGTTAGTCGTGCCGCGGTTTCCGGGGCCGCATAGAGCACACCGGGCGCCGTGATGAACGGCAATAGATCATCACCCACCGCAATATCCACCTGCTGCGCCTGCGGCGGCAAAGTCAGTGGGTCAATGCCAAGGACGCGCAAACGCACATCCCCAAACCGCATTTCACCTTCAATCACCGGCGAAGCCAGCCAGCCTGCTCGCCGCAGTCTCACAAACTCCTGTTGATCCATCCGGGCCCCGTCCTCACGCACTAGTTGCGCGAGCCGGTCCTGCCCAAGGATCGCCGCTGCACGGTCATAGCTCGCCCGCGCCTCACCGTTGATCGCCTGAACCGCTGACCACAGCGCCGTTGCCAGCGATAGCCCCAAAAGCAGCATCGCCAATTGGACAGGCCGCCTGCGCCAGTGAGACAAGAGCGCTGTCAGCCCGGTCCACACCATCACACCAGCCGGCCCGCGTGCAGGTGAACGCGGGCGTTCAGCCGGTTTGCCAGACGGTTGGAATGGGTGACCATTAACAGGGCGGCACCCGTTTCAGCCACCAGCGACAGCATAAGATCGAGTATAGCGTCCCCTGTTGCCTCATCCAGATTGCCCGTGGGCTCATCAGCCAGAACCAGCCGGGGCCGGGCGGCCAAGGTCCGGCCGATCGCCACCCGCTGTTGCTGGCCGGCCGACAGTTGTTCAGGGTAGCGCGTGAGGACTTGGGCGAGGCCCAGCCGTTTGGCAAGGACTTTCAACCACGCCGGATCAGGACTGCCGGCAAGTCGAGCCTGAAAGGCAAGGTTGGCTGCCACATCAAGCGAAGGGATCAGGTTGAACTGCTGGAACACAAGTCCGACTGTTCCCCGCCGCAGGGCGGCAAGGGCCGTATCGTTCAGCCCCACAATATTGATACCGCCAAGGTGGATTTCTCCCGCATCAGGGCTGTCGAGCCCTGCAACGAGGTGCAAAAGCGTGCTCTTGCCGCTGCCCGACTCGCCGGTCAGCGCAAGGCTCTTGCCCGCCTCCAGCGAAAGATCGATCCCGTGCAGAACATGCAACGGCCCCTCGCCAGTGGAGTAGAATTTATCGATCTGGTGCAGCCTCAGCAGCATGTTACTATCTTACTCCCCGGAGGTCCGCGTGCATCTGACACGGCGGGTGGATCGAGTGAGTGGTCGAACCACGGTGTCGGTCGTTACTGTGACAGACGAACAAGGCATAAAGCTATCTGGCAGCAGACTGGTTGAGGAAAGCCCCACCGTCATGAAGCCGATGAAAGAAGAGCACCTCGCGGTTCTACGCAGGCACATGGTCGAGGTGATTGCAATCCATACCGACCTTACAAGCGAAGAACTCGGCAAGGCGACGCTCGATGAGCGGGTAAGGGCGGCGATGAGGCGGATGCCGCGGCATCTCTTCGTGCCAGCATCGGTTGCTCCATATGCCTACCAGGGCATGCCGCTGCTCCGTTATGCCGGCGAAGGGAGTGGGGATTCGAGCTAACGCCGAGTTGCAACCCGTAGGGACGCCTGCGAACCGTAGGGACGCCTGCGAAGATCGAGCGGCTAGCAGCTGCTACATTGGCGGTTTAGCGGTCCGCCTGGCGACCTTCAGTCGCGAAGGGCAGTTGCGTTCTGGTTCGCGTGTGAACCATTAGGGCCGGCGGGACGTTTTTCCGCGAATCCAACACCATTGACGGCACGACCGTGGAGGAATCCAAGCATCAGCCTGCGCTGCAGAAACAAGACACCCCCGGTGCCTTGGCGAACTTTCCTTACGACCGGATGACGGTCGAACGATTTCGGGAGGAATTTCCGCGAGCGAGATGGAGCGACGAGCGCAGGAGCTGGTTTGTACCAGGCAAGACGGCAGCCCGCCGGATCGACCGCTGGCTGGCGCGTGAGGCCGAATTGCTGGCGATCCACGCCGACAGCAAGGGACGCGACGCCTTCGCTTTTGACCCGATCTCCAGTCGCTATCTCGAGATTGCCGACGACCTGCGCATTCGAACACCCTATTCCAAGACCGTCCTTCGGGAACTACACGAAATTCCCTGGGCAAGTTGGGACGATGACCTCCGCGCGTGGCGCGTGCCGTTTCGGTCCTATGAGGAACTGCGGCGCCGATGGCCGACAATCGAAGAGGCTGCCAAACTTAGCGAACCCGAGGGAAGGAAGCGACGACGAGAGGCGGAGAAGGACTCGGAGGCTCAACGAGCCACACGGTTGCGATATGCGGAACGCCGCCGCCAACGTTATCCGTTGTCGGCTGAAGACTTGCCTCCGATGGGCCGCCCCGTCGCAACAGAGCAGTACGGCGTCGTCGTCTTTACCGATGTGTCAGGCGAAGTCGCCGAGCCGCCAGTATTGGCCGCCTTCTATCCGCATGCGACGCGGACGGACATCGATTACGTGTGGGGAACGTGGTGCTCGGCGACGCTGACGGAACTCATCAGGACATGGCCGGCTCGTCGTGAGGCCGGACCGATGGAGCACGCCCGGGGCTGGTGGCGGCCGACGCTTGGCGAACTTAGAATTGCTCGCCGAAACGCACACATCATCGAGCGTCGAAGGCGAAACCGCCGTCTCAGTCCAATGTCGTGAAACTCAGACCGCGACCCGACCGGCCCGCTCTCTCCGCCAGGGGCGCGGGCTTTCATTTGTTTGGCCGATGCGGCGGTCCGCTGGCGGGGGGCCGAGGTTGAAAATCTGTGGTGATGTGTCGAGTACAGCGATGGGCTGCCTGAGAAAGCCGGCGGTTACCTTTCGGATGCCCTGAGGCTCCGCGCCGCCTCATCGAGTGCCAGCGGATCGTCACCGAGGCGGTCGATGAGCTCTTGAGCTTGGTCGCCGGTGATGCCTGTTCTCATCGCCAGTGCTTCCGCCGCCTCAACATCCGATTGACCAGCAGCGCGCTTGCCTTTTTCTCTCGGCTTTGGGTCTGCGCGGGAGGTGGTACATCGGCACCAGATATTGCCGGTGGCCGAGCACCGAGCAAGCGATCTTCGGTCTCGATCTCCAAGATCGCCTGATTCCAATGGCGCTCATGCAAGCCGTGCGTATGGCCTTCTCGTTCCCATATCTCATAAGCGCGGCGCCTAATGCGTTCGTGTTTCTCGTCTGACATGTTCGTTCCTCCCGTTGCGTTTCTCCAACGCGTGGGGCTACGGAACGATCCGACCCTGCACGCCGATTTCGGACAAAAGAGGGACCGAAAGACTGGCTTCCGGATGACCGTGCCTGCCGCGTTTTGCGACGCCGCGATGCGTGAGGTGGCCTGGAGAAAATCCTCGTGCGCTGCTCGGGAGCGATACCACGAGGGAACGCGACCGCCGCTCCGCTCGTTGATTACTTTTGATCGAGCGGCCGTCATGCCATCCACCTCAATACGCAAAACGGAATACGATCCGGAGAGCCGAATCCTTTCAGTGTGGTTCGTCGCCAGCGGAAAACGATATGAGTTTGAGGGCGTGCCGCCGGAGACCTTTGCCGCATTCAAAGCGGCCTTCGCAAAGGGCCGCTACTTCAACGAGCACATCCGCAATCACTTCCGCTACCGTCTGGTTGGACCCGCGGTCGACTGAGCAGCATCAGCGGACGATCTCTCTTTTGGCAGGGATGCGGCTCATTCGTCGCGGCCGTCCGGCCAGCCTTTGCGAGGGGCAAGGTCGGACATCGGAACGAAAGGCGGATTCGCGAATTTCTATTGCTAGATAATCGGAATCGTCGCCCATTAGGCTCGCGGCTCTCCACCTTGAAACTGCGAGATACGGCGATGTATATCGCGCCGAAAGGCTCGCGCGGCTGAGGCAGCAAATGATCCGGCACATCAATCGCACTGACGCCTCGGCTCAAAAAGTCGAGCAAGCGCTGGCTAGTTTGGCCGAAGCAAACGCACCCATGCACCGGCTCGCGCGGCATCAGTAGGGCCGCGCTCATGCGCGCCCCGCATCGGCACGATGTGCGGCGGTCGCTGCATGTGGCGTCCTCTCCGCATCCGTTTCGCGATGCCTGTCCTTTACCCCCCAAGGGGGCGCGGGCTTCATTCGTCCATGGTGGCTAAGACCAGAACGGCCCGAGGACGAACACGGCCATTAGCGCAACAAAAAGCAAAGCGGCGATCACGGCGCCCCACATGAGGACCCTTCCGGTGCCGCGTTTCTCTTCCTCGCGAGATAAGTCTCTCAACATCGCGCGAATCCTTTTGTGAAGTTCGATGACTTAGCAACGTGTTCTTGTCGACGCCGGTTCCCTCACGCGATCCCTCTACCAACGCGCGGCAAAGGTCCGGCTCGCCGCCACAACCTTGCTTGATTTCGATGGCCTCTCGCTCGGACTTGGCTCGGCACTCAAATGCCAAGCGCGACGGATGAGCAATTCGGGAAAAAGTTCACCACGAGCGTGCAGAAGCTCGGACCGGAGACATGCCCGGTCCGCCGTGTGCCTGCCGGCGAGATCGAGGCTGCGGTCATCGACCAGCTTCGGGCGCTGCTTCGAACACCCGAGATGATCGTAAAGACCTGGATGGCCACGCGAAAGGACGATTCCGACATCACTGAAACCGAGGTCCGTGAAGCCCTCATTCAGTTGGATCCACTCTGGGATGAGCTCTTCCCGGCCGAGCAGGCCCGCATCGTCCAGCTTCTGGTCGAGCGGGTGGATGTCGCCGTCGAGGGCATTTCCATCCGGCTTCGGACGGAAGGCATGGCCAGCCTCGCGACGGAGCTGCGACAGCAGCCGGAGCACAGGAGGACCGCATGATGCCGTCGGGGGCCAAATATGCCGAACTCAGCCCTGACGGCAAATCGCTCACCGTCCATCTGCCGCTGACCCTGCGCAAGCGTAGTGGCCGCAAGATCATCATCTCGCCCGCCGGCGCACAGCAATGGACCCCAGCACGGCCACCCATAGACAACACTCTGATCCGGGCGCTGGCGCGGGCGTTCCGGTGGAAACACATGCTGGAAACAGGCGAGTTCGCCACAGTGATCGAACTTGCCGCGGCCGAAAGGCTTGACCGCTCCTTCGTATCCCATGTGCTCCAGTTGACGCTGCTCGCGCCCGATCTGGTCGAAGCCATACTCGACGGACGGCAGCCCGTGGGGTTCAGCTCCAGGCGCTCGTCAGGGGTTTGCCCGTCGAATGGGAACGGCAACGGGAGTTGATGGCTAGTTCCTGCTGACAATCTTCTCTGCGGCCGCCCTCAGAGAAGCCAGGCCAGCGACTGGTGAAGTAATGTCGTCCCATCCTTGTGGAACCACCGGCCATGGCTGAAGATCACGCGCTTTGGCTGGAAAGCCACGAGGCGCTCCGCGGCCGCCTTCGCCTGCTCATGCTTCCGTTTGATGATCATCCGCAGGTAAATGGGGGCCTTCCCCCCAGGTGCCGTGACGCCTAAGAGGCGCGCCGCCGGCCTGATGATGAATGGCAGCTTTTCCGGCTCGAGATTCAGAACTAGATCCGTAAGCACCATAGTTCGGCTGTTCTTGTGATAGAATGCGACTTCGGTGAACCTACCGGCTCCTGGAACGACAACCTGATCGAGATCTTTCGACCAGGCGTCCGGCGCCGCAGCGGCCAGATCGTGATCGATCCTGACGCCGGCCCGGCGGACCTTTGCCCGATGGCGCAAGCCCGGAACGGCCCATGTCGGCGCTCCCTGCACATGGTCCTGCCACTCCTTGACGAAGGTCCAGTGTGCACTGTTTGGCGCAACCAGATGCAGTATCGGGCCAATCTGCTCGAGTTGCTCTCTCAGCTCAAAAGCGAACCGTGTTGGTGAATGCAGCAGGAGACCGCCATTCCCGAGCTGGATAACCGTCATGCGCACCGGGACTGGAATGCCCATCACGCTCAGCGGTCCGCTGTCGACGATCCAGACCCCCGGAGCGACAGGCTTGGCGACATCAAGAGGAGGGTAGGTGGCGTCTTCGGGCTTTATGGTTGTGCTCCAATTTAGCTTGGAGCTGGCGCAACACGCTTCGAGAGGATCTGTTCCGGGGAAATGCGTGACGGCCTAGTTCGTCTGCTGGCCAAAGCAAATCATTATGTTGCAACGGACCAACGGCAGCTTTGCGCTCAAAATCGGACATTGAGATCAGCGTTGCCCCTTCCTGAAAGCCGACATCCCAAGAAGGGTCGTGGTTGCGCCACTACCGGTCATTCGCAGCGCGCCTCGTTAGCTGACCTTCAGCCACCGGCCGGAGTCGACCCCTTTTGCGGACACTGGTTGTCATCCGGATAGGAGAACACAGGATAAAGGTTCATGATGCTAACATCCCGATTATTAGCCCGCCCAAGGCCCGGCTGCTCTTGAACGTATAAGCTTCGACACGATGGCCGGGATGGCAACCTCCAACATCGTCGGCTTGGCGATTATTCTGACCGCGGCGTCCACGCTGCACCCGGGCGGCATCACCGAGATAGAGACCTCGGCACAGGCGGCGGAAGCGCTGCGCCCTCTTGCCGGCCCCTTGCTTCGACGCTTTTCGCCCTGGGCATCGTCGGCACGGGCCTCCTTGCAGTGCCTGTTCTGGCCGGCTCGGCACAGCTTACGCGATCGGCGAAGCGCTACGCTGGCCCACCGGGCTGACGCGAAAAGCCCATGAAAGCAAAAGCCTTCAACGGAACAATCATGCTCGCGACCGTGATCGGGGCGGTGCTCAACTTCACGCCGATAAATCCGATAAAGGCGCTTGTCTGGACGGCGGTGATAAACGGCATCGTCGCCGTTCCGGTCATGGGGATCATGATGTATTTCGCCACACGCCGGGATGTGCTCGGGCAGTTCGTCGTCACCGGGGTGCTCAAATCGCTTGGATGGCTGACCACCGTCGTGATGGCTGTGGCTGTTGTAACGATGGGGGTGGCCGCCTTCGCCTGACGTGCCGGGCGTAGGAGGGGCCCGATTCCCTGGCAAATCAAATTCGGTCAATCTTCGCGGCCTGCCTGCATGTCCTTCACAGTATTTGGCGATCGGGCAAGCCGTTTCGTTGGTCAGCGTTAGCCATTCCGGCATGATGCCCGATCCAACCGCTAGACTACGCCGTCAGGCGTGAGGGATGCCTGCGGGGCAAAGATGCAGCCGATTGCGCAGCGAGCCGATGGGAAGGCGTCTACCGGCTGTGGAATTCAAATGCCGATTACGCGGGTCGATCCCACGCTGCGGAAACCGGGTTGGACATCACCGCGTCCATCTTGCCCACCTGGACCGGGGCCTGACCTTGGCGGCATGGCGGAGTTGCTCCCAATTGATCGCATTTTCGACTATCCGGCCATCTTGGCATTCCGTCGAACGCGTTCATCGACGCACCCATTTTCCTTCGTTCACGCGTGAGATGTGCGATCGATTTCATTTCGGAGCCGGCCATGCTTATTTTCCTTGGCTACTGGAACTTTCAGTGAGAGCGCATGTTGGTTTCCCAGCTATGGGAGAGAAACCATGAACAAGGATGAAGTGAAGCGCTCTGCGAAAAGCGGCGAAGTGAAGGCAAAGCCTGGCAAACCGGCTGGTGACAAGAAAATGAGTGCCGGCGGAACTGCCGGCAAGCTTGACGAAAGCACCAAGAAGGGCCTTGGGAAGACCGAGGACAAGATCAAGGATCGTCTCAAGGGTTGATCAGACGTCAGGGCCGCAACCGTATCGCGGCCCTGCTGCCTAGACCCTTACATTCGGATCGTTGACGGTCACCGACCGCAGCACCTACACAGCCTGTTCTCACCCGCATCAGTGACTTCAGGCTTGTCGGTCATTTGCCGCTTGCCAAGTTCACGGAACTCGCGACCTTGTTCGGCGGCGATGCCGGTTTCCCGCACCAAGCCTTGGATATGCATTGAGGTCGGACTTAGAGCGCTAAACAACTCTGCCGGTTGGGACGTCAACGGCCGATTCTGCACAACCGATCTGTCTGAAACTGCCGTTTAGAACTTCACCTGGCGGCATCGATTTCGCGACCTCTTCCGGTCGCGACGTGCAACTCTACCAACCTCCGGCGACAGTGAAAATCGTCTCCTGTGCGGCTACTGAAGAGTCGATTCTTGAAAACGGAACATCCCTACATTGTCGCAGTTTACATTAGTGTAATGTAAACAAGAGAACCGGGCCATGGGGCCGAACCCTGCTGGTTTTCTCGGCGCTAATGCTCTCCTTCGCTCAGGCGGGGGCGCAGGAAAGGCAGCAGTTCGGCATCGAAAGGTTTGGGTTTGTTTTCGACGTGCCGCCCGAGTTCGAACTGTTGCATCGTTCAAAGGACGGCGATGGCGCGGCCTTCCAATCCCCCGACGGAGCCCTCCTCGCCGTCTGGGGCACCGACGTCGCCGAAAGCGACTTCCTGCCTCAGGTCAAGAAACAGATCAGTCAGGACGAAAAAGAAGGCTGGAAATTCATCTATCGGCGGCTGACGCGTGAATGGGCAAGTTACTCGGGGATCAAAGACGACCAGATCCGATATGTCAGAGGCATAACGGTTGCGGCGATCGCGCCGCCATGTTTCTGATGGACTACAGCATGGAGTCAAAAGTTGCCTACGATCCGGTCGTCACCCGGATGGTTCGCTCGCTCAAGCCAGAAGATTGCTAACGGCTGGTCCGCACAATCCTTGGAACTTCGAGGGCATGGACCCGTTTTTGCTCCATACCGACGGGAAGGAGCAAATCATGACAAACCAGGACCCCGACATTCGTGAGACCCACGATCTTATCGCCAGCGACATGGTCGTCGGCACCAACGTCTATGACATCCAGGGAAATCACATCGGGCAGGTCGAAAGGCTGATCCTCGAGAAGAGGGGCGGCAGGGTATCCTATGCCGTTCTCAGCTTTGGTGGTTTTCTTGGAATTGGCGACGACTACTATCCGCTGCCGTGGCAGAAGCTCGACTATGACGAGAGCCTTGCAGGCTTCCGCATTGACATCACGAAGGAGCAAGTTGAAGGCGCTCCGCGCTATGCTCGCGACCGGGATTTCGACTGGAATGCCGAGAGTGGCCGCCGCGTTTACGACTACTACGGCGTCAGACCGTATTGGGTGTAGCGAAGCCTCCATTGCGCGTTCGTGCCGGCAAGGCGAGTTGGACCGACGGGCCCTTCGCAGAGACCAAGGAGCATCTGGGTGGCTTCCTGCTCATCGAGCGAAGAACCTTGCGGAGGCGATGGAGATCGCGGAGCGGGACTCGCTCGCTCGGATGGGGGCGATCGTGGTGCGCGAGACCGCCCGTTTTTTAGCTTCGAAATGCCCCGGCTACTTCCACCAGCCGCAAACGTCCGCTTCCGTGACGCCAATAGGCGGCCGGAATGGCCGATTAGGGTCATGCGCGCTGGTTGGGCCCGAATGTCCGGTTTCTGAAAGTACAATCGGTCCCGGAAGGTCCGGTCAGGGTCAGGTCACGACGCCCACACCAACCTGAATGTCCGATCTTGAATATTCGCAGCCCAAAGCTGCCAGTCGGCTGTCGTGAAGAGTTTCGGGCGCCGGCAGGCGTACGAAAGTCCCGAGGAAGGAACCCGCGGGCCACAGGCGATGGCTATGGGGATTTCGGATTTCGGCAGATGTCGGCGATGGCGCGA
>NZ_JBVVQS010000092.1:161333-190711 GCF_055811575.1 Mesorhizobium sp. WSM4815 | reverse complement strand
AAGCGCGTGCCGCGCTCGGAGTCAACCAGGCGGATCGTGCCATCATGCGCTTTCAGCAGGGCCAGAACGATGCCGAGGCCCATGCCGGTGCCGCCGCAATCGCGGCGTGTGGTGAAGAATGGCTCGAAAATACGCGCGCGGTTGCTCGGCGAAATGCCGGCGCCGTCGTCGCTCACCTGGATCGTCGCCTTGCCGCCTGCGCTCGCCGCCGTGATCGAAACCAGTGTCGCGCCATGCCTTGCCGAATTGTCGATGAGATTGGCGAGCACGATCGCTGCGTTCTCGGCCGAGATGCGCAGGCCGGTCTCGCCGCCCGCCTCGACCCGAAGCGCCAGCCTGTCCCCGGTCGGCAACAGCGCCAGGGCCGCACTGAGCGATGTGCTTTCGCCGCTGGGCGCAAGATTTTCGGCACGCGCCAGGTCGAGCAGACGGCGCACCAGCAGATTGAGTCGCCCGGCGTCGGTGACGATATTGTCTGAAAACCGCCGCCGCTCGGCCTCGTCCATTGCGCTACCTGAATCGCGCAGCAGTTCGGCCGCCCCCTGGATCGCCGTCAGCGGCGATTTGAGCTCGTGCGAGACATGGGTTGCGAAGGTCTGGATGCTGTCGGAGCGCGCATGCAGCTTTTCGGCCATCTCGAGGAAAGCGTCGGACAGCGCTGCCATCTCGCGCGTGCCATGATGGTCGAGCGGCCTGATCGCTGCGCGATCACCGGCGGCGATGCGCTTTGTCCGCTCCATCAGCGCGTAGATCGGCCGGCTGACGGTGCGAAGGAAGATCAGGCCGATGAGCAGCGTGCCGCCGAGGATGGCGATCGCCGCCAGCACCACCTTGCCGCGCTCGCCATAAAGATGCTTGACGATGTTGTTCGGCGTCCGCGACAGATAGACGACGCCGGCGACCTTGCCGTCGACGGCGACCGGCATTGCGACGAAGACGCGGACCCTCGTGCCGCGGCTGACCGAATAGAGCGAAGGTGGCGGCTCGTCTGATATCCTCTGCCTGAGCGCGCTGGCATAGCGGCCGGCAAGTGCTGCGCGAACCTCGCCGACGGCGCCGAGCGACAGGCCGATCTCCTCGCGTCCGGCGATGACGACGCCTTTGGGATCGAGCAGCCGGAAGCCGGCAAGCGTGGTTTTCTGCGTCTCGGCAAGAATGCCCGACAGCCGCGCGCCGATCGCCGTGAAGGCGGGATCGACGGTGGCGGCCGTCGCCGCGGGCCGTGTCGCCAGAACCCTGTCGGACGCAAGATCGAGGCTTGGCTCGATCGGCCGGTAGGGAGAGTCCGGATTGTCGCTGTCGGCAGGCACGGCCGCGCCGAGCTTTTCAGCCGGGATGCCGACGTCGCGGACCTCTTGCGCATGGATGGCGGCAAGGGCGGCACCCTGCGCGATCAGCTCGGCCTCGGTCTGGCGGATCAGCTGGTTCTCGTAGAGCCGGAAGAAGAACAGGCCGACCAGCGGCAGCGCCATCACCATGATCAGGATGGCGACAACGATGGTGGCGAGGCGCGGCCGCCATTTATGCGCGGTCACGCGCCGCACCGGCCAAGCCGGAAGCCGACGCCATGCACGGTCTCGATCGCATCCGTGCAGCCGGCCGCCGCCAGCTTGGCGCGGATGTTGCGGATATGGCTGTCGACGGTGCGGTCGGCGACATGGATGTTGCCGGCATAGGCATTGGCCATCACCATGTCGCGCCCAAGCACATGCGCCGGGCGCGCCAGAAACCCTTTCAGGATGGCGAATTCGATCGAGGTCAGCACCAGCGGCCTGCCGTCGAAGCTGGCGGCGTGGCTGGCCGGCAGCAAAGCCAGACGGCCGTGCAAGAATTGCCTGTCGTCGGCCTGTTCGGCTTTTGCCGGGCGGGCGCGCCGCAGGATGACGTTGACGCGGGCGACCAGCTCGCGCGGGCTGAACGGCTTGGTGACATAGTCGTCGCCACCCATTTCGAGCCCGAGGATGCGATCGATTTCTTCATCACGCGCCGACAGGAACAGCACCGGCACATCGGATGTGTGCCGCAGCCGCCGGCAGACCTCCAGCCCGTCCATCTCCGGCATGCCGATGTCGAGCACGACAAGGTCGGGCGCGCGGCGCTCGATCGCCTGCAAGGCGGCGGCGCCGTCGGCTACCGCAACCGTTTTCATGCCGGCCTTTTCAAGCGCGAAACAGATGATCTCGCGGATGTGCGGATCATCGTCGGCGATCAGGATGTGATGCGGCATCGATCAGCGGCCCGGCACGAAGGGTTCGGAGCCCTGAGGAACCACGAACGGGATAGACGTGTCGAGAGTGCGAAGGAGCCGCCAGTCGCGAAAGCTCCAGGCGCGCCAGTTTTCCTGGGCCGCGCGGTAGCGGGCCTCGTCCTGTCCCAGCAAACGGGCGAGTTCGCGGTAGGGGGAAAAGCTGGCCGCATTCGTCCTGGCCTGCTGCTCGAGGAAGCGATCGAGTGCCGGCCGGGCGCTGGGACCGAGCGAACGCAGGTACCAGAAATCGAGCTCGGTTCCGTGGCCGGTCATTTCGAAGGAGTGCTCGACATTGTAGTTGGCGATCAGGGCGGCAAAATTGATGAACGAGCAGGCATAAAGCGTCGCCGATAGCGTCAGAAGATTGGCGGAAAGCAGCCATTCATTGGATTTTCCGAGCGCGATGCGGGCGATGATCAGGGCAAGGCCCGCCGCCACCAGCCCCATCCAGACGAAGGCGGCGACGCGCCAGTAGGTCAGCGCATAGATGCCGACATAGAGTTCAAGCCGCAGGATCGACGAGATGACCAGCACGATGTTCTGCGCCACCCAGACATAGACCAGCCGGCGGATGAACGGATCGCTGGAAGTGGCACTTCCCGGCCTGAGCGCCGCCAGCACGAAACCGGCGGCGAGCAGCGCCGTGACGATCAGCGGATAGGCGCCGCGATGCGCATAGGCGGCGTAGGTCAGCCCGTCGGGCAGGGCGATGCCGCCCCACAGATAGGTCGCGTCGAGCGCGGTCTGCATCGCGAACAGGATGTTGAAGATGACCAGCGCGCGAAGGATGGCGGCCTTGCCGAAGATGATGTCCTCGATCGCCCTGGCGGGTTTTGTCGTCGTCGTCACCGCGCTGACAGTGACAGGGGACACCCGATGCGCAATGCGGCGCAAGAAGCGCGGCAGGCGCGGGCGCAAAAAAGCCCAGACGCCGGCAAGCACGATCAGCCAGAAGGCCAGCCGCGGCAGCTGGATGAGGTCGAGCAGTGCGTGGAGATCGATCAGCGACAGCCAGTATTCGATAACCGGATTGGCGGCGCCGAACAGCGCCAGAAACACTGCGCCCAGGGTCAGCGGCATGATCCAGACGGCGATCGCCGCGAAACCGATGCGCCGCCGGCCAAGCCGCCGCGCCGCCTTGCGCCAGCGGACGAAATCGTGGACGAACCGAAACGGCGCTGCGAGCAGGAACAGCGCGACCTGGCCGGCAATGCGGGCAAATCCGCGCCGCAGCCGCCCGACCAGCGAAAGCGCAAAGACGGCCAGCGCCGCAAGCCCGATCGCCACGGACAGCGCACTGACATTTTCAAGGAGCGGCAGCAGCCCGACAAGCAGGGCAACGGGTTTGAACCAGGCCCGGCCGGCGCTGAGCGCCGCGGCCGCGGCGGCCAGCGTCATGCCGAACAGGAAAAGCGTGATGCCGACCGGCTGCCCATAGAAGAAGAAATCGGCCAGCGCGGCAAGCAGCACGGCAACGCCGAAGCGCGCACAAGTGCCCGGCGCGGCGGTAAGCAACGATGTCATGATCGGGCTTTCTCTACGGCTTTGATCCGGCCGCGGGGCGGAGATTTGCGGATGAAGGGGAGGAGGGTCGCCGAACGCGGCGGATCGACGAGCCAGCAACCGTCATTGCGGAGGGGCAGGGACCAACGGGGCTTTTCGCGCTCTTGCATGCGCCCTTTTCGCCGGCCGAAATGCAGGCAGCGAGGCGGGTCCGAGGAGATTTTCCGCAATCTCGTGCAGTTTTTGTGCAGGGCAATCACTTCAGGTTTGAATCCGCCCCGTCACCCCTTTCCGGGCGCCTGCGCTGCCCCTCACCTGCCTGCCGGCATCCTCTCCCCGTATAGTGACGAGGAGAGGGGTGCTCTCATCGCCGGTTTCGCCAATCACCAGCGTTGCAAGAATGGCGTCGAGGCTGCGCCAGCCCCTTCTCCCCGTCCCTATACGGGGAGAAGTGCCCGGCAGGGCGATGAGGGGCGGCGCCAACTTCGATGATTGGCTTGCATCCAATGCAAGCTATGACTGCCCGAAGCGATGCTTGCTTCGATCGCCTCCAGGCGGCATAGATCAGGCATGACCGAAACCTGCCGCCCGCGCCGCTCGGTGCTTTACGTCCCGGCCTCGAACGACAAGGCGCTGGCCAAGATCTCGTCGCTGGCCTGCGATGCCGTCATCATCGATCTCGAAGATGCCGTCGCCTCGGCCGACAAGGTTTTTGCGCGCGAAAAACTGGCCGGCATCTTCGCCAACCGCCCCGGCCTACGCTGCGAGATGATCGTGCGCATCAACCCGCTCTCCAGCGAATGGGGCGCCAAGGACTTGCTGGCGGCGGCAAGCTGCGAGCCCGACGCCATCCTGCTGCCCAAGGTCGACACGCCGCGCGACGTCCTGGAAGCCGGCGACGTCCTCGACGACAATTTTTCACCCGACGCGGTGAAGCTGTGGGCGATGATCGAGACGCCCAAGGCGCTGCTCAACATCGGCCCGATTGCCGAGCTTGGCCGCGATCCGGCCTCGCGGCTGGTCTGTTTCGTTGCCGGAACGAACGACCTGGTCAAGGACACCGGCATTCTCGCTACGCCCGACCGGCGCTATCTCACGCCATGGCTGATGCAGATGGTGCTCGCAGCACGCGCCGGTGGCCTCGACCTGCTTGACGGTGTCTTTAACGATTTTCGTGATCTGGACGCTTTTGGGCGCGAATGCACGGAAGCAGCCGCCATGGGGTTCGACGGCAAATCGCTGATCCACCCGGCCCAGATCGATGCCGCAAACCGCGCCTTTGCACCATCTGCCGAAGCCGTGGCCGAGGCGCGTGCGGTCAAGGAGGCCTTCGCGCTTGCCGAAAATGCCGGCAGGCAAGTCATTGCGCTGAACGGAAAAATGCTCGAGCGGCTGCATCTGGCGCAGGCCGAGAAACTGCTGGCGAAGGCGGCCGCCAGCGGGGCATGATTGGCAACTTATCACAGGAATGAAAAATGAAACTCTACCGCTTTCTGTCCGGCCCGGACGATTCCAGCTTCTGCCACAAGGTGACGGCGGCGCTAAACAAGGGCTGGCACCTGTTCGGCTCGCCAACCTATTCCTACGACAAGCAGACCAAGGTCATGCGCTGCGGCCAGGCCGTGGTGAAGGATGTCGAGGGCCAGGAATACGGCCCTGGCACCAAGCTCAGCGATTGGTGACATCGCATCGAGCATAAACACTTCCAGATATCGGCGGGCCAGCACCCCCCTCTGTCCTGCCGGACATCTCCCCCTCAAGGGGGGAGATCGGATGTCGCATCGGCTTTCGCCAAACTTCAGAGTTGCAGGGTGTGCGGTGCGGGCCAAAGCTGCCAATCTCCCCCCTTGAGGGGGAGATGTCCGGCAGGACAGAGGGGGGCCGCGAAGGAATGAGACGTCGATCCGTTTACTCGGCTGCCTCTTCGATCCGTTCCATATCATCGTCCGACAGGCCGAAATGGTGGCCGATCTCGTGGATCAGCACATGGGTGACGATATCGCCCAGCGTCTCCTCGTTCTCGGCCCAGTAGTCGAGGATGGCGCGGCGGTAGAGCGTGACGCGGTTCGGCCCCTCGCCGGTCTGCGGATTCCAGCGCTCGGCGATGCCGCGCCCCTCGAACAGGCCGAGCAGGTCGAAAGGCGTTTCCAGCGACAGGTCGTCCATGATTTCGTCTGTCGGGAATTCGGCGATCTGGATGACGATCTCGCCGGTCAGCTTGCGAAACTCCTCCGGCAGATGGGCGTAAGCTTCTAGCGCCAGGAACTCCATTTCCTCCATCGACGGCGAAAGCTCGTCGTGCCAGGTACGGGTTTTGTAGATGCGGGCCATGCTTTGTCCTTCTGATCCCGGCATATAGGCTTTCGCGCCGGACTCGGCAATTGGCCGGGTTGCCGCCTTTCGCTGACAGGAATAAATTCCCCATGACTCCGCTTGACTCTTCGGCCGCCCTCTGGAATCTATTAGAACATAACAGGAACAATTGTGAGTGGAAGCTGACCGTCATGGCGACAAGCGCCGTGGCGCGGGAGACTGTTTTTGCCCTGCGCCGCCAGATCGCGAAGATCGAGGGAACGCTGCCCGAGCGCCTGCAGGCGCCGGCCGGCGCAGCCCCCGTTGATGCGCCCCAGGATCCAACAGCTGATGTCACGCCCAAAAATATCCCGCCCAAAAATCTGACAATTGTCCGCCGCGGCCTCGCCGTGGCGCCGCCCGATGCGTTTCTGCGCACCGGCGCCGAAGGTCTCGATACTGCGCTCGGCGGCGGCCTGCCGAAGGCGGCGCTGAGCGAGATCCATGGCGCCGCGACCCGCGATGCCGGGGCCGTCGCCGGCTTCGCCCTGTCGCTCGTCAGCCTGATCCTCAAACAGGGGCCGCGACTGCCGGTCCTGTGGATCGGCACCGCGGAAATCTTCCGCGAGGCCGGCTTCCCCTATGCCACAGGACTTCATCGCCTTTTCGGCATCGAGCCGGAGCAATTGCTGTTTTCCGAGGCGCCAAGGCTCGTCGACGCGCTGTGGACCGCCGAGGAGGCCGCCCGGATGACGGCGCTCGCCGCCGTCATCCTCGAAATCCGCGGCAGTCCGCAGCGGCTGGACCTTACCGCGACGCGGCGGCTGCACTCCCGGGCACAGAGCGCCGGCCGGCCGGTGTTCCTGCTGCGCCAGGCCGGCGAACCCGAGCCGACGGCGGCACCCGTCCGCTTTGTCCTGTCGGCGGCGCCGTCGGCACCACGCCAGACGATCGCCGGGCCGCTCGCCGGCTCGATCGGCCGTCCCGCCTTCACCGTCAGCATCGGCAAGAGCCGCACCGCCTTGCCAGGACAATTCACACTGGAGTGGAACCCCGATGAACGCAGTTTCGAGGAAAGAAGGGCCGGGGAAAGACGGCAAGAACGGGCAGCGAATCCTGTCCCTGTGGTTTCCGCATCTCGCCGCGGAAAGGATCCTGCGCCAGCGTCTGGGGCGGTCCTGGCGTTCGCGGCCGTCGGATCACCTGCCGCTGGTGATCAGCCATCGCCAGGCGAACGCGCAGCGCATCGCCGCCCTCGACGAGCGGGCTGAGGCGCTTCATCTGAAGCGCGGCATGGGCATAGCCGACGCGCGCGCCATGCATCCGTCGATCGACGTCGTGGAAGCCGATCCCGAGGCCGACCGCCGCCTGCTCGAAAGCCTCGCCGACTGGTGCGACCGCTACACCCCGCTGGTGGCGATCGACGCAGCCGATGGCCTGTTCCTCGACGTCACCGGCTGCACCCATCTTTTCGGCGGCGAACGGGCGATGCTGGACGACATCCTGTCGCGCTTTTTCCATCAGGGTTTCGATGTCCGCGCCGGCCTTGCCGCCACACCAGGTGCAGCCTGGGCGGCAGCGCGGTTTTCTGGTGACCGCATCGTCCCCGGTGGCGAGGAGGAAGCGCTTCTCGCACCCTTGCCGCTGGCGGCGCTGCGCATCGAGCCTGACATCCGCGCCAGCCTGGAAAGCGTCGGCCTGCGCACGGCAGGCGCCGTCATGGCAGCACCGCGCGCGCCGCTCGCCCGCCGCTTCGGCAGATCGCTGCTTTTGCGTCTCGACCAGGCGCTCGGCCGCCTCGACGAGGCGGTGTCGCCGCGCCTGCCGGTGGCGCCGCTTTCGGTCGAACGCCATCTCGCCGAACCGATCATGCTGACCGACGAAATAGAGCGGCTGGTGAAAATGCTGGCGACGACATTGAAGGCGGACCTCGAGCGCCGCGGCGAGGGCGCAAGAAGGCTGGCGCTGCTGCTTTTCCGCGTCGACGGCGCCGTCAGCCGCATCGCCGTCGGCACCTCGCGGCCGTTGCGCGAGCCGTTGCTGATCCAGAAATTGTTCCACGAGAGGCTTGCCGCGCTCGAACAGGATATCGATGCCGGCTATGGCTTCGATCTCGTGCGCCTCTCGGTGCTGTCGGCCGCGGCCTTCGACATGCAGCAGGCGGATCTGACCGGCGAGACGCGCGATGACGGCGCCGACATCGCCCTTTTCGCCGACCGCATCCGCGCCCGGCTCGGCGACAGCGCGGTTTTGAAACCGGTTGCCGTCGAGAGTCATCTGCCCGAGCGCGCCGTCGCCACGCATCCCTATGCGGAGGCGCCGCAAAGGGTCTCTGCGCCGAAGCAGCCGGGCAAGATGAAAGACACTAGGCCTGTCTTTCCGCCGGAACGGCCGATCCGGCTGTTCCGTTCGCCCGAACCGATCGAGGTGCCGGCCACCGAAATGCCTGAGGGACCGCCGATGAATTTCCGCTGGCGGCGGGCTCTCTACCGGGTGACGCGCGCCGAAGGGCCGGAACGCATCGCCGCGGAATGGTGGCGGGAGGCAGCGGGGCAGGAAGCGACCCGGGATTATTTCCGCATCGAGGATAGCGACGGCCGCCGTTACTGGCTTTATCGCCAGGGTCTCTACGGCGCCTCGCAGGCGGCGCCGCGCTGGTTCATGCATGGGGTCTTCGCATGAATGCGCTGGCGGTCGTTCCCTATGCCGAATTCGGCATCCAGTCGAATTTCTCGTTCCTGCGCGGCGCCTCGAAACCGGAGGAGCTGGTTGTCGCGGCAAAGTTTTTGGGCTTTTCGTCGATCGGGCTTGCCGACCGCAACACGGTGGCCGGCGTCGTGCGCGCCTGGCAACAGGCCAAGGTGGAAGGTCTTTCCTGTCATCCCGGCTGCCGCCTGGTGTTTTGCGATGGCACGCCCGACGTTCTCGCCTATCCGCAGGACCGCAAGGGCTGGGGCCATCTGTGCCGCATGCTGACGCAGGCCAATATGCGCGACGACAGCGAAAAGGGCGCACCGCTGCTCTATCGCGACGATCTTTTCGAATGGGGCGATCGCATGTCGCTGGCGATCCTGCCGGATCTGTCGGCGCCGGCGCAAGGTGACCTTGATCTGCTTAGCCGCCTCACGGATCGTTTTGGCAAGGCTTTGCGGCTTGCCGTTTCGCCGGATTATCACGGCAACGACCGCTACCGCATCGAGCAGGCGGCTGCCATGGCCGAGGCATCAGGCATTCGGCTGATGGCGACCAACGACGTTCTTTACCATACGTCCGAACGGCGCCGGTTGCAGGACGTGCTGACGGCGATCCGCCTCAACCTGCCTGTTGCCGAAGCCGGGCTGGAACTGGCGGCCAATGCCGAGCGCCATTTGAAGCCGCCAATGGAGATGGCGCGGCTGTTCCGGCGGCATCCGCAGGCACTGGCGCAAACGCAGCACTTTGCCGGCGAATTGAGCTTCTCTCTCAGTGACCTCCAATACAACTATCCCGACGAACCGACAGAATCGGGCCTCGGCCCCCAGGCCGAACTGGCAAGGCTGGCTCGGGAGGGAGCCGCGATACGCTACCCCTCGGGCGTTCCCGCCGATGTGACCAGGCGCATCCGCGAGGAGCTTGCTTTGATCGAGCGCCTGAATTACGCGCGCTATTTCCTGACTGTCTACGACATCGTCAAATTCGCCCGCAGCCAGGGCATACTCTGCCAGGGACGTGGCTCCGCGGCCAACTCGGTGGTCTGCTATTGCATCGGCATCACCGAAGTGGGGCCTGAGCGGATCGATTCGCTTTTCGAGCGCTTCATTTCCGAGGAAAGAAACGAGCCGCCCGACATCGATGTCGACTTCGAGCATGAGAGACGCGAGGAGGTCATCCAGTATATCTACTCGAAATACAGCGCCAAGCGCACCGCGCTTGCCGCGGCCGTCGTCAGCTACCGGGGCCGCTCGGCGATGCGCGAAGTGGCCAAGGCGATGGGCCTGTCGGACGATGTCAGGAGCGCGCTGTCCAGCTCGATCTGGGGCTGGTCGACCTCGGAGCTCGGCGAAAAGGAGACCAGGGCCGGCGGCCTCGATCAGACCGATCCGTCGACAAGGCAGGTGATCGAATGCGCCAACGAGATCATGGGCTTTCCCCGTCATCTGTCGCAGCATGTCGGCGGCTTCGTCATCACCAGGGACCGGCTCGACGAGATCGTGCCCATCATCAAGACGGCGATGGACGAGCGCAAGATGGTCGAGTGGGACAAGGACGATCTCGACGCGGTGAAAATCCTGAAAGTCGACGTGCTGGCGCTCGGCATGCTGACCTGCCTGCAGCGCGCCTTCACGCTGCTTGAGGATCATTATCCCGATGCGCGGGATGATTTTGGCCGGCCCTATGTGCTGGCCACCCTCCCTGCCGAGGACAAACATGTCTACGACATGATCTGCCGCGCCGACACGATCGGCGTCTTCCAGATCGAATCGCGCGCCCAGATGTCGATGCTGCCGCGGCTCAAGCCGAAAACATTCTATGACCTCGTCATCGAGGTGGCGATCGTGCGGCCCGGCCCGATCCAGGGCGACATGGTCCACCCCTATCTGCGCCGCCGGCAAGGCAAGGAAAAGCCCGAATATCCGAAGCCGGAACTGGAAGAGATACTCGGCAGGACGCTGGGCGTGCCGCTGTTCCAGGAACAGGCGATGAAGATCGCCATCGTCGCCGGCGGCTTCAGGCCAGGCGAGGCCGATGAACTGCGCCGCGCCATGGCCACCTTCAAGCGCACCGGCACGATCGGCAATTATCGCAAGCGGATGGTCGACGGCATGATTTTGCGTGGTTACGAAAAGGACTTCGCCGAGCGCTGCTTCAAGCAGATCGAGGGTTTTGGCGAATATGGCTTTCCCGAAAGCCATGCCGCCTCCTTCGCCCTGCTGGTCTATGCCTCCTGCTGGTTCAAGACCTTCTATCCCGACGTGTTCTGCGCCGCGATCCTGAATTCCCAGCCGATGGGATTTTATCAGCCGGCTCAGCTTGTCCGCGACGCGCGCGACCATGGCGTTGAAATCCGCGAGGTCGACGTCAATTTTTCCGGTTGGGATTGCGCGCTGGAAGAAGTGCCTTTCGATCCAACCCGCATTCTCGACCGCCATGCCCTGATGCGCGGCGTCATCCGGACCAATCATGCCGTCCGGCTGGGCTTTCGCCAGGTCAAAGGCCTGTCGAAGGAGCGCATGGAGGTGTTTGTCGCCAGACGCGGCGACGGCTACGCATCCGTTCGCGATGTCTGGCTGCGCTCGGGCCTCCATGTCGATGAGATCGAGAAGCTGGCGCAAGCCGACGCTTTCCGTTCGCTCGGCCTCGACCGCCGCGACGCCCTGTGGGCGGTCCGCGCGCTCGACGGCAGGAGTGCCACGGAGACCCTGCCGCTGTTCGACCGGCCGGCGATCCGCTTGCGCGATCTCGAGCCCGAGACCAGGCTGCCGACAATGCCGCTCGGCGAGCACGTCGTCCACGACTATCGTTCGCTCGGCCTGTCGCTGAAGGCGCACCCGCTTGCCTTTCTACGCCAGCGGCTGGACCGCTCCGGCGTCACCCCCAATGCGCGCCTCGGCCAGGTTCGGGACGGCAAGCGCGTTTCGGTCGCCGGCCTTGTCCTGGTGCGGCAGCGGCCGGGCAACGCCAAAGCGATTTTCCTGACGCTGGAAGACGAGCAGGCGGTCGCCAACGTCATTTTTTGGGAAAGGACCTTCAACCGCTACCGGCCCATTGTCATGGGCGCGCGGCTGGTCCGCGTCACCGGCAAACTGCAGTCGGAATCGGACGTCATCCATATCGTCGCCGACAAGGTCGAGGACCTGACACCCTGGCTGTCCGTGCTTTTTGAGGAGAAGCCCGATGTCCCTGTCGTGCAAAACGACCGGCAGGACATCGCGGGGAAGGCAGAAAGGGTCATGCCCAAGGGGCGCAATTTTCAATAGGGGATGTGTCGGCGGGACAACGAAGGATCACCACGCTTCAGGACGGCCCACCCAACCGCGGCGGCGGCAATCCGTCGTCGAAGGGGAGCGAGCGTGCCTCCGAAGGCAGCATGATCGGGATGCCGTCACGCACCGGATAGGCAAGCCGTGCGACCCTCGAGATGAGCTCGCTGCGCTCCGGATCCCAGCTAAGCGGACCCTTGGTCAGCGGGCAGGCCAGCAATTCCAGCAGTCTGGGATCGACATTGACCTTCTTTCCCTCACGCCCATCCACCATTTTTGTCTGTCCTCTCGTTCGTCCTCAGTCTTCGTGCGTTGACGCTGCCCCTCACCTGCCTGCCGGCATTCTCTCCCCGTATAGTGACGGGGAGAGGGACGCTGGCATCGATGGTTTCGCCAATCACCCGCGTTGCAGAACGTCCGCCAAGGCTGCCGACAGCCTCTTCTCCCCGTCCCTATACGGGGAGAAGTGCCCGGCAGGGCGATGAGGGGCGGCGCCGACTTCCGCAATTGGCTTAGTCCCTGCGTTCCTTTTACTTTGTCTACTGCAAGCTCGAGCCGAAATCCTCATTCTCGCGTGCCAGCGCCATTTCGGTGATGGCGATCAGGGTTTCGGCGCGTGTCTTCAGGTCGGCCGCTTCGAGCAGCGCCTGTTTCTCGGCCGGCCCGTAGGGCGCCATCATCGACAGCGCATTGACCAGCATGGCGTTTTCGGCGCGGCTAACGCTTTCCCAGTCGGCTTCAAGATCGTTGGCCTGCAAATAGGCGCGAAATGCCTTGAGCAGCGCCGGCCGGTCGATCTCGGCCTCGGCCTGATCTTCGTCGAGATCGGTGAGAAAGGGGGCAAACCGGCACTGGCGGAAGGGCGTCTTGACCACAAGCTCCTGCACGATGCGGAACCGGCACACACCTTGCAGCGAAATCAGGTAGCGGCCGTCGCCGCTCTCGGAAAGCGCGATGATACGGCCGGCGCAGCCGACATTGCAAAGCGCCGGCTCGCCGTCGGGACGCCGCGAGCCGTCGAGGCTGGGCTGTATGACACCGATCAGCCGCGATCCGGCGATCGCCTCATCGACCATCTCGAGATAGCGCGGCTCGAAAATGTTGAGCGGCATGCGGCCGCCCGGCAGCAGCAAGGCGCCTTCAAGCGGGAAGATCGGCACCGTCGGCGGCAAATCCGTATCGAGCCGGTAATGCGCGTTTCCCGCCTGCACTTCAAACCTCCGCTCGCTCCCTCAAGAAGCGCATCAAGCCCGCCCATCCCTTCGCAACCTGACCCAAAATCGTCACCAGGCCCAAAATCGTCACCAGGCGAAGAACGGATCGGTCAGGCCTCCTAATCTGGCGCAGCCGTTGTCGACCGCAAGGCCATCAGGCAAAAACAGCTTGGTGCGGGCTCAGGAAAACAGCAGCGACGACAATTTGCGCCGCGCCGCCAGCGTTGCCTCGTCGGTCATGCCCCAGGCCTCGAAGAACTGCAGCAACTGCGTCTTGGCGCCGTCGTCGTTCCACGAGCGATCGGCTTTGACGATCGCCAGCAGATTGTCGGCTGCGGCCATGCGCTCGCCGTTGGCGTTCTGGATCATGGCAAGCTCGAAACGTGCCTGATGATCCCCGGGGTTTTCGGCCAGGCGCCGCTCGAGCTCGGCCGGATTGCCAAGTGCTGCCGCCTGCGCGGCGAGCGCCATCTTGGCGCGCACGGCGGCGAGCGGCGGCGCATCCTTCTTGGCTTCCGGCGCCCGCGCCAGCACGGCTTCGGCACCCTCGGCATCGCCGGCCTCGAACAGCAGATCGCCCAGCCCGGCAATCGCCTCGATCGTCTCCGGCGCTTGTTCCAGGATCGCGTCGAAAATGTCCGCCGCGGTCTGCACATCGCCAGCGGCGCGCGCCTCCGCGGCCGCGGCAAGCGCCTCGGCCACCTGCGGCGCACCATTGCCCTTGCCGCCGACCTTCTGGATGAAGGCGGCGATCTGGCTCTCGGGAATGGCCCCCATGAAACCGTCGACCGGCTGGCCGTCCTTGAATGCGATGACTGCCGGTATCGACTGGATGCCGAGCTGTCCGGCGATCGAAGGATGGTCGTCGATGTTCATCTTGACCAGCTTGACCTTGCCGCCGGCGGCGGTGACCGCCTTTTCCAGCAGCGGCGTCAGTTGCTTGCAGGGCCCGCACCATGGCGCCCAGAAATCGACCAGCACCGGCTGACGGCGCGATTCCTGGATGACGTCGGCGGCAAATGCTGCCGTCGTCGTCTCCTTGATGACGTCGGCAGCGACAGGCGGGTCGCCAAGCGCGACTTTCTCAGGCGCGGTCTCAGTGCCGCCATACTGCACAGTGGTGGCATACTGTCCGGCATTGCTGCCAAACGGGCCGCCAAATTGATTTTTGTCGCTCATCTCGTGCCCTTTCGGTCGCCGCCCGGCCGCCAGCCCGGCGCAACATCCTTAATTCTCGCTCAGAAGTCGGTATATCGTCATCCATGTGGCGATCATGCCGTGACTTTCAAGATAACAGCATCATGCCCGGTTGCCTCGACGAATTTGACCAGATCGGCGGCGGCGATCGATGTCGTTGCCTCGTTGGTCAGCGGATGGGCGTTGATGACGGCATGGTGCATCAACTCCTGGTCGAGAACGACCTTGACCCGCAACTGCGTATCGTTGATCAAGCCGAACACGGTGACCGCCCCCGGAGCGACGCCGAGAAGCTCCATCAGCATCTCCGGCTTGCCGAAGGAAACCCGCCCGGCGGCGCCGATGATCTGGTGGATCTGCTTGAGATCGACCACCGCCTCCTCATCGACGCTGACCAGGAAGAAATTGTCCTTCCTGTCCTTGAGGAACAGGTTCTTGGTGTGCCCGCCGGCGATTTCCCCGCGCAGCGCCTGCGAATCGGCGACCGTGAACAGCGGCGGATGGCGCAGGGTCGAAACCTCGATCCCGAGATCGGCGAGAAAGGCGAAAAGCTCGGCTTCGGTTTTCGGCATGTCGTTTCTTGTCGGACCTTCTTGTTGTCGCGCGTTTGGATCATGCCGTTTACGGCCAATGACGCGGCCGAGACAAGACCGTTGCGCGGCAAGGCTGCCGATTGCGTTCCTGTCCGCGCCAGGGAAGGCTGGTTTGCGTCGCCGGGTGCGGCCCAAAAAACCTGCGATTTCCCTGTTGCAATCGCCGCGCCCTTCAGCCATATAGGCTCGGCTTGCGGCCCAAAAGCCGCGCGAGCGGGTGTAGCTCAGGGGTAGAGCACAACCTTGCCAAGGTTGGGGTCGAGCGTTCGAATCGCTTCACCCGCTCCAGTTTCCCAAGCGGGAAACAAGCATCGAAAAGCCGCGGTTCGCCGCGGCTTTTTCGCGTTTGGGCTGCACGGCACCAGCCAGCCGACGCCGAATAAAATTGCAAATCATGTGTGCGCGGCGGCGCATCGTAGCATCGAGATTCTTGGTCGGTTGGCGGGCTCCTTCATCTGTTCGGCCGATGCTGTGGGTCAAGAAAAGGCCGACATTCGAGTCCGATCCTAAGGGATCCCCTGGAACGGTCCTGCCCCTACAGACGGTCCAGAGAGCACCACCGGCCTCAGGGCCGGTGGTGCATTGTCGCGTGGGCGCCAAACCAAACCGTGACCGCCTTGGTGTTCGGCGCCCGGGTCCCAGCCATGCCCCGCGCATTGTCTATCTGGCGCCCGCGCCTCTGCGAAAATCCGACGGCGACATGCCGGCCAGCTTGCGGAACGACTTGTTGAAGGCGCTGAGCGAGCCGAAGCCGGAGTCCATGGCGACGCGCAGCACGTTGGCGTCCTGGTGCATCAGCAGCGCCTGGGCGTAGCTGAGCCGCAACAAATTGACATATTCGTTGAGCGTCATGCCGGTCGACTTCTTGAAAACGCTCATCGCGTATTTGGGATGGATGTCGGCCGCCGCCGCGATGTCGACGCAGTCGATGTCGTAGAGGAAATTCTCGGCGATGAAGTCGCACATGCGCCCGACGTTGCGCAGCGATTGCTGGTCGAAGGGGCTGCCTGCTTCCTGCTCGATCGGCGTTTCGGGCACCAGCCGGTAAGGTTCGAAGCGCACCCGCTCCAGCCGCAGCAGTAGCTCGTTGACGGCATGTTCACCTTTGCCCGCATCGCCCGAGCGGACGTAGCGGTTCCAGCGCTCGAAATTGTCGCTGTCGGACCGGTCGGTGGCATTGGTCACCAATGTCGCGCCGGTCATCAGCCGGTTGCGGACGTCGGCGGGCAGGTGCAGCCGGAAGAAGTGCACCAGCGGCAGATGCGCGCCGGCATAGACGGCGTCGTCCGACGCATCGTCCATCTGGTGCGGCAGGCCGCCCCAGAACAGGCACATGTCGCCGGCCGAAAGCGCGATCTCGTGCTCGTCCATGCGGTAGTGCACGGCGCCGCGGACGATGAAATTCACCTCGACCTGGGCATGCCAATGCGGCTTCAGCATCACCAGGGGCTGGGTGTGAAACATCTGCAGCAGCAGCGGCAGACCCTCCACGCTGCTGGCGCCGGGCTGGTAAAACGGCCTTTCCGGCATCTTACTTTCCGCCCATTCTTTATTCCCTTTATCGCGGACAAGCCTTCGCCAGCGCCTAGTCTAGCCATGCTCGCGAAGAGAGAGCAAATGAAATGGGAGGATTTCAATGCGCATCACACTGACCTGCGCCGCGTTCGCGCTTGCCTTGGGCTCAGCCCCGGCCTTTGCGCAATCCGGCGAAATCACGATCTGGAGCTGGAACGTCGCCGCTTCGTCGCTGAAGGCCACCATAGAAGGTTTTAACAAGCAGTTCCCCGACATCAAGGTCACGGTCCAGGATCTCGGCAACCAGCCGATCTATGACAAGTCGATCGCCGGCTGCGCCGCCGGCGGAGAGGGGCTGCCGGACATCGTGACGATCGAGAACGGTGAGGCCGAGAACTACTGGAGCCAGTTCCCGGACTGCTTCGTCGACCTCCATACGCTCGGCTATACCGCCGAGGACCAGGCAAAATTCCCCGATTTCAAGCGCACCGAGCTCGAAGTGGAAGACAAGGCCTATGCGATGCCGTGGGATTCCGGCCCGGTGGCGATGTACTATCGCCGCGACTTCTATGAGAAGGCCGGCGTCGACCCGACCTCGATCAAGACCTGGGACGATTTCATTGCCGCCGGCAAGAAGATCCAGGAGGCCAATCCCGGCGTGACGATGACCAACGCCGATTTCAACGGCGACTCCGAATTCTTCCGCATGATCGCCAACGAGCAGGGCTGCGCCTATTTCGCCGCCGACGGGCAGTCGATCACCGTCAACCAGCCGGGCTGCGTGGCGTCGATGACCAAGATCAAGGATATGAAGGACGCGGGCATCATCACCTCGGCCGATTGGGGCACCAAGATCACCAACAACACCGCCGACAAGGTCGCCAGCCAGATGTATGGCGGCTGGTACGAGGGCACCATACGCACCGAGTCGCCCGACGGCAGCGGCAAATGGGGCGTCTACCTGATGCCGAGCCTCACCGCCGACGGCCCGCGCGCCGCCAATCTCGGCGGTTCCTCGCTCGCCATCACCTCGGTGTCGAACAACAAGGAAGCCGCCTACGCCTACCTGAAATACTCCCTCGCGACCAACGAGGGCCAGATAGCGATGCTTAAGGGTTTTGGCCTGGTGCCGTCGCTGATCTCGGCGCTCGACGACCCCTATGTCTCCGAAGGCCAGCCCTATTGGGGCGGCCAGGCGGTGTGGAAGGACATTCTTGGCACCTTGCCGAAAGTCGTCCCCAGCCGCGGCACGCCGTTCCAGAGCGACGCGGAAATCATCGTCCGCGCAGTGCAGACCAAATATCTCGGCGGCGGCTACCCCGACGCCAAGGCGGCGCTCGACGATGCCGCAAGCCAGATCGCCTCGGCGACCGGCCTGCCGGTCGAAGAGTGAAATGGAGTTCGGGTTCGAATTCGACCCTTCCTGTGACCGTTTCGCTGCCCCTCACCTGCCTGCCGGCATCCTCTCCCCGTATAGTGACGGGGAGAGGGGCGCTGTCATCGACGGTTTCGCCAATCACCAACGTTGCAGATTGCACGCCCAGATTGCGGCCAGCCCCTTCTCCCCGTCACTATACGGGGAGAAGTGCCCGGCAGGGCGATGAGGGGCAGCGCTTATTTCGAAAATTGGTCCTCACCAGAGTTCATGAACCGCCGTTTGCAGCCGCATCATTAACCCCGCGTTCCAGCGCGAGACAGGAAGGAGAAGGAATGCGCTATCAGAACGCCACGGCGTACCGCTTCCTGGCGCCCTATTTGCTGATCTTCTCGATCTTCTGGCTGTGGCCGATCATCAACTCCTTCCTGATCTCCTTCCAGGCGACGCGCACCGTGCCGTGGCGGTTCGCGCCGACCTTCAACTGGGGCCGGCTGATCGGCGACCCGGCCTTTTTCAACGCCTTGAAGAACACGCTGCTCATCCTCGTCATCCAGGTGCCGGTGATGATCACTTTGGCGATCGTCATGGCGGTGCTGCTCAATTCGCCGCTGCTCAAGGCCCGTGGCCTGTTCCGCTTCGCCTTTTTCGCCCCGGTCGTGGTCGGCGAAGTCGCCTATTCGGCGGTGTTCCGGCTGATGTTCAATCTCGACTACGGCATCATCAACAAGCTGCTGAACAGCGTCGGCCTGCCGCGTATCGACTGGTTTTCCAACGTCACCCCGGCGATGGCGGTGATCATGATCGCGGTGACCTGGCGCTGGGCCGGCTACAACGCCATCATCCTGCTCGCCGGCCTGCAGTCCATCCCCCAGGATGTCTATGAGGCGGCGACGCTGGACCGCGTCAGCAAGCTCAAGCAGTTCTTCTACATCACCCTGCCGCTGCTCAAGCCGATCATCGTGTTCTGCGCCGTGCTGTCGATCATCGGCACCATGCAGCTGTTTACCGAACCCTTCCTGATCACCGAGCGCGGCGGGCCGGGCGGCGGCACCGAAACGCTCGGGCTGCTGCTTTACCGCCAGGGTTTCAGGTCGCTCAATTTCGGCTACGCCTCGGCCATCGCCTACACCATGGCCGGGCTGGCGATCGCCATCTCGCTGGTGCAACTGTGGCTGACGAGGGAGCCGAAATGAGCTCACGTTCCGCTTCGAGCCGTTCCTCCTCCAGCCGCTCCTCCTCCAGATTGGGACGCAGCATCGCGCTGCATCTCTTCCTGACGCCGCTGGCGCTGATCTGGCTGTTTCCGCTGTGGATGATGGTGATCTTCTCGACCATGCCCGACAGGGGCATTTTCAGCCCCAGCATCGAACTTTTGCCGCACGGCAGCTTCCTCGACAACGTCAACAACCTGCAGCGCGACACCAATTTCATCGGCGCCATCGGCATCTCGGTCTCGGTGGCGGTGACCTATACGTTCCTGTCGGTGCTGCTCACCTCGATGGCCGGCTGGGCGCTGGCGCGCTACCAGTTCTTCGGCAAGGGCGTCGTCGTCGCGATCATCCTCGGCACCATCACGCTGCCCTATGCTGTCGTGCTGATCCCGCAATTCATCATGGTGGCGCGCGACTTCAAGCTCGCCAACACCTGGGTGGCGCTGATCGTGCCGCCGCTGTTCAATTCGCTCGGCGTGCTGTTCATGCGGCAGAGCTTCTCGATGATGCCGGGCGATCTGTTCGATGCCGCTCGCGTCGAGGGGGTCAAGGAATGGCGGATCTTCCTGTTCGTAGCGCTGCCGCTGGCGCGGCCGATGCTGGCGGCGCTCGCCATCATCCTGTTCCTTGCCTCCTGGAACAATTATCTCTGGCCGCTGCTGATCAATTCCAAGCCCGGCGCGATGACGGCGCCGGTGGCGCTCGGCACGCTGATCGGCCTCACCAAAGTGTCGTGGGGCGGCATCATGGCGGGCGCCGTGATGCTCACCGTGCCGATGCTCGTCGTGTTCGTGCTCTTGCAGCGCCATTTCGTCGCCGGCATTGCCGCCGGCGCCATCAAATAGGATCAGCATGGCAGCGGTCACACTCAAAAATGTCGTCAAGCGCTTCGGCGTCTTCGAGATCGTTCACGGCGCGAACATCGACGTCGACGACGGCGAATTCGTCGTCTTCGTCGGCCCCTCCGGCTGCGGCAAGTCCACGCTGCTCAGGATGATCGCCGGGCTCGAGGACATCAGCGGCGGCGAGATCGCCATCGGCGGCAAGGTAGTGAACAATGTCGAGCCGGCCGACCGCGGCATCGCCATGGTGTTCCAGTCCTACGCGCTCTATCCGCATATGAGCGTCGAGCAGAATCTGAGCTTTGGGCTGAGGATGAACGGCAACCCGAAAGCCGACACCGAGCGGCGGGTGAAGCGGGCCTCCGAGATCCTGCGCATCGCCGAGCTGATGAAGCGGCGCCCGCGGCAATTGTCGGGCGGCCAGCGCCAGCGCGTCGCCATCGGCCGCGCCATCGTGCGCGAGCCGCAAGTGTTCCTGTTCGACGAACCGCTGAGCAATCTCGACGCCGAGCTCAGGGTGCAGATGCGGGTCGAGATCTCGCGCCTGCACAAGGAGCTCGGCGTCACCATGATCTATGTGACGCACGACCAGACCGAAGCAATGACGCTGGCCGACAGGATCGTCGTGCTCAACGCCGGCAATATCGAGCAGATCGGCGCGCCGCTCGATCTCTATGACGACCCGGCCAACCGCTTTGTCGCCGGTTTCGTCGGTTCGCCGAAGATGAATTTTTTGGCGGCACAAGTGGTCGGCAACGACGGCAATGCGACGGTCATCGAACTCGCCAACCATGGCGGCGCTCGGCTGCGGAAACCGCTGTCGGGCGCCCCGCCTGCGGTCGGCGCCGAGGTCGTGCTCGGTGTGCGGCCGGAGCATTTCTTCGAGGCCGGCGAAGGCGATTGCGACATCGCCGTCAAGGCCGATGTCGCCGAGCACCTCGGATCGGTGAGCTACGTCTATGCCAATGCCGGACCAGAGGAACTGATCATCGAGCGCGAGGCGTCGCGGCAGCGGGCGACTGGCGACCACATGGTGGTGTCGATCAAGGCTGGCCAATCGCTTCTCTTCGACAAGTCAGGTGCCCGCATTCGCTAGTGCCCAAAAGCATGCCCTCGGCGTGAACCGAGGGTGCGCAGCGGTTTGGGACAACGCCATGCACACCAAGACACGCAATTTTTCTTTCACCAACTCGCGACGCCGAGGCGACCCCAAGGAGATCCAGGAATGACGTCCGAACCACAAAAAATCCGCTGGGGCATTCTCGGGCCCGGCACCATCGCCAAGGCCTTTGCCGGCGGCGTCGCCCATTCGCGCACCGGCACATTGGTCGCCATTGGTGCGCGCAACCCCGGCAAACCAGGCCTCGCTGAAAACTTCCCTGGTGCCCGCATCCTCGACGGCTACGAGGCTTTGCTCGCCGATCCGGACGTCGATGCGGTCTACATTTCGACGCCGCACCCCAGCCACGCCGAATGGGCGATCAGGGCGGCCGAGGCCGGAAAACATGTGCTTTGCGAAAAGCCGATGGGGCTCACCGCTTTCGAGGCCGACGCGATGATCCATGCAGCGCGCAGGGCCGGCACCTTTCTCGGCGAGGCTTTCATGTACCGGCTGCATCCGCAGACGGCAAAGCTGGTCGACCTCGTCAGGTCCGGCGCAATCGGCGAGGTGCGCATGGTGAAATCGAGCTTCGGCTTCGCCATGCCTGGCTTCATGCCGGAGCACCGGCTTTATGCCAACGATCTCGCCGGCGGCGGCATTCTCGACGTCGGCGGCTACCCCGTTTCGATGGCGCGGCTGATTGCCGGGGCCGCATCGGGAAAGCTTTTCGCCGAGCCGGACAAGGTGGCGGGTGCGGCGCATCTCGGCCAGTCCGGCGTCGACGAATGGGCATCGGCGCTGCTGCATTTTCCCAACGGCATCGTCGCCGAAGTCTCCTGCGGCATCTCGCTCGCCCAGGACAATGTCCTGCGCATCCTTGGTACCAAAGGCCGCATCGAGGTCGCGGATTTCTGGTATGCGAGCGGCAGGGAAGGCGGCATCGGTGAAATCCGCATCATCCGTCCGGGTGGTGAGGAGGTGGTCGAGGTCAGGGAAGACCGCTGGCTCTACGCTTTCGAGGTCGACGCCGCCGGCGAGGCGATCCTGGCCGGAAAGCAGGAGTTTGCCTGGCCGGGCATGGGCTGGGCCGACAGTCTCGGCAATCTGCGTGTGCTCGACAAATGGCGTGCCGCCATCGGGCTCGAATACGAGATCGAAAAATCCGAAAAACGCGTCGACACCATTTCTGGCCGGCGGCTGCGCTCCGGCGGCACCATCATTGCGAAGCGTGAAATTCCGGGCCTGCCGCGGCCGGCCTCGTGCCTGGCGCTCGGCTTCGAGGATTTTCGCACCTTCTCCTCAGGCATGATCCTGCTCGATGCCTATTTCGAAGCCGGCGGCAACGTCTTCGACACCGCCTTCATCTATGGCAGCGGCTACACCGAAACGCTGCTCGGCCAATGGCTGAAGAACCGCGGCGTGCGTGAGCAAGCGGTGGTCATCGGCAAGGGCGCGCACACCCCGCTCTGCTATCCCGATGTGATCGGCAAGCAGCTCACCCAGTCGCTCGACCGGCTGCAGACCGATCATGTCGACGTCTATTTCATGCACCGCGACGATCCCGACGTGCCGGTCGACGAATTCGTCGATGCGATGGACCGGGAGGTCAGGGCTGGCCGCATCCGCGGTCCGTTCGGCGGCTCGAACTGGACGAGGGAACGCATGGACGAGGCGATTGCCTATGCCGAGCGGACCGGCAAGCAGAAGCCTGGCGCGCTTTCGAACAATTTTTCGCTGGCCGAGATGCTGGTGCCGATCTGGCCGGGTTGCGTCACCTCGTCGAGCGATGACTGGAAGGCCTGGCTGACCGCCCGGCAGATGCCCAATTTCGCCTGGTCGAGCCAGGGCCGGGGTTTCTTCACCGGCCGCGCCGGGCGTGACCAGCGTGACAATGAAGAGCTGGTCCGTGTCTGGTACTCCGAGAAAAATTTCGGCCGCCGCGACCGCGCGATCGAGCTCGCCAACCGGCTGGGCAAGAGCCCGATCCATGTCGCGCTCGCCTACGTCCTGGCCCAGCCGTTCCCGTCCGTCCCGCTGATCGGACCACGCACGCTCGACGAACTGGAGGACAGCCTGCAGGCGCTCGACATTGCGCTTTCGCCCGACGACATTGCGTGGCTGGATGGCGGATCTGATCAGCATCGACGTACGGGCTGAGGGGGGCATCGCTGCCCTTTCCTTCTCCCCTTGTGGGAGAAGGGGAGGCGCGCGTTCCGTAACTCTCCAACTTGCGGTCGAACGGCGACCACGGCTCTAGTCATCGGGATCGTTTGCACCGCGACTACAGTGTTGTTTGAATTAGCTTTTCTATTTCTTGAAAAGCTTGTTGCTTTCCTACATACTTCGCAAACCGACCGCGCAAACATGGTAGAGATCGAGCTCCACAAACGGCGGGGATGAGTCATGACCGAAGCTGAAGGCCATGCACGATTGACCTCGGACGGCGACCCGGATGGACGCGATCATGTCACGCGCATCCCCGACATCATTTCGCTGGTCAAGGACTCTTACAGTGAATTGCGCCCGGCGGAGCGGCGCGTCGCCGATGTCGTGCTCGACGATGTCAGGTTCGCGGTCGACGCCTCCAATGCCGTGCTCGCCCAGCGCGCCCAGGTCAGCGAACCGACGGTAACCCGGTTCTGCCGCGCCATCGGCTGCGAAGGGGTTCGCGATTTCAAGCTGAAGCTGGCGCAGAGCCTGGTCGTCGGCGCGCTCTATCTGAGCAAGCCGCCGCCGGTGAGCGGCGACAATGGCATGCCGTTCTGGAATGCCGTGTTCGGCGAGGCACGCCGGGCGCTGCAGGAAGCCGAACGGCAGCTTGATCCGGCGCAGCTGGTGAAGGCCGCCGAGCTCATCGCCAAGGCGCGCCAGGTCACGGTGTTCGGCCTCGGCGGCAGCTCGTCGGCGCTGGCGCAGGAAACCCAGTACCGGCTGTTCCGCTACGGCATCACCGTCGTCGCCCAATGCGACCCCTATCTGATGCGGATGACCGCCTCGACCCTGAAGCCCGGCGACCTGGTGATCGCCATTTCGGCGACCGGACGCACCCGCGAAGTGATCGAGGCCGTCGAGCTCGCCAAGCATTACCGCGCCAACGCGATTGGCGTGACCGCGCCCGACACCGAGCTTGCCCGCGCCTGCGACGTCAGGCTGACGGTGGCGGTGCCCGAATATCCCGACACGCTGAAGCCGACCGCCTCGCGCTTCGCCTTTCTGGCCGCGATCGACCTGATGGCGGTGGCGGCCGCCTACAAGCTCGACGGCTCGGCCCGCGAAACGGTCCGCCGCATCAAATACAACGCCCAGATCCACAGGACGGGCAAGGAGATGGAGCCGCTGGGAGATTGAGGCCTGGTTAAGGGGCGTTTGCGCTACCCCTCACCCCTGCCCTCTCCCCGTGAAAAACGGGGAGAGGGGGTCGCCAGCGCTGGAGCTTGTCCCTTCTCCCGTTGTTCACGGGGAGAAGGTGCCGGCAGGCGGATGAGGGGCAGCGCCGAGTTCGACAATTGACGACCCAATCCGGATTCGCCGACTCGAAGGAGAAGAAAATGCTCGACATGGCACCCTCAAAACAGGCGGCCAGCTGGCTTTCCTCTCTCTCCCGCGCCCTCGAGGCGGGCGACGCCGCGGCCGCGACCGATCTGTTCGTCGAGGATTGCTACTGGCGTGACCTGCTGACCTTCACCTGGAACATCAAGACGATGGAAGGCCGCGCGGCGATCCGCGACATGCTGGATGCCACTCTGGCGGCGACCAGGCCGACTGCCTGGCAGCTCACTGGCGAAGCAAGCTCGCACGAAGGCACGATAGAAGCCTGGTTCAGCTTCGAGACGTCATCGTCGTGGGGCCAGGGCATCATGCGCTTGGCAGACGGCAGATGCCGGACGCTGTTCACGGCGATGAGCGACCTCAAGGGTTTTGAGGAGCGCAAGGGACCGGCGCGGCCGCTGGGTGTCCGCCACCAGGCCGATCCGGACCGCGAGACCTGGGCCGAGGCGAGGGCGCGCGAGGCGCGTGATCTCGGTGCCATTGAGCAGCCCTATTGCCTGGTCATCGGCGGCGGCCAGGGCGGCATCATGCTGGGCGCACGGCTGCGGCAGCTCGGCGTGCCGGCCATCGTCATCGAGAAGAATGCGCAGGCCGGCGATTCTTGGCGCAACCGCTATCGCTCGCTCGTGCTGCACGATCCGGTCTGGTACGACCATCTGCCCTACATCCCGTTTCCGGAAAACTGGCCGGTGTTCACGCCCAAGGACAAGATGGGCGACTGGCTGGAAATGTACACGCGCGTCATGGAGCTCAATTACTGGACCTCCACCAGATGCGTCAGCGCCAGCTACGACGAAGCCGAAAAAATCTGGACGGTCGAGGTCGATCGCGCCGGCGAGCGCATCACGCTGATGCCAAAACACATCGTCTTTGCGACCGGCGCCTATGGCCCGCCGCGGCAGATCGACCTCCCGGGCGCCGCTGCGTTCCAGGGCGAGATCCTGCATTCCAGCCAGTATTTTAGCGGCGAGACATTCCGCGGCAGGCGCGTCGCGGTCATCGGCGCGGCGAGTTCGGGGCACGATGTCGCCGTCGACCTCTGGGAGAGCGGCGCTGCGGTGACCATGATCCAGCGCTCGCCGACGACGGTGGTCAAGTCAGACACGCTGATGGAAGTCGGCTTCGAGATCTTTTCGGAAAAGGCGCTGGCCCGCGGCATCACCACCGAAAAGGCCGACATGATCGTCGCCTCGACGCCGTTCGCGCTGCTGCCGCAAAGCCAGCGGGCGCTGTACGACATCATCAAGGCGCGTGACGCGGCTTTCTACGACCGCTTGCGCGGCGCCGGATTCGCCATCGATTTCGGCGACGACGAGACCGGGCTGCTGATGAAGGCCTACCGCACCGGCTCGGGCTACTATATCGACGTCGGCGCGTCCGATCTGATCATCGACGGCGCGATCGGCATCCGCAGCGCTGTCGAGATCAAGTCGCTGACGCCGACCGGAATCTTGTTCGATGACGGCAGCGAATTGGCGGCCGATGCGATCATCTCCTGCACCGGCTATCAGTCGATGAACGAAACCGTGGCGGCGATCGTCTCGCGCGACGTCGCCGACGAGGTCGGGCCGTGCTGGGGGATTGGCTCGGGCGTGAAAGGCGACCCGGGACCATGGCAAGGCGAATTGCGCAACATGTGGAAGCCGACGGCACAGGAAGCGCTGTGGTTCCACGGCGGCAATCTGGCGCTGTCGCGTTTCTATTCGAAATATGTGGCGCTGCAGATCAAGGCGCGCATGGAAGGGGTGGCGACGCCGGTCTATGGGTAGCTGAGAGAAGGAAGAGCCGCCCAGCCTTCACCCACGCCCGAAATGCCGGCTCACCACCTCGACATGCGTCTCATGCGCATGCGCTTCGTAGCGGTCGGTATCGCCAAAATCGTTAGCCGCTTCGTTCGGCCACCAGGTGCCGCCGACCACGATGCCGTCCGAGACCAGCCGCTGCTCGGCGACCAGCGACGCGCCGACCGCGTCGACAAAGGTAAAACGGCCCGGACGCAGCCGCAGCACTGCGATGTCGCCGACTGCACCGACCTTAAGCGTGCCAAGCTCGGGCCTTGCGATCGCCTCGGCCGGCCGTTGCGTCGCCGCGCGCAGCACCTCGACCAGCGGCATGCCGAGCGCCAGCAATTTCGACATGCACACCAGAATGTCGAAGGCCGGACCGTCGACGCAGTAGAGATGCACGTCGCTGCTGATCACGTCAGGCGCCAGCCCTTCGCTGAGCATCGCCCTGGCAACCGCGAAATCGAACGAGCCCATGCCGTGGCCGATGTCGAAGATGACACCGCGCTCGCGCGCCAGCCGCATGTCGGGCCGGACCGCGCCCGAGGCGAAGACCGGCGCGTTGGGAAACGGCCGGAAGCAGTGGGTGAGGATATCGCCCTTGCGCAGCCGCGGCAGCACTTCCGAGCGGCCGGGCGGCGGCTCGTCGATATGCGCCATCAGCGGCAGGCCGGCATGGTCGGCAGCCTCGAGCGCCAGATCGACCGGCGCGATGCCGCTGCTGCCGCCGGCATGGCGGCCCGAGCGTACTTTTACGCCGACGACCACGTCTGCGTGCTCACGCGCCGCCGCCACCGTCTCGCGCGGTTCGCAGAGCCGCAGATCGCTGCACTCGCCGACCGAAACGGTCTGCGAGAAGCCGAAAATGCCGGCAAAGGAAATGTTGATATAGGCCAGGATGCGGAGCTTCGAGCGCTCGATGACGTGGCGGCGAAAGCCGAGGAGGTTGCCGGCGCCAGCGCTTCCGGCGTCGATGAAGGTTGTGGTGCCGCTTTTTGCGGCGAGGCGGTCGGCGTCGACGCCAAGCGATGTGCCGCCCCAATAGACGTGGCTGTGCAGGTCGATGAGGCCGGGCGCGACGATGGACCCCGTCGCATCGATGACGCGCGCGGCGCGCTCGAAGGGAATGTCGGGATCGATCGCGGCGATGCGGCCGTTGACGATGGCCAGATCGCGTCGCGCGTCGAGGCCGGACGCCGGATCGATGAGGCGGCCGCCCTTCAGCAGGAGATCAAATTGCATCGGCGTCCTGTGTGTTCTCGTTCAAACCGGCCTGTCCGCGCAATTCTCATATAGGCCATGTCGGAAAGCAACATTTTTTCGGACTTCATGTTGCTTTATTACAGGAGCGTCGCAAGCGTGAGCGGAGCGCCAGAATTGCCGATCTCCCCCCTTGAGGGGGAGATGCCCGGCAGGGCAGAGGGGGTGCTGTCCCGCCAGCGGTTCTGGGCCGCGCCAACGCGGGCAGCACTCACCGATTAATCCGCGTCGACAGGATGATCGACGACGATGTCCGCTCGACCCCGTCCATCGCGCCAATCTCATCAAGCAGCGTGTCGAGATCCTTGATCGAGGGCGCGTCAACGATGACGATCATGTCGAAATTGCCGCTCACCGAATGCACCGTCCGCACCGGCGGCAGCGCCTGCAGGCTGCGCACCACCTTGTCGGCAAGCTTGGGCGTGACGGTGAGCAGGACATGCGCCCGCACCAGTCCCTGTTCGTAGTCGGGTGAAAGCCTGACGCCATAGCCGGTGATGATGCCGCGCTGTTCCAGCCGCTCGATCCGGCTCTGCACCGTCGTCCGCGACACGCCGAGCCGCCGCGCCAGCTCGGCCGTCGAGGCGCGCGCATTCGAGCGCAGCAGGGAGAGCAGGGCCTGTTCGGCGTTGCTAAGCACTTTCGACGAACCTCATCGGCATACTGTCCAAATTGGCACTTCGTTTTGAACAGTTCAACACTTCCTTTCGACAGGCAAGCTGCGATTCTGTCCGCTCTTTGAAAGACGAGGCGAGGGCACTGTCATGAAGAACATCATAATTGTCGGCGCCGGCAAGATCGGCTCGACCATCGCCGAGATGCTGGTTTCCACCGGCGACTATCACATAACCCTCGTCGACCGTTCGGCCGCACAGCTCGGCGCGGCCGAACTGCCTGAAACGGTCGAGACGCTGGAACTCGACATCGAAGCCGCCGGCACGCTCGAAGCGGCCCTGGCCGGCAAGTTCGCGGTGCTCAGCGCCGCGCCCTTCCACCTGACCACGCGCATCGCCGAAGCGGCGGCCAGCGCCGGAGTGCATTATCTCGACCTGACCGAGGACGTCGTCGCGACCCGGCGCGTCAGGCAATTGGCGCGTACAGCCAACAGCGCCTTCATCCCGCAATGCGGGCTGGCGCCGGGCTTCATCTCGATCGTCGCCAATGATCTCGCCAGCCGCTTCGACACGCTGGAGAGCGTGCGCATGCGGGTCGGCGCACTGCCGCAATACCCGTCGAATGCGCTGAACTACAATCTGACCTGGAGCACGGACGGCGTCATCAACGAATATTGCGAGCCTTGCGAGGCGATCGTCGAAGGCGAACTGATCGAGGTACCGCCGCTGGAGGAGCGCGAGGAATTCTCGCTCGACGGCGTCACCTACGAGGCGTTCAACACCTCGGGCGGGCTCGGCACGCTGGCCGAAACCCTGAAGGGCAAGGTGCGCACGCTGAACTATCGTACCATCCGCTACCCCGGCCACGCCGCGATCATGAAGGCGCTGCTCAACGATCTCGGCCTGCGCCACCGCCGCGACGTGCTGAAAGACATTTTTGAGAGCGCCCTGCCGGCGACGCTGCAGGACGTGGTCATCGTCTTCGTCACCGTCAGGGGGCGCCCGCCCCGCCGCCCGCGGGCGGGAACCAAAAACCAAAACAAAAAACCCAAACCCCCCCGCCCCCAACGGCGCCCCGCCCACCCAAAAACCACCCCCCCCCCCCACAGCCCGCGG
>NZ_JBVVQS010000092.1:121113-161323 GCF_055811575.1 Mesorhizobium sp. WSM4815 | reverse complement strand
CGCCCCCCTCCCCCGCCCCCCCCCCCCCCCCCCCCCCGCGGGGGGCGGCGCGCGGCCGGCGGGGGGGGGCCCCCCCCCCGGCGCCCCCCGCCCGGCGGGCGCGGGTCGTGGCGGTGGTATTCGTCTCCGCCCCCGCCCGCGCCCCAACGCGCGCCCCCCTGCTGCAGGAAACCTACGCCAACAGGATCTACGCCAAGCGCGTCGGCGACAAGGTGCGCAGCGCCATCCAGATCACCACCGCCTCCGCCATCTGCGCTGTGTTCGACATGCTGGCCGACGGCAGCTTGCCGGCGCAGGGTTTTATCAAGCAGGAAGACATCGCGCTCGACGCGTTCCTCGCCAACCGCTTCGGCAGCGCCTACGCGCAGCACGAGATGGTTAGCCGGCTTGCGGGTTAGGTGCTCGCTGACCAGAGATCGGTGGGACAGCGCCCCCCTCTGCCCTACCGGGCATCTCCCCCACTTGGGGGGAGATTGGCCGGCATCTCCGCTTTCGCCAATCTCCAACGCTTAAAGTAGGGCGGGACGGCGAGGCTGCCAATCTCCCCCCAAGTGGGGGAGATGTCCGGCAGGACAGAGGGGGGCGCGAAGGAACTCGACCGAACGAGGTTCGAATCCGCCGTGAGGCCAGCCAGCTCTCAGACGTGCAACACCCGCCCAAGCGCCTTCAGCGCCGCCTCCTGAAAACCCTCGCCCTGCGTCGGATGGGCATGGATGGTGCCGGCGATATCCTCCAGCCGCGCGCCCATTTCCAGCGCCAGGCCAAACGCCGTCGACAGTTCAGACACGCCCTGGCCGACCGCCTGGATGCCGAGCACCAAATGGTTGTCGGCGCGGGCGACAACCCGGACGAAGCCATCCTCACTCAGCTTGGTCATCGCGCGGCCGTTGGCGGCGAACGGAAACAGCCCGACCTTGATCTCGCCGCCAAGCCTCTTGGCCTCGTCCGGCGACAGGCCGGCGGTGACCAGCTCCGGATCGGTGAAGCAGATGGCGGGAATTGAGCGCTTGTCCCAGCTGCGCTTGTGGCCGGCGACGATCTCGGCGACCATTTCGCCTTGCGCCATCGCCCGGTGCGCCAGCATCGGCTCGCCGGTGACGTCGCCAATGGCAAAGATGCCGCGCATCGAGGTGCGGCACTGGTCGTCGATGCGGATGAATTTACCCGCCATATCGAGGTCGATCTGCTCCAGCCCCCAGTCTTCGACCACCGGCCTGCGCCCGACGGTGACCAGGATCCTGTCGGCAGCGATCTTGCCATCCTTGCCGATCGCCGTTTCGACCAGCAGAGCATCGCCCTTACTCGACGGGCCCTTGGCCTTGGCGCCGACAAGCACCTCGATGCCGAGTTCGGTGAGCCGCTTCACCACCGGCCGGGTCAGCTCGGCATCATATTGCGCCAGCACGCGCGGCAAGGCCTCGACCACGCTCACCTTGGCGCCCAGTTTGGCGAAGGCGATGCCGAGCTCGAGCCCGATATAGCCACCGCCGACGACGGCAAGCCTTTCCGGCACTTCGCTCAGCGCCAGCGCTTCGGTCGACGAGATCACCGCACCGCCGAACGGCAGGAACGGCAGCTCGACCGGCGCCGAGCCGGTCGCGATCACCACCATCTCGGCGCGGACCACCTGCATGCCGGTCTCGGTCTGGACCTCGACGGTCTTGCCGTCGCGGAATTTCGCCCAGCCATGCACGGTCTTGACCCCGGCCTTCTTGAGCAGGCCGGCAACGCCGCTGTTCAGCCGGCTAACGATACCGTCCTTCCAGGCGATGGTCGCTTCGAGATCAATGGACGGCGTGGCCATTGAAATGCCGAGCGGGCTCTTGCCGCTCGCCATGTGCGAGATTTTCTCGAACTCCTCGGCCGCATGGATCAGCGCCTTGGACGGAATGCAGCCGACATTGAGGCAGGTGCCGCCCGGCTTGCCGAACTCGACGATAACCGTGTCGATGCCGAGCTGGCCGGCACGGATGGCGCAGACATAGCCGCCCGGACCGGCGCCGATGACGAGCAGCTTGCAGGATATTTCCTTCATGTCGACACGCTCTTTTTGGCGAAGAAGGGCCCCCTCATCCGGCCGCTGCGCGGCCACCTTCTCCCCGGCGGGGAGAAGAGGCTTGCACCAGCCTTGGAGACCTTCTCTCCCCTCGGGGAGAGGGTGGCCGTAGCGAAGCGGAGGCCGGGTGAGGGGGCCTTTGCGACCGTTCTCATCATCTCAATCCACGAAAATCAGCGCCGGGGTCTCCAGCAGCGTCTTGATCCGCTGGATAAACACCGCGGCGTCCCAGCCGTCGATGACGCGGTGATCGAAGCTGGAGGACAGGTTCATCATCTTGCGCGGCATGAACTGGGTGCCGTCCCACACCGGCCGCACCATCATCTTGTTGACGCCGAGGATCGCCACTTCCGGATGATTGATCACCGGCGTCGTCGCCACCCCGCCCATGGCGCCGAGCGAGGTGATGGTAATCGTCGATCCCGACAGTTCGTCGCGCGCCGCCGTGCCTGACCTGGCCGCCTCGGCGAGCCTGAAAACCTCGGCGGCGCAGTCCCAGATATCGCGTGCCTCGGCGTGCTTGACCACCGGCACCACCAGCCCCGAAGGCGTCTGCGCGGCAATGCCGATATGGACGCCGCCATGCTGGTGGACGATGCCGGCCTCGTCGTCGAACAGCGCGTTGATTTTGGGCTGGTCGGCGATCGCCTTGACCATCGCCCGCATCAGGAACGGCAGCAGCGTCAGCTTCGGCCGCTCGACGCCGCCGCGCTTCTCCTTGTTGAGCGCCGCGCGCAAATCCTCCAATGCCGTGACGTCGATCTCCTCGACATAGGTAATGTGCGGGATGCGCGACTTGGCCAGCGCCATCTTCTCGGCGATCTTGCGCCTGAGCCCAATGATCTTGATGTCCTCGACCGCCTCGTTCCGGGCGAGGCCGGAGACCTTCGCAAGCTGCGGTCCGCGCGCCAGGAAGGCGTCGATGTCCTCGTGGAGAATGCGGCCGGCCGGGCCGCTTCCCCTGACCTGTCGGAGATCGACGCCGGCCTCCTTTGCCCTGAGGCGGACGGCCGGCGACGCCAGCGGCCTTTCACCTTCGGGACGCGGCGCGGCGGCGGGCGCAGGACCCCCACCCCTAACCCCTCCCCACAAGGGGGAGGGGGATTCCGTCGCCGATGCAACCTCACGCTCAGTGATTTTTCCGGGCGGGGACGGGTGCGGTGCCGCTTTGGCACTGGCTTCGGCCGCCGAAGCGCGTCCCCCTCCCCCTTGTGGGGAGGGGCCAGGGGTGGGGGTACTGCGGTCGGTAATCTTGGCGGCCGCCTCGCCGCCCGGCTCCGCAGCTGCCTTCACATTGCCCTCGCCGGCCACCTTCAAGCGTACAATGGGCGAGCCGATCGCCACCGTGTCGCCGATCTCCGCACCCAGCCAGACGATCTCGCCGTCGACTGGCGAAGGAATCTCGACCGTCGCCTTGTCGGTCATGACGGCGGCAAGCACCGCGTCCTCGCGCACGAGATCGCCGACCTTGACCTGCCATTCGACCAGTTCGGCCTCGGCGACGCCTTCGCCGACATCGGGCAGCTTGATCACATACTCGCCCATCGTCAGGTCCCCCTTACCGAGGCGTTTGCGCTGCCCCTCACCCTTGCCCATTCCAGGGCGAGCCGCTTGTCTCGCCCGTCCTTCGGACCCCCGTGAACAACGGGGAGAGGGAGATCGCCGGCGTGGCGGCCAGTCCCTTCTCCCCGTTCTGCACGGGGAGAAGGTGCCGGCAGGCGGATGAGGGGCGGCGCCACAATTGGCAATTGGTCTGAGACTCTGCCTGCCATCGTCAGGCCTCCATCGTTTCGACGAGTGCGCGGCCGAGCCTGGCCGGACCGGGAAAATAGTCCCACTCCTGCGCATGCGGATAGGGCGTGTCCCAGCCGGCGACCCGCACTACCGGCGCTTCCAGATGGTAGAAGCAGTTTTCCTGCACCAGCGCCGACAGCTCGGCGCCGAAGCCTGATGTCAGCGTCGCCTCGTGCACGATCACGCAGCGGCCTGTCCTGTTGACCGAGTCGACGATCGTCTCGAGATCGAGTGGCAGCAGCGTCCTCAGATCGATGATCTCGGCGTCGATGCCGGTCTCCTCGGCCGCCGCCTGCGCGACATAGACCATCGTGCCGTAGGCCAGCACGGTGACCGCGGCGCCCGGCCGACGGATCACCGCCCTGCCGAGCGGGACCGTGTAATGCCCGTCGGCGACCTCGCCGAGTTCGTGCTTCGACCATGGCGTCACCGGGCGCTCGTGATGGCCATCGAACGGGCCGTTGTAGAGCCGCTTCGGCTCCAGGAAGATCACCGGATCGGGATCCTCTATCGCCGCGATCAGAAGACCCTTGGCGTCATGCGGATTGGACGGCACGACGACCTTCAGGCCGGAGACATGGGTGAACAGCGCCTCCGGGCTCTGGCTGTGGGTCTGGCCACCAAAAATGCCGCCGCCGGTCGGCATCCGCACCACGATCGGGCAGGTGAAATCGCCGTTCGAGCGATAACGCAGCCGCGCCGCCTCCGAGACGACCTGGTCATAGGCCGGATAAACATAGTCGGCAAACTGCACCTCGACGCAAGGTTTCAGGCCGTAGGCGGCCATGCCGATGGCCGAGCCGACGATGCCGGCTTCGCTGATCGGCGTGTCGAAGCAGCGGCTCTTGCCGTATTTCGCCTGCAGGCCTTGGGTGCAGCGAAAGACGCCGCCGAAAAAGCCGACATCCTCGCCGAACACGATGACACGTTCGTCGCGCCCCATCGACACGTCCATGGCGTCGCGGATCGCCTCGATCATGGTCCGTCTTGGCATGGTCAGACCCCCGCCTGCTGGCGCTGGCGTCTGAGATGCGGCGGCATCTCACCATAGACGCCTTCGAACATGTCGCGCGTCGAAGGCTTGCCGCCGGCATGCAGCGTGCCGTGGCGCTCGGCCTCCCTTTGCGCCGCGATCACCGTTTCGAGGATTTCCGCCTCGGCCTGGGTGTGGCGCTCGTCCGACCAGACGCCGCGCTGGATGAGATGGTTCTTCAGCCTGACGATCGGGTCGCCGAGCGGCCAGGCGTCGGATTCGGCCTTCGGCCGGTAGGCCGACGGATCGTCGGAGCTTGAATGCGCGCCGACGCGATAGGTGACATATTCGACCAGCGTCGGCCCAAGATTTTTCCGCGCCCGCTCCGCCGCCCATTTGGCCACCGCGTGGACGGCGAGATAATCGTTGCCGTCGACCCGAAGCGACGGAATGCCAAAGCCGAGGCCGCGGGCGGCAAATGTGCCGGAGCCGCCGCGGGCGATGCCCTGGAAGGTCGAGATCGCCCACTGGTTGTTGACGACGTTGAGCACGACCGGCGCCTTGTAGGTCGAGGCGAACACCAGCGCCGAATGGAAGTCGGACTCGGCCGTCGAGCCGTCGCCGATCCAGGCGGCGGCGATCTTCGAATCATTGCTGATCGCCGAAGCCATCGCCCAGCCGACCGCCTGGATATATTGCGTCGCCAGATTGCCGGAGATCGAGAAGAAGCCGTGCTCCTTCGACGAATACATGATCGGCAGTTGCCGGCCCTTCAGCGGATCGGCCTCGTTCGAATAGATCTGGTTCATCATCGTGACCATCGGATAGCCGTCGGCGATGAGCAGGCCGGCCTGCCGATAGGTCGGAAAGTTCATGTCGCCCGGCGCCAGCGCCTTGCGGAAGGCGCAGCTCACCGCCTCTTCGCCCAGATGCTGCATGTAGAACGAGGTCTTGCCCTGGCGCTGCGCCATCTGCATGCGCGCGTCGAAGCTGCGCAGCGTCATCATATGGCGCAGGCCTTCCAGCAACTCGTCGTCGGAAAGCAGGCCGGCCCACGGCCCGACGGCTTCGCCGGCGCGGTTGAGCACGCGGATGATCGAAAACGCCAGATCACGGATATCACGCGGATCGACATCGATCTCGGGACGCGGCACCGAGCCGGCCTTGGGGATGGTCACATCAGAAAAATCCGGCGTCCCGCCCGGTCGCACCTCGGGCTCCGGCACATGGAAGCGCAACATTCCCGCATCGGCCATGACCTTCGTCCTCCCATGTTGCCCGGCCAAGATACTTGCACACCGGCAGACCAGTGCCAATTCGTCGGGCAAGGCTTCCGGCCAACCACCGCGCCGCCAGCAGCACTTGTCAGGATGAAGATATGTCAGCGAAATTTCTTGTCGATCTTCCGGCTCTGCGCGCAATTTGGCGCATGATTGCGCCGGGTTTCCCGCCAGATTGGACAATGATTAGGGATTGCGGCCTCGCGCGGCGGCGGAGCTGCCAATCTCCCCCCTTGTGGGGAAGATCATGCTCCTCATCGTTTGTCCGCAGCGATTGCCCACCTATCGTTTCACCCCGAACCCGCATCATGCTAACCCATAACCCATGGCACAGAAGAAAGGTTACGAGGTCGATTCGTGGTTGGCGCGGCCGGACCCGCGTGTCTCGATCGTCCTGCTCTACGGGCCCGACCGCGGGCTGGTCGCCGAGCGCGCCCGTGCCTTTGCCGGGAAGACCGGCCTGCCGCTCGACGATCCGTTCTCTGTGGTCAGGCTGGACGGGTCGGAAGTCGATCGCGACGAGGGCCGCCTGCTCGACGAGGCCCGCACCGTGCCGATGTTTTCGGACCGGCGCCTGCTCTGGGTGCGCAATGCGTCCGGCCAGAAGGCGCTTGCCGACGACGTCAAGGCGCTGACCGCGGAGCCGCCGCGTGACGCCATCATCCTGATCGAGGCCGGCGACCTGAAGAAGGGCGTCGGGCTGCGCGCCATTGTCGAGGCGGCGGACATTGCCATGGCGCTGCCGTGCTACGCCGACGAGGCGCGGGACATCGATACGGTCATCGACGACGAATTGCGCAAGGCCGGCATGTCGATGACGCTGGAAGCCCGCCAGGCGCTGCGCCGCAACCTCGGTGGTGACCGGCTGGCCTCGCGCGGCGAGATCGAAAAGCTGGTGCTCTATGCCCACGGCCAGAGCGAAATCGGCCTCGATGACGTCAAGGCGACGTCGGGCGACGTCTCTGGCCTGTCCTTCGATGACGCCGTCGATGCCTTGCTCGACGGCAAGGTCGGCGACTTCGACATCGCCTTCACCCGTCACTGCCAGTCCGGCGGCCAGGCATTTCTGGTGCTGTCGTCGGCGATGCGGCAGCTGCAGGCGATCCAGGCAATGCGCGGCCTGATGGACGCCGACGGCCGCAACGCCGCTTCGGTCGTCGCCGCGGCGCGCCCGCCGGTTTTTTTCACGCGGCGCAAGCTGGTCGAAAAAGCCCTCGAACGCTGGAGCAGCGAGGCGCTCGCCCGCGCGCTCAACCGCCTGCAGACGGCGGTGCTGCAGACCCGGCGCCGGCCGGACCTCGCGGTCGCGCTGGCCCGACAGGCGCTGCTCGGCATCGCCGTGGAGAGCGCAAGACTGGCGCAAAGGTAGTGGCTTGTGGGGGGCTTCGTGGAAAAGAAGAAACCAAAGTTCAGTCTGTCAGAGAGAATCAAGCTCGCATTTCGTTATGGCGATCTTAATCCGACTACTGATTCCGAGGAATTCAAACGAAGGGATGAGTTTCTCGTCAGTATCTCCGGTTACTTCGTTTTAATATTCAAACTGATGCTCGTGGGCTTCGCCATATTCGCGATTGCCGCCACAATAATCATTAATCTTCAGTGAGAGCGTCCAGCCCGGACCAATTTGGAGGCTAGTTGTCGATGCTTGCGCCGCCCCTCATTGCCCTGCCGGGCATTTCTCCCCGTAAACGGGGAGAAAGAGGGCTGACGCAGCCTCGGCACCTTTTCTGCAACGTTGGTGATTGGCGAAGCCGTCTATGACAGCCCCCTCTCCCCGTCACTATACGGGGAGAGGATGCCGGCAGGCAGGTGAGGGGCGGTGCAAACGCTGGAGCAGGTAGCCTATAAGGTCGCCGATCCTCGTCTAAAACAAGCGGGACCCGAGGCTCTTTGCCGGCTAATTACTGCTCCTGCTTCAGCCGCCGGCAAAGCTCGTCGAGCTGCTCCAGCGTCCGATAGGCGACGCTGATCACGCCGCCGCGCTCGTTGTGCTCGATCGTGACGAACATGCCGAGCGTGCCGGTCATCAGCTTCTCCAGCGCGAGGGTATCGACATCCTTCTGTGCCGGTGCTGCTGCAGGCTGTCGCTTCACCGTCGGCGCACCCGCCGGCATCTGCGCCAGCGCTTCGGCCTGGCGCACCGAAAGCCCGTCCTCGACGATGCGCTTGGCCAGGCCCGCCGGATCCTGCGCCGTCACCAATGTACGGGCATGGCCGGCCGACAGCGCGCCGTCGACCAGCATGTCGCGGATCACGTCCGGCAGCTTCAACAGCCTGAGCGTGTTGGCGACATGGCTGCGGCTCTTGCCGATCACCTGGCCGAGATCGGCCTGGGTGTAGCCGTGATCGTCGATCAGCTGCTGGTAGCCCATCGCCTCCTCGACCGGATTGAGGTCGGTGCGCTGGACGTTCTCGATGATCGCCAGCTCGAGCGCGGTGCGATCGTTGACATCGCGCACGATGATCGGGATTTCGCTCAGCCCGGCGCGCTGCGCCGCGCGCCAGCGCCGCTCGCCGGCGATGATCTCGTAGCGGCCAGCTTGTGTCGGCGATGGCCGCGCCACCACCGGCTGCACCACGCCATGTTCGCGGATCGACTGGGCAAGATCGGTCAGGTCGGCGTCGCCAAAATGCCGGCGTGGATTCTTTGGGTTCGGGCTCAGGAACTCGATCGGCACCTTGCCGTCGGCATTCATGCCCGGCTTTTCCACTGCTGCCGGACGATCGATTTCGCCGATCAGCGCCGCCAGTCCCCGGCCCAGTCTTTTTCTCGAAAGGTCTTCGCTCATCGTCTGTCCAGATCGTTTCGGTATCAATTCGGCTTCTAAGCGGCGCGCAGTTTGCGCTCGCGGCGGATCACCTCGGAGGCAAGCTGCAGATAGGCCTGGCTGCCGGAGCATTTGAGGTCGTAGAGGATCGCCGGCTTGCCGTAGGACGGCGCCTCGGAGACGCGCACATTGCGCGGGATGACGGTTTCATAGACCTTGTCGCCCATATGCGCCCGCACGTCCTGCACCACCTGGTTGGCGAGGTTGTTGCGCCCGTCGAACATGGTCAGCACGATGCCCTGGATGGTCAGCTCGGGATTGATCGAGCGGCGGACCTGCTCGACCGTTTCCAGCAGCTGGCTCAGACCTTCGAGCGCGAAGAACTCGCATTGCAGCGGCACCAGCACCGAATCGGCTGCCGCCATCGAGTTCAGCGTCAGCAGATTGAGCGACGGCGGGCAATCGATCAGCACATAGCCAAAATTCGCCGAGCGCTCGGCCGAGGCACGCAAGGCGTTGCGCAGCCGCAGCACCCGGTCTGGCGCCGAGGCGATCTCCATTTCGATGCCGAGCAGGTCGAGCGTCGACGGCACGATCGACAGTCCCGGCACCGCCGTCGGGATCGCCGCCGCCTCCAGATCGAGCTCGCCGGTCAGCACGTCATAGGAGGAAACGGTGCGGTCGCGCCGGTCAATGCCGAGACCGGTGCTGGCATTGCCTTGCGGGTCGAGATCGACGATCAGCACCCGCTCGCCGATCGCCGCCAGCGCCGTGGCCAGATTGATGGCCGTCGTCGTCTTGCCGACGCCGCCCTTCTGGTTGGCTACGGTGATGATTCGGGGGCCATTCTTCATCATGGGTCTATGCCAGAAATTCATGCCGAGGTCGCCGATCTAAGTCAGTTGGCGCAAATCAGACAGTTCGAGGATGACGCCATGAGCGTCGGTCGCGCTGGCATGTTCTACCAGATCGAACGACCATCGTTGAGCGCTTTCTGCCACCTCGCTGCGGTAATCCCGGCCTTTGTGGAACAGGCCATAGGCGCCAGCCGTCAGCCACGGCGCCGCCAGTTCGAGCAACACCGGAAGTGACGCCAGCGCTCTGGCGGTAACGATTTGAGGTGTTGAAACAAACGGATACGCGTCGTCGATGCGCCGCGCGACGACCCTGGCCGGCAGGTTGAATTGGCCGACGACCGCTTGCAGGAACGATGCCTTCTTCCGATTGCTTTCAACCAGGTCGATGCTGGCGCCGTCGCGCTCGGTAAGCAGGAACGCTAGCACCAGGCCGGGAAAACCGCCTCCGGAGCCGAGATCGAGCCAGCGCTTCGCGTCTGGTTTGATTCGCGCCAGTTGCGCGCTGTCGAGGATGTGGCGGCGCCAGACGTCGCCCTGCGTCGACTGCGCCGCCAGGTTTATCCGGCGGTTCCATTTCTGAAAGACCGTCTCGAACTCTACCAGGCGTTCGAATGTTTCACGTGAAACCGGACCGGCAGCCGATTGCAGGCTCGCCCATGAGGTAGCGCTCACGCAACATTCTTTCGCGTGGCAGCCTCGGCGTTGCGGACATGCGCAACAATGATTGCCAGTGCCGCCGGCGTCATGCCTTCCATACGCTGTGCGTCGGCTATCGAGCGCGGCTGGCGCGCCAGCATCTTTTGCTTCAGCTCGTTGGACAGGCCCGGAACGGAAGCAAAATCGAGCGACGCCGGGATCAATCGGCTCTCTTCATGCCTGATCTGCGTGACGTCGGCTTGCTGACGATCGAGATAGACCGAATATTTCGCTTCCGTTTCAAGGCGTTCAGCCGTTTTACTGTCAATTCCCGCAAACTGCGGGGCGATTCTGGCCAGCCAGGCGACGTCGACGCCGGGATAGGCCAGCAACTCATAGGCCGAGCGGCGTAGCCCGTCCCGGTTGATCACCAGCCCATGACGCGCCGCTTCATTGGGGGTCATGGTGAAGCCAAGCGCAAGGTCCCTCGCCTTTTCAAGGTTCTGCACGACGTCGCTAAACCGTTGCATCCGCTCCTGCGAGACAATCCCGAGCTTCATCGCCAACGGCGTCAGCCGCTCATCGGCGTTGTCGGCCCGCAGCGACAGCCGGAACTCGGCCCGCGAAGTGAACATCCGATACGGTTCGGCGATGCCGCGGCTGGTCAGGTCGTCGACCATCACCCCGATATAGGCCTCGGTGCGGCTGAGCACGATCTGATCGCTTGCCGACGTTTTGCGCGCGGCGTTGATGCCGGCCAGCAGCCCCTGCGCCCCGGCCTCCTCGTAACCGGTGGTGCCGTTGATCTGCCCGGCCAGAAAAAGACCGGCGATCCGCTTGGTTTCCAGCGTCGGCTTGAGCTCGCGCGGGTCGACATGGTCGTACTCGATGGCGTAGCCGGGCTGCAGCATGGTGGCGCGTTCAAGGCCCGGAATGGTTTTTAGAATGTCGAGCTGCACGTCCTGCGGCAGCGAGGTCGAAATACCGTTCGGGTAGACGGTATCGTCGTCCAGCCCTTCCGGCTCGAGGAAAATCTGGTGGCCTTCGCGATTGCCGAATTTGACGATCTTGTCCTCGATCGACGGGCAGTAACGCGGCCCCACCCCTTCGATCGAGCCGGAATACATCGCCGACCGGCCCAGATTGGCGCGGATCAGCTCGTGCGTCGCTGCCGTCGTGCGCGTGATGCCGCAATGGATCTGCGGATTGTCGATGCGGTCGGTCATCAGCGAGAACGCCACCAGCTCATCATCCGCCGCCTGGCTCTCCAGCGACGCCCAATCGATCGTGCGTCCGTCCAGCCGCGGCGGCGTGCCGGTCTTCAGCCGCCCGAGCCGGAAGCCGGCGCGGCTCATCGTCGCCGACAGGCCGAGGCTGGCCTGCTCGTTCATGCGGCCGGCAACGATCTTCCTGTCGCCGATATGGATCAGCCCGCGCAGGAAAGTGCCGGTGGTCAGCACCACGGCGCCGCAGGCGAGCCGGCGACCATCCGCCAGCAGCACCGCCGCCAAGCGCTCATTGGTGAGTTCGAGATCCAAAACCTCGCCCTCGACCACGTCGAGGCCCGCCTGTTCACGAATCGCCGCTTGCATGGCGAGCCGATAGAGTTTTCTGTCGGCTTGCGTCCGCGGCCCGCGAACTGCCGGACCCTTGCGGCGGTTGAGCAGACGGAACTGGATGCCGGCCGCATCGGCGACGCGCCCCATCAGCCCGTCCATGGCGTCGATCTCGCGGACCAGATGGCCCTTGCCGAGGCCGCCGATCGCCGGATTGCACGACATGACGCCGATTGTCTCGAAGCGCAGCGTCACCAGGGCAGTCTTCGCGCCAGCGCGCGCGGCAGCACTGGCCGCCTCGCAACCAGCATGGCCGCCGCCCACCACAACCACATCATAGTGATCGGTCATTTTAGTGTTCCAGATTCAGGTTGACCGACACATGTCCCCGTCAGGACGTGGTGTCAAGCCGGCACCTTCTCTCCCCGTATAGTGACGGGGAGAAGCGGCTAGCCGCAGCAACGACGGGTCGTTTGCAACCCTGGTGATTGGGGAAACCGTCGACGGTTGTGTCTTTCTCCCCGTCACTATACGGGGAGAAATGCCCGGCAGGGCAATGAGGGGCAGCGCTAAGTCTGAAATTCGATCCCGTCTCGGGGACCCGTGGATCGTTTCACGTGAAACAATGCCTTCGAGCTAATCGCGTGGTGTTTCACGTGAATCACCCAGAGCTGGCCGGCCCGCAATGTTTCACGTGAGTCATTTGCCGATGCAGAACTGCGTAAAGATGACGTCGAGCATGTCCTCGACATCGACCGCTCCAACAATGCGGCCAAGCCGATCCGCCGCCAGCCGCAATTCCTCAGCCCGCAGTTCCTGCCCGCGTCCATCCTCTGCCGCTGCCGCCAGCAGGAAGCGCTTCGTCTCGTTGAGCAGTTCGACGTGCCGCAGCCGCGATGGCAAGACATCGCCGGCCTGGCCGACCTGCGCTGTGGCGCGACAGTCGATCTCGGCCAGCAATTCCGCCAACCCCGTGCCATCCTTGGTCGAGATAACCGCGTCGTATCGCGCCACAAGCGATTCATCCCGCAGCAAATCGGCCTTCGTCCCGATCCTCAAGGCCGGGACATCAGGTGGTATTGCGCCGATCGGCACCGGCTCCACCATATCCTCGAGCATCAGCAACAAATCGGCAGTGCCGGCCTTGCTCCTTGCTCTTTCGATGCCGATCGCCTCAATCCTGCCGGGCGTTTCACGCAGGCCGGCGGTATCCGTCACTCTTATGCGCATCCCCTCCAGATCCAGCACCACTTCGAGCAGATCGCGGGTAGTGCCGGGCTCTTCGGTGACGATTGCCGCCTCGCGCCGGGCCAGAGCGTTGAACAGGCTCGATTTGCCGGCATTCGGCGCACCAAGAATGACGACCTCGAACCCGTCACGGATGATTTCGGCGGCCCGGAAGCCTTGGACATGACGCTCGATCTCGCCGATCATCGCGCGGACGTCGGACCAGACCGTCTCTGCAACGGAACCGGGCACATCGTCTTCGTCGGCAAAATCGATTTCTGCCTCGATCATCGCGCGCACATGAATCAGCCGACGGCGCCAGGCGAGGTAGAGCTCGCTCTGCACGCCTTCGGCATTCTGCACGGCAAAGCGCCGCTGCGCCTCGGTCTCGGCATTGACGAGATCGGCCAGCGCCTCGGTCTCGACCAGATCGACCTTGCCATTGAGAAAGGCGCGGCGGGTGAACTCGCCCGGCTCGGCATGTCTGACGCCGTCGAAGCCGGCGATCACCTCCAGCATCTTCGCCACCACGGCCCGCCCGCCATGGACGTGGAATTCGGCGACATCCTCGCCGGTAAAGCTGTTTGGGCCGGCAAAGAAAACGACCAGCCCGCTGTCGAGCACCGATCCGTCCGGCGCCCTGAACTGGCGATAGGCGGCAACACGGTTCTTGACCTTGGGGCCAGCAATCGTTTCTACGACGAATCGACTTTGCGGGCCGGAAATGCGGATCACGGCAACCCCGGCGGGCAGGCGGCCGCTCGACAGGGCAACAATGGAATTACCTGAAATCATTTGCCGACCCAGCACAACCGCCCTAGCTTCGCTTGTTCACCAACAGATTGCCGAGTTATCAACAGTGACGTTGCCCGCGAAAAACCTGCTTGCCGAAGAGGCCAGCCCCTATCTGCAGCAGCACAGCGGCAACCCCGTGCATTGGCGGGCGTGGTCGCCGGCATCGCTCGCCGAAGCAAGGGCGCTCGAGCGGCCGATCCTGCTCTCGGTCGGCTACGCCGCCTGCCACTGGTGCCATGTCATGGCGCACGAAAGTTTTGAGAACGGCGACGTCGCCGCCGTCATGAACCGTCTGTTCGTCAATATCAAGGTCGATCGCGAAGAGCGGCCGGACATCGACCAGATCTATATGGCGGCATTGTCGGCGATGGGCGAGCAGGGCGGATGGCCGCTGACCATGTTTTTGACGCCGGACGGAAAACCTTTTTGGGGCGGCACCTATTTTCCGCGCGAGGCCCGCTACGGCCGCCCGGGTTTCGTCCAGGTGCTGGAGGCGGTCGACAAGGCGTGGCGGGAGAAGAAAGAAAGCGTTAACCAAAGCGCCGCCGGCCTGACCACGCATGTCGAGGCGCGGCTGGCCGGCAGCCATGCCAAGGCGGTGCTCGACCGCGACACGCTCGCGACACTCGCCAACGGCGTCGACGGCATGATCGACAGGGATCTGGGCGGTCTGCGCGGCGCGCCCAAATTCCCCAACGCGCCGTTCATGCAGACGCTGTGGCTGTCCTGGCTGCGCGACGGCGCCACAGCCCACCGCGACGCTGTCCTGCTCAGCCTCGAAAAGATGCTGGCGGGCGGCATCTATGACCATGTCGGCGGCGGTCTTAGCCGCTATTCGACTGATGCCGAGTGGCTGGTGCCGCATTTCGAAAAGATGCTCTACGACAACGCGCAGCTCATCCGGCTGTGCAACTGGGCTTTTGCGGCGACCGGCAATGAATTGTTCCGGATACGAATCGAAGAGACGATCGACTGGCTGTTGCGCGAGATGCGCATCGATGGCGGTGCTTTCGCCGCCAGCCTCGACGCCGACAGCGAGGGTGAGGAGGGGCTGTTCTACACCTGGAGCAGGGACGAGATCGAAACTGCTCTCGGTGACGAATCGGCGTTGTTTTTCCAATACTTCACGCTTTCCAGCCCGCACGGCTGGGAGGGCAAGCCGATCATCCACCAGACTGCGGCCCAGCAAACACAAAGCGTCGCCGATCGCGTCCGGCTCATTCCGCTCACAGAAAAACTGCTGGCGGCCAGGGAGCAGCGCGTCAGGCCCGGGCGCGACGGAAAAATCCTGACCGACTGGAACGGTCTGGTGATCGCGGCTCTCGCCGAAGCCGGGCGCGCCGTGAAACGGATCGACTGGATCGAGGCGGCGGAACAGGCCTTTGCTGCCATTGCCAGCGCTGGCCGAGACGGCCGCCTGCCGCATTCGATGCTTGGCGCAAGGAAGCTGTTTCCTGCGCTGTCGAGCGATTACGCCGCCATGGCCAACGCCGCGATCTCGCTGTTCGAGGCTACCGGCACATCGAGCTATGCCGAGCTGGCCGGCCAATTCATCGCGCAGCTCGACCAATGGCATCACGACGAGGACAACACCGGCTACTATCTGACCGCGTCGGACAGCAGCGACGTGCCGATCCGCATCAGGGGCGACGCCGACGAGGCCATTCCTTCGGCCACCGCCCAGGTCATAGAGGCCATGGTTCGATTGTCGTCGCTTTCCGGCGATCTCGAATTGCAGGAAAAGACCTGGAGGATCGCCGAACACGCGGCTGGGCGGGCGGTGCATCAGGCCTATGGCCAGGCGGGAATCGTCAACGCCTGTGCCTTGGCGCTCGAGCCGTTGAAGCTGGTGCTGGTGGATAGTCCTGAAAATCCAAGGCTTGTTCCGGTTGCGAATCGAAATCCTGACCCGCGTCGGATCGACACGATCGTGCCGGTCGGATCGGCGACAAACCTGCCGATGCTGCCAGGCGGCGTTCTGCCGCCAACGAGCAAGCCAGGCGCCTGGCTGTGCACGGGGCAGGTCTGCTTGCCGGTGATAACGGACGCCGAGGAACTCGAGCGGCGGTTGCGGCGCGGATAGGAGAGGGATGCTGCGCAGATCCACCTTCTCCCACAGGGGGAGGAGGCAAGAGGCGCCAGCCCCTTACGTATTCATCGAATCGAAGAAATCCGCGTTGGTCTTGGTCTGCTTGAGCTTGTCGATGAGGAACTCGATGGCGTCGGTGGTGCCCATCGGCGCCAGGATGCGGCGCAGCACGAAGATTTTTTGCAGGTCCTGGCGGGCGACCAAAAGATCTTCCTTGCGGGTGCCGGACTTGAGGATGTCCATGGCCGGATAGATGCGCTTGTCCGCCACCTTGCGGTCGAGCACGATTTCCGAGTTGCCGGTGCCCTTGAACTCTTCGAAGATGACCTCGTCCATGCGGCTGCCGGTGTCGATCAGCGCGGTGGCGATGATGGTCAGCGAGCCGCCTTCCTCGATGTTGCGGGCGGCGCCGAAGAAGCGCTTCGGCCGCTGCAGCGCATTGGCGTCGACACCGCCGGTCAGCACCTTGCCGGATGACGGCACCACGGTGTTGTAGGCGCGGCCGAGGCGGGTGATCGAATCCAGCAGGATGACGACGTCGCGCCCGTGCTCGACCAGGCGCTTGGCCTTCTCGATCACCATTTCGGCGACCTGGACGTGGCGCACCGCCGGCTCGTCGAAGGTCGAGGAGACGACCTCGCCCTTCACCGATCGCTGCATGTCGGTGACTTCTTCCGGCCGCTCGTCGATCAACAGCACGATCAGGTAGCATTCGGGATGATTGGTGGTGATCGAATGGGCGATGTTCTGCAACAGCACCGTCTTGCCGGTGCGCGGCTGCGCCACGATCAGGGCGCGCTGGCCCTTGCCGAGCGGCGCCACCAGGTCGATGACGCGGGCCGAGATGTCCTTCGAGGTCGGAACGTCCATTTCCATCTTCAGCCGCGAGGTCGGGTAAAGCGGCGTCAGATTGTCGAAATGGATCTTGTGGCGGATCTTTTCCGGGTCGTCGAAATTGATCGTGTTGACCTTGAGCAGCGCGAAATAGCGCTCGCCCTCCTTCGGGCTGCGGATCGGGCCCTCGACCGTGTCGCCGGTCTTCAGCGAGAACCGGCGGATCTGCGACGGCGAGATATAGATATCGTCCGGGCCTGGCAGGTAATTGGCATTGGCCGAGCGCAGGAAGCCAAACCCGTCCTGCAGCACTTCGACGACCCCGTCACCGATGATCTCGATATCTTGGGTCGCCAGCCGCTTCAGGATCGCGAACATCAGTTCCTGCTTGCGCATGACACTGGCGTTCTCGACCTCGAGCGATTCGGCATAAGCGATCAGCTCTGGCGGTTTCTTGTTCTTGAACTCTGTGAGTTTCATTTCTTGCATCATTAGACGGACTCTGAGTGAGTAAGTATGGGGAAAATATCGGCGGGATGCGACAAATGCCGGGCGCGGCCGAAGCGATGAATGGGGCGGCGCATGACGGGAAGGAAGACCCGTCTTTTATCGTTGGTCGACTGAAAGAGCAAGCCGCTTGGAAGCGATCAATTGCGAATCTCGGCACCGCCCCTCAACCCGGCAGGCAGGTGAGGGGCAGCGCAAACGCCCGAAACAGACACAAATCGTCAAAACGGCTTCACGATGACCAGCACGACGATGACGATCATCAGCAATGTGGGGATCTCATTGACGATCCGCCAGTGCCGAGCCGGCTTTTCGTTGCGGTCCTCGGCGAATCTGCGTACCGCGCCGGCCAGATAGCCATGAACCGCCGAGAGCCCGAGCACCGCGGCGATCTTGGCATGCAGCCAGCCACCCTGAAATCCAAAGCCTTTCCAGGCCAGCCAGAGGCCGAACGCCCAGGTGATGATCATGGCCGGATTGATGATGCCGCGCAGCAGCCGGCGCTCCATCACTTTGAAGGTCTCCGACTGGACGGAGCCTTTTTCCGCATCGGCATGATAAACCAGCAGCCGCGGCAGATAGAGCATGCCCGCCATCCAGGAGATGACGGCGATGACATGGATCGCCTTTGCCCAGGGATAGAAATCATCCGGCCCGAACAGGAACAGAAGCGCCGCCAGGACGAGGAAGATGACGATGGCGATCGCTGCTCGACGCATCGCTGCACCACCGCTGCTGCCCGCACCACTGTTGGCGTTGTTCATGTCGGTCATCGATGCGCCCGCACCAGTTTCACCATCGCCTCGACATGCGCGATCGGCGTTTCCGGCGTGATGCCGTGGCCGAGATTGAAGACCAGCGGCCCATCGCCCAGTGCTTTCAGGATTGCGTAGACACCGTCAGAAAGCGCCTTGCCGCCGGCCACCAGCCGCAACGGATCGAGATTGCCCTGCACAGCGCCGTCGCGCTGCAGTTCCTTCGCCGTCTTCAACGGCACGGTCCAGTCGAGCCCCAGCCCGGTCACGCCGGTTTTTTGGCGATAGTTGCGGTAATGGGCGCAGGCGCCCTTGGGAAAGCCGATGATCGGAATGTCGGGATGGACGGCCCGGACCTGCCTGACGATCTCCGCCACCGGCCTGACGCAAAACGCCTCGAAAGAAACTTCGTCGAGCACGCCGGACCACGAGTCAAATATCTGCACCACATCGGCGCCGGCTTCGATCTGTCGGATCAGATAGGCAGCCGAGTGATCGGCAAGCACTTTCAGCAATTGCAGGAAAGCCGCCGGCTCGCGATAGGCAAACAGCCGTGCTGGCGCCTGGTCCGAGGTGCCGTGGCCGGCGATCATATAGGTCGCCACCGTCCACGGCGCGCCGCAGAAGCCGATCAGCGTCGTTTGATCCGGCAGTTTTGCCCGCAATCGCCTGACCGTCTCGTAGACCGGTTCGAGATTCACGTGAAACGTTTCGCCGTCGAGAGCTGCAATCTCCGTCGCCGAGATCGGCGTCAACAGCGGCCCACGGCCCTCCTCGAAGCGCACGTCGCGGCCCAGCGCATGCGGCACGACAAGGATATCGGAAAACAGGATCGAAGCATCGAAGCCGAAACGTTCGATCGGCTGCAGCGTCACTTCCATGGCAAGATCGGGATTATAGCAAAGGTCGAGGAACGATCCGGCCCGCCTGCGTGTCTCGCGATACTCCGGCAGATAGCGGCCGGCCTGACGCATCATCCAGAGCGGCGGCGGAGACAGAGCCTTGCCCTTCAACACGTCCAGCATGATGCGGTTTTCAGGCATTCAGCGCTCGCCTCTCCAGGCTTCTCTATAATTAAATATTCTATTTCTAGGAATCTTATGATTCTAAGAGTCTGTTGGTATCGGTGGTTGTCTCCTGTCCCGCCTTGCCCCGGAAAAGGCCAGCCAGCATATTGTCGCGTGCTTCTTTTGCCGGATAGGAGGAGTTTGGGGACAGTTGGAAATTCCCGACTGGGAACAATGCGTTACCGTCCGCCTGGAGAAAATGACCCTGTGGATGAGACCGAGTCAAAAAAGGCCGTCCCCGGACTTGTCCCCAGCCGCCCGACGAAGCCGGCAGCGCATCGAATTGTGGACAAACCGGCATCTGATACAGTCGCCCCGAACCGGCCGATCTTTCCGACCGACCTTATCCACATCGGCCCACAAGTTGGAACGTACCCCTGTGAACAAACCCCAGAGCTTCTTTCACCTTCACCTGATTTCCGATGCCACCGGTGAAACGCTGCTGGCGGCCGGGCGCGCGGCTTCGGCGCAATACAAGGATGCGCGCGCCATCGAGCATATCTACCCGCTCATCCGCACCGAAAAGCAGGTGACGAAAGTGTTCGAGGACATCGAGGAGGAGCCGGGCATCATCCTTTATACGGTCGTCGACCAGAAGCTCGCCCGCGGCATCGACGAACGCTGCGCCGCCATGGGCCTGCCTTGCGTCTCCGTGCTGGAACCGGTGCTGACCGTGTTCCAGTCCTATCTCGGCACGCCGGCCGGCCGCCGCGTCGGCGCCCAGCATGTGCTGGACGCCGAATATTTCCGCCGCATCGACGCACTCAACTTCACCATGGAGCATGATGACGGCCAGCTGCCTGCCAATATGGATGATGCCGACATTGTGCTGGTCGGCATTTCGCGCACCTCGAAGACGCCGACCAGCATCTATCTCGCCAATCGCGGCATCAAGACCGCCAACATCCCGATCGTGATCGGCGTGCCGGTGCCGGAAAGCCTGGTCAACGCCACGAAGCCGCTGATCGTCGGGCTGATCGCCACCGCCGAGCGCATCTCGCAGGTGCGCCAGAACCGCATCCTCGGCAACACCAGCGCCTACGAGCCGACCGACTATGTCGACCGCGCGGCGATCAGCGAGGAACTCGCCTACGCCCGCCAGATCTGCACCCGGCACGGCTGGCCGATGATCGACGTCAGCCGCCGCTCGATCGAGGAGACGGCGGCGGCGATCGTTGCCCTGCGCGGAAAGACGCGCTAGGCTTCGGGCGATTGTGCTGTGGGCGGTCCTTTCCTTCTCCCCTTGTGGGAGAAGGTGGCCTCGCGAAGCGAGGTCGGATGAGGGGTGTTCCAGCTTGGCACCGACGGCGATCCTTCCAACACCCCTCAACCGTCTTGGCGCTGCGCGCCAATCCACCTTCTCCCACAAGGGGAGAAGGAAAGATCAGGCGATAAAAATGACCGAAAAAATCATCCTTGCCTCGGGCAGCCCGTTCCGCAAGGCGTTGCTTGTCCATGCCGGCGTGCCGGTCGAGGCGGTTCCGGCGGCAGTCGACGAGCGCGCCCTCGAAGCACCCTTGCAGGGCAGCGGTATCTCGCCAGAGGACGTCGCCCTGGTGCTGGCCGAGGCCAAGGCCACCGAGGTCAGCGAACGAAAGCCCGGCGCCCTGGTGCTCGGCTGCGACCAGACGCTGTCGCTCGGCGACGAAGTGTTTCATAAGCCGGCCGACATGGAAGCCGCCCGCCGCCATCTCCTGGCGCTGTCGGGCAGGACCCATCAACTCAACAGCGCCGTGGTGATGGCCCGCGACGGCGCAGTTCTGTGGGGGCATGTCGGCGTCGCCAGCCTGACCATGCGAAAGCTCGATCCGGCCTTCATCGGCCGCCATCTGGCGCGGGTCGGCGCCAAGGCGCTGTCCAGCGTCGGCGCCTACCAGATCGAAGGCGAGGGCATCCAGCTGTTCGAAAGAGTAGAGGGCGACTATTTCACCATTGTTGGCCTGCCGCTTCTGCCTGTCCTGGCCAAGCTGCGCGAGTTCGGAGCCATCGATGGCTGAGGCCGCGAAAAAGGCCTTCGTCACCGGTCATCCGGTCGCGCATTCGCGGTCGCCGAAGATCCACGCCTACTGGCTGGCGAAATACGGCATCGACGGCAGCTACCGGGCGATCGACGTTGCGCCGGAGGCTTTTGCCGAATTCGTCGAAACACTTGAGGCGAATGGCTATCGTGGCGGCAACGTCACCATCCCGCACAAGGAGGCCGCCTTCGCGCTGGCGGCGCGCCGCGACGACGCGGCCGAACAGATCGGCGCCGTCAACACGCTGTGGCTCGAGGGGGGAATTTTGTACGGCGGCAACACCGACGCCCATGGCTTTTCCGCCAATCTCGACGAGCATGCGACGGGCTGGGCCGCAAACGGCCCAGCGGTGGTGCTTGGCGCCGGCGGCGCCGCCCGCGCGGTCATCCATGCGCTCAAGCAGCGCGGCATCAGTGACATCCGCATCGTCAACCGGACGCTCGCCCGAGCCGAGGAGCTGCGCCACCGCTTCGGCGCCGGGGTCTCGGCCCACGGCACGGCGGCGACCCGCGAGCTGCTTGCCGATGCCGGCCTGCTGGTCAACACGTCAGCGCTCGGCATGCACGGCAATGAAGGCCTGTCCGCCGATCCGGCCAGGCTGCCGGACCATGCCATCGTCACCGACATTGTCTATGTGCCGCTGGAAACCCCGTTGCTGGCCGCCGCCAAGGCGCGCGGCCTGAAAGCCGTCGACGGGCTCGGCATGCTGCTGCACCAGGCGGTGCCTGGCTTCGAGCGCTGGTTCGGCATCAGGCCCGAGGTCACTGCCGAATTGCGGCAGATGATCGTCGCCGATCTCGGCGCCAGGGAGTAAAAAAACATGATCGTGCTCGGCCTCACCGGATCGATCGGCATGGGCAAGTCGACGACGGCCAGGATGTTTGCCGAGGCCGGCGTGCCTGTCCACGATTCGGACGAGGCGGTGCATCGCCTCTACGCCGGCAAGGCGGCTCCGCTGGTCGAGGCGGCGTTTCCCGGAACGGCGAAATCCGGCTCCGTCGATCGCACGAGGCTGGCCGAGCGGGTGCTCGGTGATGCAGCTGCACTGAAACGGCTGGAAGCGATCATCCACCCACTGGTCCGCGCCGACGCCGACGCTTTCCTGGCCAGACACCGGGCCGCCGGCGCGCCGCTTGTCGTTGTCGACATCCCGCTGCTGTTCGAAACCGGCGGCCGCGACCGTGTCGACAAGGTCGTGGTCGTCACCGCGTCGCCCGACATCCAGCGCGCCCGCGTGCTGGCGCGGCCGGGCATGAGCGAGGAGAAACTGGCGTCGATCCTGGCCAGGCAGGTTCCCGACGCCGAAAAGCGTGAAGCGGCCGATTTCATCATCGACACCGGACAGGGTTTTGATGCGGCGCGCGCGGCGGTCAATGCGATCGTCGCGAAACTGGTCGGGGATAAAGCCGGCAAGCCTGCTTAACGGCGCTTGCGCCCGGCGTAATATGTTGCCAATTTGTTCCCATCATGATTCGGCTGGACTAACGCCGGACCCAACGGACTGATTCGATGCGCGAGATCATCTTCGATACGGAAACCACCGGCCTCGATTTCCGCGACGACCGCGTCATCGAGCTTGGCTGCATCGAGCTGGTCAACCGTTTCCCGACCGGCCGCACCTTCCACCACTACCTCAATCCGCAGGGACGACCGATCCATGCCGAGGCACAGGCCGTTCATGGCATCAGCGCCGCCGACCTGATGGGCAAGCCGACCTTCAGCGACATCGCCGAGGAGTTCCTTGCCTTCATCGACGGCGCCAAGCTGGTCGCCCACAATGCGACTTTCGACATCGCTTTCCTCAATGTCGAATTCGGCCGGCTTGGGCACCCGGTCGTTGACCCCGGACTTGTCGTCGACACGCTGGCGCTGGCGCGCCGCAAGCATCCGATGGGCCCCAATTCGCTGGACGCGCTGTGCCGGCGCTACGGCATCGATAATGCCCGCCGCACCAAGCACGGCGCGCTGCTCGATTCGGAATTGCTGGCCGAGGTCTATATCGAGCTCATCGGCGGCAAGCAGGCGGCGCTCATCCTCGACAGTGCCACGGCGCCGGCCGGCGGCAGGAGAAACGTCGACGACATCGACATCAGCATCGCCGCGCGGCCGATAGCGCTGCCGTCTCGCCTGACCGAAGCAGAGCGCGCCGCGCACGCGAGCATGGTCAGTACATTAGGCGAAAAGGCGCTCTGGCTGCGCGTCGCTCGGGAAGCGAGTTCTGCGGCATAGCGATTTTGGCGGGGGCGCTGTCCCGCCGGCGTCCCAAAGAAAAAAACCCGGCTTCGCGCCGGGTTTTTCAATGTCTGCTCTGCAGCCTTCTCAGCTCGCCTTGACCTTGCTGGCGGCCTGGTCCTCGGCCAGCTTCTGCTGGAACATCTGCGCGAAATCGATCGGATCGAGCATCAGCGGCGGGAAGCCGCCATTGCGCGTCGCCTCGGCGATGATCTGCCTGGCGAACGGGAACAGCAGCCGCGGGCATTCGATGAACAGCAGCGGCAGCATGTGCTCCTGCGGGAAGCCGCTGATGGCGAACACACCGCCATAGACCAGCTCGACGTTGAACAGCACTTCCTTGTCGAAGGACGCCTTGGCGTTCAGCGTCAGATTGACGTCGAACTGCTTGTCCGAAAGCGGGTTGGCGTTGACATTGACGTTGATGGCGATGCCGGGAGCCTTGTCGCGGCCGCGCAGCGAATTCGGCGCGCCGGGGCTTTCGAAGGAAAGGTCCTTCACATATTGGGCAAGCACGTTGAGCGAAGGCTGCGTCGCGTCGCCGTTGCCACTGGCCGCGCCGGTCGGCGCGTCGTCTTTGCTGGCCATAAGCCTTTGTCCTTTTGCCTCGGCAGCGTTGCTGACCGGATTGAAATCGGGCGTTCGCTACCATGGCCGGCATGACAAGACAAGGTTTGCGCGCTTTGCTTTCCCCTTCTCCCACAAGGGGAGAAGGGAGAGCTGCGCCGGGCTACTCGTCCTCGAGGCGATCTACTCGTCCTTGAGGCGGCGCCAGGGGGAATTGGGATCCGGGCCGTGCTCGTCGCCGCGCGAATAGTCGCTGTCGTCGAGGTCGATGGTCTTGTCGCGTTGCCGGGCCCGGAATCCGCCGGTGCCGAAACTGGTGGCCATCACGATGCGGCCTTTCAGCCGGCGCCAGGCGAGGTCGCGGACCGGCGGCAGCAACAGCAGAATGGCTAAAATGTCAGTGATGAAGCCGGGAATGATGAGCAGGATCGCCGCCAGCACGATCATGGCGCCATGCGCGAGCTGACGGCTTGGATCACGTCCGGCGTCCATTTCAGCACGGACCCGGGTCATGACGCCGAACCCCTGGTATCGCAACAACAGCCCGCCGGCGATGCTCGAAGCCAGCACCAGGCCGACCGTCGCCAGGGCGCCGACCTGGCGGCCGACAACGACGAAACCGGCGATCTCCAACAGCGGAAGCGCGAGGATGAACAGGGGAAGCAGCGGAATGCGCAAATCTTGACCGATCGTTTCGATGTTTTGCCGGCAGGCGGGCAATCGCCGCTGGCACTGAACCTTTTAGATAGGTATGGCTGCCTTTAATTTGAATGATTGCAGCTTGCGTTCTATATGCTTTGGATGTTGAACGCTATGCGACCGCAGCCATTGCCTGGCCGGGCGGTCCGGCCGGAGTAGGGATTGATTGGCGGAAGATATGGGATTCTTCGACTTCGGCACGATTTTCTTTCTGGTTGCGGCGGTTGTGATCTTTTTCCAGCTGCGCAATGTGCTCGGCCGCCGCACCGGCAGCGAGCGCCCGCCGTTCGATCCCTATACGGCGGGCCGCACCCGCGACGACGCCCAAAAACCCGAGAATGTGGTCTCGCTGCCGCGCAAGCGAGCGCCGGGAGAGCCGGCAATCGACGCCTATGCGGCGATCGACGCCTTCGCCAAGCCTGACACCGATCTCAACAAGGGCCTGCGCACGATCAAGGACAATGATCCGGCATTCGACCCCAAGACCTTCGTCGACGGCGCCAAGATGGCCTATGAGATGATCGTCATGGCCTATGCCGATGGCGATCGCAAGACGTTGAAGAACCTGTTGTCGCGCGAGGTCTATGACGGCTTTGTCGCGGCGATCGGCGACCGCGAGGCGAAGTCGGAAAAGATCCAGTCCTCCTTCGTCGGCATCGACAAGGCCGACATCGTTTCCGCCGAGATGAAGGGCAGCGAGGCGCATATCACGCTGCGCATCGTCAGCGAACTGATTTCGGCAACGCGCGACAAGGCCGGCGCCGTCATCGACGGCGATCCCGAAACCGTCGCCGAGGTCAAGGACGTCTGGACCTTCGCCCGCGATACGCGCTCGCGCGACCCGAACTGGAAGCTCGTCGCCACCGAAGAAGAAGACTGAGCCCGGACCACGGCGGGGTCTGTCGTGTCGCTTTCTCAGGCGTTCCGCGAAAAATCCTTTGACGATCTGCCCGGCTGGGACAAGGACGACCATCTGGCTGCGTTCGCCGCTTTCCGGCGCTCGGCTTTTCATGTCCTGGCGAAACCCTATCGCTCCGGCGGGCTCGGTGTCGACTTCAATGCCTTCACCGAGGCCTATGCTGCAGCCCGCACCGTGTCGCCAACCGACCGGCGCGAAGCCCGCGCCTTCTTCGAGCGGCATTTCATCCCGGCGCACATAGCGGCGGAAAGCGGCGGCGCCGGCCTCGTCACCGGTTTCTATGAACCGGTGGTCGACGCTTCGCCGGTGCGAACCGAACGATTTAAGGTGCCGCTGCTGTCACGTCCGGCCGATCTCGTCGACATCGACGACGCCAACCGGCCGGTCGGCATGGATCCCTATCTCGCCTTCGGCCGCGCCACGCCGGACGGACCGGTCGAGTATTTCGACCGCGGCGAGATCGAGCGCGGCGCGCTCGTCAAGGGTTTGGCTGGCAAGGGGTTGGAAATCGCCTGGCTCGCCGACAAGGTCGATGCCTTCTTCATCCACGTACAGGGTTCTGCGCGGCTCACCATGACCGACGGCCGGCTTTGCCGCGTCACCTATGCCGCCAAATCCGGCCAGCGCTTTACCGGACCGGGCAAGATCCTGAGTGAGCTAGGCGAAATCCCACTGGAAGCGGTGACCATGCAGTCGGTCCGCGCCTGGTTCAAGGCGCATCCGCAACGCATCGACGAGATCCTGTGGCGCAACCGCTCCTATATTTTTTTCCGCGAGATTTCCGCCAGCGAAGCGGCGGCGGCCGACGACCCGGAACTCGGGCCGATCGCTGCCGCAAAGGTGCCGCTGACGCCGGGCCGCTCCGTCGCTGTCGACCGTCTGCTGCATACATTCGGCACGCCGTTCTACATCGATGGGCCGTCGCTGGCCGCTTTCGACAACAAGCCGTTCCGGCGGCTGATGATCGCGCAGGACACCGGCTCGGCGATCACCGGCCAGGCGCGTGGCGATTTGTTCACTGGTACGGGAGATGCGGCCGGCGAGATCGCCGGCGTTGTCCGCAACCCCGCCGATTTCTACGCGCTGATCCCGCGTCGGCTTGTGCCGGGAGCGGGCCGATGACCCGGCGCATCGACAGGCTGAGCGAGGACGACCGGGTCCTGTGGAACCTGGTGGCGCGCACCGCCAAGCCGCTGAAGGGCAAGGCCGCCGTCGACATCCCGGATATTGGCCCGGACATCGCTGATGACACCAAGCCAACGCTGCGTGACCAGGCGATGGCTCCTGCTGCGGCCACGAAAGCCAGGACGCAGCATGTTTCGCATGCGCTCGACGAGCCGACGCTGGAAAAACTGTCGAAGGGCCGGCTGCCGATCGAAGGCCGCGTCGATCTGCACGGCCTGAGCCAGGACGAAGCCTATTCGCTTTTGTTCTCCTTCCTGCATCGGGCGCATGCCGGCGGCATCCGCTATGTGCTGGTGATCACCGGCAAGGGCTCCTCGTCCGGCGGCGACGGCATCTTGCGGCGCGCCGTGCCGGCCTGGCTGTCGACACCCGCATTCAGACCGCTGGTCTCCAGCCACGACCACGCCGCCCGCAAGCATGGCGGCTCGGGCGCGCTCTATATCCGCCTGCGGCGCACGCGCTGATGCGGATGCGCGCATGAGGGTGCACCCGACGAGGATGGACTTGTGACCCCGTTCGGCGAAAAGCTTCGCGCCCTGCGCAGCGAACGCGGCGTCAGCCAAAAGGCCATGGCCAGGGCGATCGGCGTCAGCGCCGCCTATCTGTCGGCGCTGGAGCACGGCCGCCGCGGCGCGCCGACCTGGACGCTGATCCAGAAGATCATCGGCTATTTCAATGTCATCTGGGACGATGCCGAAGAACTGGCGCGGCTGGCCGAGACCTCGCACCCGCGGGTGAAACTCGACACGTCGGGCCTCAGCCCCGCCGCCACCGAGCTTGCCAATGTCCTGGCCGAAAACATCGAAAAACTAGACGAGGCGGAGCTTCGCCGCATCACCGCATCGATCCGCGCCGCGCTGGGGCGGACGTAGGGTTTGCCCGACTCGTGTGGAGGCGATCAATTGTCGATGTTGGCGCCGCCCCTCATTGCCCTGCCGGGCATTTCTCCCCGTTTACGGGGAGAAAGAGGCTGATCGCGAACGTGGCCTGCAACGCCGGCGATTGGCGAAATCGTCAATGACAGCACCCCTCCCCGTCCCTATACGGGGAGAGGATGCCGGCAGGCAGGTGAGGGGCAGCGCAAACGCCTGGAACAGGTAACGCGAAACGCAGCGATCCAGTGGTCGCTTGCAAAAACCTTACTGGACCGCGCCGACCAGAACCGGCTGGCCATCACGGATCGACACCCAGCGACCGGTATTGTCGATCGCCTGCCGCTTGAGGAAGCGGTAGCCGGTCCGGTCCCATGAGCGGACCTTTCCGTCGAGATTGTCGAGGACGTAGTCGCCCTTGCTTGTGCGAACGGTCAGCACGGCATGGCCCTCGCCGTCCGGCTTGCGCACGACGGTCATCAGAAGATTGGCATAGGACACGCCCAAGCGGTTCAATTCGCGGCGCTTTTCCAGGACATAGTCCTCACAGTCGCCAACGCCCCTGACGGGGTAGGCCCAGACCTCGTCCTTGCCGTAAATATCGATGTCGCTTATCGGCTTGACGGCGTTGTTGACCCTGGCGTTGACGCTGAGAATCTTGCGCCAGAGCGCGCCTGTCATGGTGGCGGGGGCGAGATTGCCCGGGTGGATCGAGCATTCGGCCGGACTGGTCTTGCAGAAATCGTAATGGCCGATCGGCTGCGATGTCGGGCCGCCGGTTGCCATTGGCCCGGCCGCCGAAGCCGCCGTAGACCAGCCTGTCGCAAGTGCCAGCCCTAACAGGGCGCACACGCGCAGCCCTCTCGCCATTGGTGAGGAAATCATTGTCCCCCTCGTCCCTTGTTGTTAATGAAACGTTAAGGGCGATCTACAGTCCCTGTCAATTATACCAACGGCCAGTTTTGCGATATGGTTACCCGCGCCGCCGAAAGCGCGGCTATTGTGCAACAGGTCGACTTGAACGGCGGCGGCCATCCGGGACATCTTTACTTTTTGGCGGTCCGAACCAGCTTCGGCCTCACCGCAACGCGGGTCTGGCGGCCATAGCTGGTGATGAAGTCGACGATGCGCGGCACGATTTCGGAGCGGAAGCGCGAGCCGTTGAAGACGCCGTAATGGCCGACCGCCGGCTGCATGTAGTGGGCGTGCCTGTCCGCGGGGATGTTGATGCAGAGGTCGTGCGCGGCCTGGGTCTGGCCGAGGCCGGAAATGTCGTCGTTCTCGCCCTCGACCGTGAACAGCGCAACATTGCGGATATCGGCGGGATCGATGGCGACGCCGCGATGCATCATTTCGCCCTTGGGCAGAGCATGGCGTACGAACACGGTGTCGACCGTCTGCAGGTAGAACTCCGCTGTCAGATCCATCACCGCCATGTATTCGTCGTAGAAGTCGCGGTGCTTCTCGGCACTGTCGCCGTCATGCTTCACCAGATGCATGAAGAAGTCCTTGTGGGCGATGATGTGGCGGTCGAGATTCATGCTCATGAAGCCCGAAAGCTGCAGGAAGCCGGGATAGACCTCGCGGCCGAAGCCCGGCACCGGCCATGGCGCCTGCATGGTGACGTTGTCGCGGAACCAGCCGGTGCCCTTTTCCTCGGCCAGAAGGTTGACCGCGGTCGGATTGCGGCGGGTGTCGATCGGCCCGCCCATCAGCGTCATCGTCGAGGGAACGAACGGGTCGCCCCGCGTTTCCATCAGCGCCACCGCCGCCAGCACCGGGACCGACGGCTGGCACACCGCCATGACATGGGTGTCGGGGCCCAGCGCATGCAGCATGTCGACGATGTAGTCGATATAGTCGTCGAGGTCGAAGCTGCCCTCGCTGATCGGCACCATGCGGGCGTCGACCCAATCGGTGATGTGAACGTCGGCATGCGGCAGCATCGCCTCGACCGTGCCGCGCAGCAGCGTCGCGTAGTGGCCGGACATCGGCGCCACGATCAGCAGCTTCGGATCAGGCCGGCGGCCGGCGGGAACCGCCCGCTCGAAGCGGAGCAGATTGCAGAACGGCCGCGACCACACCGTCTTTTCGGTGACAGCGACGCTTTTCCAGTCGACGACGGTCCTGGTCAGGCCGAACTGCGGCTTGCTGTAGCGGCGCGTCGTGCGCTCGAACAATTCGGCCGTCGCCGCGACCGAGCGGCCCCAGGACGTGTGCGCAAACGGATTGAGCGGATTGGTGTAGAACATCCGCACCGCATCGGCATAGACGCGGGCCGGCTGCACGGCGGCGTGGTTCAATTCGTAGAGCTGGTAGAACATCGAGAACTCCGCTGCTGCGACCGAAGGGACGACAGCAGTGCCGAGCCTTGAATCTCTCGCGCAAAGGGTAACAACAAACTGCTGCGATGCAATACGTCAATTGAATTGATTTATGCTTATACTTTTGTCTAAGGCGTTGAAAATCGGTTTTGAACGGCGGCAGCCGGCTTATTGTGCAGCTGCGAAAGGCGCCGGAGAGAGCATGGGCAATCGCTTCAGGTTTGCGCTGCCCCTCATCCGCCTGGCCGCAAAGCGGCGCGGCCATTCACACGCGGTCGGTGCACACAGCAGCATGGCCTGAGCTGATGAAGCCGAGCCGCCCCGCGGCGCCCTTCGACAGGTCGATCACCCGACCCTTGATAAACGGGCCGCGGTCGTTGATGCGCACGACGACGCTGCGGCCGTTTTTGCGGTTGGTGACCTTCAGCCTGGTGCCAAACGGCAAGGTGCGGTGCGCGGCGGTCAGCGCCGACGGGTTCATCCGCTCGCCGGAAGCGGTCTTCGAGGTCAGCGCGTACCAAGAGGCGCGGCCGCATTGTGCGGCGGCAGGGGAGGTGGATGCGCCGACCATCAGGCCAGCCGCTATCGCCGCCGCGACAAGCGCGGTCCGGTTGGGTTTCTTCATCTGCGGCAAGGGGCTCCGTTTGACAGACCCGGCCGTTACGGATGGAATGTGGCACCAAATGCGGCAGTCGTCTGGCGGTTCCATGACAATAGTACACGTTTGGAGTCGGCGCGAAACAGTCTGTCATGGAATGTCGGGATTGCGCCGATGTATGTCTGGTGGTCTTCGCACCAGCACCGGGGCGTTTCCGGCAAGACCCGGCTTTATTATGCAAGTAGATGTGACAGCGATCGGGTCGCTTCCTTTCGCCTTGCCATCGCGGTCATAGCGGAATTGGCGATCGACTTGGGGAAAGGAATTCCGACGATGAGATTGATCAAGAATCTGCTGGCGCTGATTGTGCTTGCCATCGGTGCGCTGTGGTCGCTGCAGGGCATCGGCCTCGTCGGCGGCAGCTTCATGACCGGCCAGTCGCTATGGCTCTATATCGGCATCGTCACCGCGCTGGTTGGCCTGGGCGGGCTGGTGTGGGCGAACCGTTCGCTCCCCTGACACTCGTACGGCCCTGGCGGCGTTTCGGTCGACCGGCGAATGCGCGGCCCGCCGCAAACACGCATTTCCTGTTTTGCGCGCAGCTTCGGCAAATGAATGCTGCGAATGGCCGACGATTTGAAAACCGGTTCCTGTATCGCGGCTAAGTATAGTAGTCTTATCGACATTACAGGAATTGGGAGAACGATGAGCGATGTGCATATCGCGGCGATCACCCGCATGAGTGCCGAGCGCCGGCTGTCGCCATTGGCGTGCCTCGCGGCTTCAGGAGGAAAGAACGTCCGGCAAGTAGTCGCAGCGGCTTGAAAATCAAGCAAAATCAGTGGTGCCCGTCTTGTATATCATGTCACTAGAATTTATGTGTCTTGAAAGCCTGGACGCGGACGCGGTGGGGACGCACGCCAGGCGTTTCGCAACCGGTGGCCCTTCGCCATCGCATGACAGAGAAACGTTCGGTCCATGCTCACAAAAAAGGGCAAGTACGGCCTCAAGGCGCTCGTCCATCTGGCGCGGCTGCCGGTTGGTCAGCTCGCCTTCGTCGGCGATATCGCCGCCGGAAACAACATCCCGAAGAAATTTCTCGACGCCATCCTCGGCGAACTGCGCAATGCCGGTTTTGTCCAGAGCCGCAAGGGCAAGGAAGGCGGTTACCGCCTGGCGCGGCCGGCGGATGAAATCAAGATCGGCCACGTCGTGCGCGTGCTCGACGGGCCGCTTGCCCCAATTCCCTGCGCCAGCCGCACCCGGTATCAGCGCTGTGAAGACTGCAACGAGGCGACATGCCAAGTCCGACATCTGATGCTGGAGGTCCGGCAAGCGATCGCCGAGGTGCTGGATCAGCGCAGCCTCGCCGAGATGCGCGATATCGCCGGCGACGACGACCTTTCGGCTGCGTTGAAAATCCAGGCCTGAGCCGGAACGGACGGCTCCTCAGGCAATTGGTGCGCGCATGACCGGCCGCGCAAATTCGATTGTCCCAAGTTCGATCATTATCGTCGGCGGCGGCGCCAGCGGCGTCGTCCTTGCCGCGCATCTGTTGAAGTCGCCCAATCCCGATCTGCGTGTCACGCTGATCGAAAAGCGCCCGCATTTCGGCCAGGGCATCGCCTATTCCACGCTGCTGTCGGCGCATGTGCTGAATGTCAGCGCGGCCGGCATGAGCGCCCATGCCGACGACCCCGGCAATTTCTGGCGCTGGCTGCTTGAGCGCGGCCTGGCAACGCCAGAGCAGGCGCCGGTCTACGCACCGCGCAGCGTCTACGCCCGCTATCTGAAGGAACTGCTGGACGAGCTCGAGGCCCGCGAGACGGGGCGTCTTCGCCTGATCCGCGAGGAGAGCCTGTCGATCTCGCCGACCGGGTCTGGGGTCGAGGTGGCGCTGGCCAACGGCACCAGCGTCGTCGCCCACCTTGCCGTGCTGGCGACCGGACATGACGAGGAGCCGGGTGCCGGCCACGGCCATGCGATCAGGATGGGATCGGAGGCCGACACCGTGCTCGACGGGGAAGCCCGGGTCCTGGTGCTGGGCACGGGGTTGAGCATGGTCGATGCCTTCCTGTCGCTCGAACAACGCGGCCATCGCGGCGAGATTATTGCGGTGTCGCGGCGCGGCCTGCTGCCTTCGCCGCATCGCAAGGGCAATCCGATCAAGCTCGACGTCGCCGACATTCCGCTCGGCACCCAGCTCTCCTATTTCGTCGGCTGGTTTCGCGACCTGATCCGGGAAAACCAGAAGGCCGGCATCGACTGGCGCGACGTCGTCGACGGTCTCAGGCCGTTCAACCAGAAGATCTGGCAGAACTGGCCGTCTTCGGCCAAGCGCCGCTTCGTCGAGCACACCAAGGCGTGGTGGGACATCCACCGCCATCGCATGGCGCCGGAAGTCCATGGCCGTGTCACCGAGGCGGTGCAGTCGGGCCGCATCCGGCTTGTCGCCGGGCGCGTCGTCGGCATCACGGCGGGCGACGAATTCAGCGTGCAGGTCCAGTCGCGCCACACGCAAAACATCGAGACGTTCGACGTCGCCCGCATCTACGATTGCACCGGCATCGCCAGGGACATCTCGACAACGTCGAACAGCGTGGTGCGGTCGCTGGTCGACCGCGGGCTGGCCCGGCCGGATCCGCTGCGCCTTGGCCTCGACGTATCGGACAATTGCGAGGTCATCGCCAGCGACGGCACCGTCTTGGCCAAGATCCTGGCGGTCGGACCACTGACCCGCGGCACCTTCTTCGAGATCGACGCCATACCGGATATTCGCGTGCAATGTGCAAGGCTGGGGAAGCGGTTGCTGGGGTGAGGTCGGCGCCTACGGCGGTGCTGTCCCGCGACCTTATCGTGATTGGCGTGACGGAGCGGCCCCACCGGAATCCCATTCCCCGTCTGGCCAATGGATTGGCACGATCTATCTTCTTTCAGACTGCAAACGGCTGGAAAAGAAGATAGGCTGACAGCCTGCCCAAGGCGGTCGCTTGACCATGGAGCATCAGCATGAGCGTGCACAAGATCGCCCTCCCGGACAGGGAAATGCCCCGCCTGCGTCCGCCCTATGCATCGGTTCTCGACCTGATCGGACAGACGCCGGTTGTCGAGCTGACCAAATTCGACATCGGCAAGTGCCGGCTGTTCATCAAGCTCGAAAGCCAGAATCCCGGCGGCTCGATCAAGGACCGCATTGCGCTGTCGATGATCGCCGACGCCGAAAAACAGGGCAAGCTGAGGCGCGGCGGCACCATTGTCGAGGCGACCGCCGGCAACACCGGCCTTGGCCTCGCCCAGGTCGGCATCCCCAAGGGCTATCGCATCGTCCTGGTCGTGCCCGACAAGATGTCGCGCGAGAAGATCCAGCATTTGCGGGCGCTCGGCGCAGAAGTGCGCATGACCCGTTCCGATGTCGGCAAGGGCCACGCCGAATATTATCAGGACATGGCCGAAAGGATCGCCGCCGAACTGCCCGGCGCCTTCTATGCCAACCAGTTCGCCAATCCGGCCAATCCGGACGCCCATGAAACCACGACCGGTCCGGAGATCTATTCGCAGCTCGGCGGCGACGTCGATGCAGTGGTCGTCGGCGTCGGCTCCGGCGGCACGCTGACCGGGCTTGGCCGCTATTTCGCAAAAACCTCGCCGAAGACCGAGATGATCCTCGCCGATCCGGTCGGTTCGGTGCTGGCGCCCCTGATCAAGACCGGCAAGATGCAAGAGGCCGGCAGCTGGACTGTGGAGGGCATCGGCGAGGATTTCGTCCCGCCCAATGCCGATCTGTCGCTGGTCAAGAAGGCCTACTCGATCCCCGACAAGCAGAGCATGCTGGCGGTGCGCGACCTGCTCTCCAAGGAGGGCATCCTCGCCGGCTCGTCCTCCGGCACGCTGCTTTCGACAGCGCTGCGCTATTGCCGCGAGCAGACCGTGCCGAAGCGGGTCGTCACCTTCGTCTGCGACAGCGGCAACAAATATCTGTCGAAAGTGTTCGACGATTTCTGGCTGATCGAGCAGGGCCTCGCCGAGCACGAGCAGCATGGCGATTTGCGCGACCTGGTGATGCGCACGCACCGCACCGGCGACATCGTGTCTGTCGGCCCGGACGAAAGCCTGCTCAACGCCTATGGCCGCATGCGCCGTTCGGACGTCTCGCAGCTGCCGGTGCTGGACGATGGCAAGCTGGTCGGCATCGTCGACGAAAGCGATATCCTCGCCCACGTCGAAGGTCCCTATGACAGCCGCTGGGACCGTTTCAAGGCCCCGGTGCGCACGGCGATGACTTCCAATCTGCACACGCTGCAGGCCAGCCAGACGCTGGACGCGCTGCTGCCGGTGTTCGACCGCAACGAGGTCGCCATCGTCTTCGACGGCGACGAATTCATCGGCCTGATTACCCGCATCGACCTGATCAACCATCTGAGGCGCCGCGCAAGATGACCATCAAAGCCACCGTATCGGGCAGCAACCGCCTGGCCTTCTCGACGCGCACCATCCATGGCGGCCAGAGCCACGACCCGACGACCGGCGCGGTGATGGTGCCGATCTATGCGACCTCGACCTATGGCCAGCAGAGCCCGGGCGTGCACAAGGGTTTTGAATATGCCCGCAGCCAGAACCCGACCCGCTTTGCCTTCGAGCGCGCGGTGGCCGATCTCGAAAGCGGCGCAGCCGCCTTCGCTTTCGCCTCGGGGCTGGCGGCGATCGCCACCATCTTCGAACTGCTCGATTCCGGCGCCCATGTCGTCGCCACCGACGATATCTATGGCGGCACGTTCCGGCTGCTGGAGCGGGTGCGCAAGCGCTCGGCCAATCTCCAGGTCGACTTCGTCGACTTCACCGATCTAGCCGCGGTCGAAGCGGCGATCCGCCCGGAAACCAGGTTGCTCTGGGTCGAGACGCCGACCAATCCGCTGCTGCGCGTCGTCGATCTCGAAGCGGTCGCAGCCCTGGCCAGGCGCAAAGGCGTGCTGTCGGTCGCCGACAACACTTTTTGCAGCCCCTATCTGCAGCGGCCGCTGGAGCTCGGCATCGACATATCGGTGCATTCGACGACGAAATACCTCAACGGCCATTCCGACATGGTCGGCGGCGTCGCCGTGGTCGGCGACAACAAGGATCTCGCCGACCGGCTGAAATTCCTGCAGAACGCCATCGGCGCCATTTCCGGTCCGTTCGACAGTTTTCTGGCGCTGCGCGGCCTCAAGACGCTGGCGCTGAGGATGGAGCGCCATTCGTCGAACGGCCAGAAGATCGCGCACTGGCTGGAAAGCCGTCCCGACATCCGCCGCGTCATCTATCCCGGTCTCCCCAGCCACCCGCAGCACGCCATCGCCAGGCGGCAGATGCACGCCTTCGGCGGCATGATCACGGTCGAGCTCGACCGCGACCTCGCCGGCACCAAACGCTTCCTCGAGCACACGCAACTGTTCACGCTGGCCGAAAGCCTCGGCGGCGTCGAAAGCCTGATCGAGCACCCGGCGCTGATGACACATGGCTCGATCCCGGCCGGGAAGCGGGCCGAGATCGGGATTTCCGATTCGCTGGTGCGGCTGTCGGCCGGGATCGAGGATGGCGATGATCTGATTGCGGATTTGGATCAGGCGCTGGGGTGAGGGGAGCTTGGGGCACTCGCTTCTGCAATCGAAAACCGTTCAACCGATGTTGAGGCGATCAATCACCGATGCCGGCAGCGCAAACCTGAAGCGGTTGTTCTGGGACCTGTATGATAGCCGTTGACCTCCGCTGCATCTGGAGAAATTGTAACTTCCTGCAATTGCCGACAGGCCGGTTGAAGCCATGACCATTCGCGAGCGCCACCAGCCGATAGCCACCGAGGTCCCGCTCACCTTCGCGGTCCTGGTCTTCCCCGGCTTTCCGATGATGGCGTTCAGTTCGGTGATCGAGCCGCTGCGTGCGGCCAACGTCCTGGCCAAGCGGGACTGCTACCGCTGGATCATCGTCGGCGCCGCTGAGGGCCCGGTCGCGGCCTCGAACGGGGTCGTCATCCAGCCCGGCTTTTTTGGCGGTGATGCGCCGAAGGTCGACCGCATCGTCGTCTGCTCGGGCGGCGATGCCGATCATCTCGTGGCCGAGGACGCGGTGAGCTGGATCCGCAGGAGCCTGCGCGGCGGCGCCCATATCGGCGCGGTGGCGGATGCTGCCTTCTTCCTGGCGCGGGCCGGCCTGCTCGACGGCCATGCCTGCACCTTGCACTGGACCAGCCAGGCGGCGTTCACCGAGGCGTTTGCGGACATTGAGCTGAGGCGCGATCTCTATGTCATCGACCGCCAGCGCTTCACCTCGGCCGGCGGCGTCGGCAGTCTCGACATGATGCTGGAGATCATCACATCAGATTATGGCGCCGAACTCGCGGCCGGCGTCGCCGAATGGTTCGTGCACAGCCCGCTGCGCTCCAGCGTCGACCGCAAGCTGATGCCGCTGCGGCTGCGCACCGGCGTCCAGAACGAGCTGGTGCTGGCGGCCATCGCCATCATGGAGGATGCGGTGGAGGAGCGGCTCGGCATGGCGGCGCTGGCGGAAAAGCTCGGCGTCTCCTCCGACAAGCTCGAACGCAACTTTCGCTCCGAGCTCAGCGTCTCGCCCAACGGCTATTACCGCCGCCTGCGGCTGAAGCGCGCCGCCGACCTTTTGGCGCATTCGACACTGATGGTGCGCGACGTGGCACTGGCCTGCGGTTTTGCTTCGATGTCGAGCTTTGCGCGGGCGTTCCGGGAAGAGCATGGGCATGCGCCGAAGGTGATGCGGCGGCATTAGGGCGCTAACCAGGCCGCGCCGCGTTCCCGCCCGCCCCCCTCTGGCCTGCCGGCCATCTCCCCCTCAAGGGGGGAGATTGGCAGCTTCGATGCTCCGCTCTTCCTGCGACGGTAGAAATTCTCGAAAGCGGTGATGACGGCCGATCTCCCCCCTTGAGGGGGAGATGTCCGGCAGGACAGAGGGGGGCGCCGTAGAGCGCCGCGGAACGACTTCAAGCGGTATTTCGCACAACATCTGCGGTATCCCGCACAAGCTCATCGCGGCGCACCGCTATGTTCAGGGCTTCTTCCAGGAGGCACCCGTGAGCATCGTCGTTTTCGACCCCGACAGCACTGAGGACGTCGACTTCAAGGACCGTATGCGCCACCCGGCGGCGGCCGATCCGGCCGGCGGCATGTGGCTGTCCGACACCGAGCCGTCCTTCATCGATGCGGACGCGCTGCGCAAAGGCCGGCTGGCGAAGCTGCGTGCCTGGATGCGCGAGGCCGGCTATGGCGGCGTCGTGCTGTTCGACCCCTACAACCAGCGCTACGCCACCGGCTCGCGCAACATGTTCGGCTACTTTCTGCGCAACTCGACGCGCTACTTCTTCATCCCGACCGAAGGGCCGATCGTGCTGTTCGAATATCCGCAGAGCTATCATGTCTCGATGGTGCTCGACACGATCGACGAGGCGCGGCCGTCCAGGCTGGTGTGGTCTTCGGTGTCGGGCCGCGACGACGAGACCGCCGGCCCGTTCGCCGACGAGATCACTGAGCTGCTGAAGGTGCATGGCGGCGGCTCGATGAAGCTCGGCCTCGACCGCTGCGGCCATCTGCAGGCGCTGGCGCTGGAAAAGCGCGGCTGCGAGGTCCGGGATTGCCAGGCCGAGATCCTCGCCGTGCGGGCGGTCAAGACGCCCGAAGAGGTAAAATGCCTGCAGGTATCGATGGCCGGCGCCGAGGCGGCCGTCTATGCGGTGCGCGAGGCGATCAAGCCCGGCGTGTCCGAGAACGACCTGTTCGCCATCATGTATCACGAGGTGATCCGCCAGGGCGGTGAGTTCATCGAAACCCGGCTCTTGACCTCGGGCCAGCGTACCAACCCGTGGTTCAACGAAGCCAGCGGCCGCAAGATCAGGCCGGGCGAACTTTTGGCGCTGGATACCGATACGATCGGCTGCTACGGCTATTATTCGGACTTCTCGCGCACCTTCCGCTGCGGGCCGGGCAAGCCGACGGATTATCAGAAATCGCTCTACCGCATGGCCCACGACCAGGTTCAGCACAACATCTCGATCGTCAGGCCGGGCATGGCGTTTCGCGAAATTGCCGAAAAGGCCTGGAAGATCCCGGACCGCTTCGTCGACCAGCGCTACACGTCTGTCATGCACGGCGTCGGCATGCATGGCGAGACGCCGTTCATCGCGCACGCCATGGACTACGAGACTTATGGCCGCGACGGTTTTGTCGTGCCCGGCATGGTGGTCAGCGTCGAGAGCTATATCGGCGAGAAAGGCGGACGCGAGGGCGTCAAGCTCGAGGACGAGATCCTGGTCACCGAAACCGGCACCGAGCTTCTGTCGCGCTTTCCCTATGAGGACGACTTTCTGGAGAAAGAAGTGTGATCCCAGCATCCACCACCAATCGAGGTGCGGTATCGCAAATCGTCGGGACTAACCGCAGCGCTCATGCTTTCGTTCAGGTGTCCTCATGAAGGGCCCGGTCTCGATCAGACGCGGCACGGTGGCCGCGGTGTTCGTCGACCTCCAGGAGGAGCACCGGCAGGACAAGCGCTATCTGGTCGAGGGTTTTGCCGACATCCTCGCCAACGTCCAGCGCCTGCAGGCGGCGGCACGGGCCAACGATGTGCTGCTCTACCATTCGGCCTATATCGTCGATCTCACCAGGGAGGCGCGGCGGTTCCATCCGGTCGATGCCAATGGCAGGTCGGCATTCTCCGACAAGGACGATCCGCTGACGGCGATCTGTCCGGAAGTGGCGCCGGTCGACGGCGAGATGATGCTGGTCAAGACCGAGGCCAGCGCCTTCGGTTCGGGCCCTGCCGCGGGCCGGCTCAGGGCCAAAGGCATCGAGTGGCTGGTCGTTGCCGGCGTGTGGACCGAGGCCTGCATCGACGCCACCGTCAGGGATGCGGTATCATCGGGCTTTCGCGTGCTGCTGGTCAACGATGCCTGCGGCAGCGGCAGCACGGCGATGCACCAGACCGCCATCCTCAACCTTGCCAACCGGCTCTATGGCGGCGCCGTCACCACAACCGAGGGCGCCTGCCGATTGATGGCAGGCGAGACGGTCGATGCGTGGCAGGTCGTGGGCTCGGTGCCTTTGCGCTTCACCTATGAAAACGCCGCCCGGCTCTACGACGAACTCTGAAACCAGGAAGGCTGGCGATCCTTGGCCCCCCCTCTGTCCTGCCCTCCCTGCCAAAACTTGGCATCTCCCCCACGAGGGGGGAGATTGGCAGTTTCGGCGCTGCGCTCCTGCTGCGATGTTGGAAATTGGCGAAAGCCGGGACGACAGCCGATCTCCCCCCAAGTGGGGGAGATGCCCGGTAGGGCAGAGGGGGGCGCTGTCCCGCCGGCGTCTCGAAAGGTTCTGCGCCGCAGTAGCGCAAGCTTCTGCGGAACAGCGCACAACGCCTGCGGAAATTCGAACACTTCCCCGCTGAATCCCGCACTATCATCGCCTATGGCCAAGGGGGCCCCCCCCCCCCCAACCCCCCCCCCCCCCCCCGGGGCCCGGGCGCGCCCGGGGGGTTTGAGGGGGATATTTTTTTGGTCACCAAAAGACCAGGGAAACCCCGCGCCGCCCCCCGCCCCCCGGGGTTTT
>NZ_JBVVQS010000092.1:0-121103 GCF_055811575.1 Mesorhizobium sp. WSM4815 | reverse complement strand
CCCCCCCCGGCCCCCCCCCCCCCCCCCCCACCCCCCCCCCCCCCCCCCCCCCCCCCCCCCCCACCCCCCCCCCCCCCCCCCCCCCCCCCCCCCCCCCCCCCCGCCCCCGCCGCCCCGCGCCCCCCCCCCCCCCCCCCCCCCCCCGCCCCCCGCGCGGCCGGCCCCCCGACAGGGAGGATTCGACGATGAAGTTGATGCTGACCGAAAGAGCGCTGCATCCGCAGGCCGAGCCCGTCGCCGACGGTTTTAAAAAAGGCAGCATGAACCGGCGCGAATATCTCGCCACCATGGCAGCACTTGGCGTCAGCGTCGCCGGCGCGCTGGCGCTTGTCGGTCTCGCGCCTTCCCCGGCCAGGGCGCAGGAGCCGAAGCGCGGCGGCGTCTTGCGCGTCGCCATGAACGTCAAGGGCTGGAAGGACCCGCGCACCTTCGACGGCGTCGAAATGTCCAATGTCGCCCGCCACTGCAACGAATATCTGGTGCGCTGGAACCGCGATTTCACCTTCGAGCCGTGGCTGCTCGAGAGTTGGGAGACCAGCGACGACGCCCGCGTGCTGACGCTGCACGTCCGCAAGGGCATCACCTGGTCGAACGGCGACACTTTCAACGCCGACGATGTCGTCCACAATCTGACGCGCTGGTGCGACGCCGGCGTCGCCGGCAATTCGGTCGCCGAGCGGATGGGGGCGCTGGTCGACGCCGCCACCAAGAAGCCGATCGACGGCGGCATCGAGCGTGTCGACGACTTTACCGTCCGGCTCAATCTGCCTAAGCCCGACATTTCGCTGATTGCCGGCATGACCGACTATCCGGCGCTGATCATGCACCGCAGCTACGACGGCGACGGCGATCCGCTGAAGGCCTTGGCGATCACCACTGGACCTTGCGAACTGGTGGCATGGGACGCCGAGGTCGGCGCCGAGGTCCGCCGCAAGGACAAGCCGTGGTGGAAGGGCGATTTCTGGCTCGACGGCATCCAATGGGTCGACTACGGCTCCGATCCCAATGCGATGTTTTCGGCCTTCGAATCGGGCGAGATCGACACCAACCACGAAACCGCCGCCGATACCGTCTCGCAGACCGACGCCATGGGTCTGAGCAATTCCGAGCTTGCCACCGGCTCGACCATCGTCGCGCGCTTCAACGTCGGCAATCCGCCCTATGACGACATCAGGGTGCGGCGCGCCGCCCAGCTCTCCGTCGACAATGCCGCAATCCTGAAGATCGGCATGGACGACCGCGGCAAGCCGGCCGAGAACCATCATGTCGGCCCGATGCATGCCGAATACGCCGATATCGGCCCGGCCGTCCGCAATGTCGACGAAGCCAAGACGCTGCTTGCCGAGGCCGGCAAGTCCGATCACGAATACGAGCTCATCTCTGCGATGTCGACTGGCAGAAGAACACCGGCGACGCGATCGCCGCGCAGATGCGCGACGCCGGGCTGAAGGTCAAACGGACCGTGCTGCCGGCGGCGACGTTCTGGAACGACTGGAGCAAATATCCTTTCTCCTGCACCGAGTGGCTCGGCCGGCCGCTGGGCGTCCAGGTGCTGGCGCTGGCCTACAGATCGGGCGCTGCCTGGAACGAGACCGCCTACGCCAATCCGGAGTTCGACGCCTTGCTCGACAAGGCGCTGGCCACACCCGACGCCAGCGCGCGCAAGGAGATCATGGCCAAGATCGAGCGGAATCTGCGCGATTCCGGCATCATCATCCAGCCCTACTGGCGCTCGGTCTACCGGACGTTCCGCAAGGGCGTGCACGGCTGCGAGCAGCATCAGTCTCTGGAGCAGCATTTCGAGAAGGTCTGGCTCGAGGCGTGATCCTCGTTGCGGGGCACACGGGCAATCGTTTCAGGTTTGCGCTGCCCCTCATCGCCCTGCCGGGCACTTCTCCCCGTATAGTGACGGGGAGAAGGGGCTGGCCTCAATGCCGGTGCCCTTCCTGTAACGCTGGTGATTGAACGAAACCATTAATGAAAGCGCCCCTCTCCCCGTTCTACGGGGAGAGGATGCCGGCAGGCAGGTGAGGGGCAGCGCCGACATCAACAGTCGATCACCCCACACGCTTGGGCGCTGTGATTTGTCTGAGGTGACTGCCAGGATCCTTAGCCGGCGACGCCAGGCCTTGAAATCTCCTGCCCAAGCCGCACCGTTTCCCGCACCAACAAATCCAGATCGTCGCGCCTGGTGCGGTGGTTGTTGATCGCTACTCTGAGGCAATGCTGGCCGTGCACCGTCGTGTCCGAAAGGGCGGCGATGCCGTCTTCCTGCAGCCGCAGCATGATCTCGGTGTCGAGCGCCTTCTGCCGCTCTGCCGTCAGCCCGTCGCCGCGGTAGCGAAAACAGACGATGTTGATGCTGGTCGGCGCCGTCAGCTCGAGGGTCGGTTCAGCCTCGATCAGCCCGGAGAAATAGTGGCCTTGTGCGATGTTTTGGTCGATCAGCCGGCCGAATTTCTCGATGCCGTGCTGCTTCAGCGCCATTCACACTTTCAGCGCCCTGAAACCGCGTGACGTCTGCAGGCCAAAATCATGCAGCCACTGGCCCGACGCGAGGCCGCGCGGCGTCGATTCCAGATATTCCGGCGTGACCGCGAAGGGTTTGCGATGCGCTGAAGCATCCCTGACTAGGATCAGGACCTATTAATTTGGCATTCAGCAGTCGATTGCAACGGGCCGCCAGCCATCGCTCAAGCGATGGACCAGAAGCCCTTGTGTGAGCTCCTGCTCGCCAGGAGGAGTTAGGCTGCGACTTCCCGGATCGCTCGCGCAAAGACGGGCAAAGAGCGCTCCACCATGCCGTCGTTTGCAGTCAAACTGATCCGCAGACGTCCAGGCAATTGGGCGACGCTGCCGGGCAGCACCCAGACACCGTCAGTTGCGAGGCGCGCCGCGAAGGCCATGTCGTCCGGTATTGGGGAGCGTGGAATGAGATAGAAGGTACCTTCAGGCACCGGCAGGTCGTATCCCGCTGCCCTCAAGCCTTCGACCATGCGATCGCGGCGCCGCGCAAGGGCTGCGACATCTATGCTGAGCTTCTCGAGATCAGACAGTGCCCGCTGCAGGGTACGGCCGGCGAAAGCCCAACCGTGCGAAACCTGCGCTATATCGACAGCCTCGCGCAACAGTATGCGATCGGCCTCGGGCATGTCCGCCCCGAGTGCGAGCCAGCCCAGGCGCTCGCCGGGCGCGAGCAAGGTCTTGCCGAAGGAATAGGCGATCAGCGTGTGCGGATAGCTCTCGGCCGGACTGATATGCGCATGGCCGTCAAACACCAGTCGCGCATAGGGCTCGTCGGCAAGGAGATAAATCACCTTGCCAAATCTTTCGGACGCGGCCGCGAGCTTGTCGGCGAGCGCGTCGAGTTGAGCGCGGGGAAAGATGCGGCCGGTCGGGTTGTGCGGCGTGTTGACCACCACCACGCGGGTGCGCGGGGTGATCGCTGCCTCAATCCTTTCGAGATCGAGGTCATAGGTTCCCGGTGCTAGGTCGACGGCGACGGGTGTCCCTGCCGCGCCGCGAATCTGGGCACCATAGGCGAACCAGCCGGGACGCGGATAGATGACCTCCTCTCCCACCTCGAGCACGGCGAGCAGCGCAGCCGCTATCGCGCCGAACCCTCCCGCGGTGATCGCAATGTCGTCTGGCTTGTAGTTTCGGCTTCGCGCCTGGCTGAGCGAACGGGCCACCGTTTCGCGCGCCAGCGCATCGTACTTTTTATAACCGAACCAGTGAACATCCTGTGGCTCGACGTGGCGGATCAATGCATCGACAAATCCACGCAACGGCGTTTCCTGCGGATTGCCGAACATGAAATCGCAGGCATCGGGCCCCAGGCCGTCGCCCTCCAGGACATTTCGCGCAAAATCCATGACCGTGCGCATTTCCTCTGTGACGGCGAGCATCCGGCTGGACACGGTGGCGATTGGCACGACGCACTCCCCCTGCTGCAGGCGGCGCATGTCGAGCGTTTCTTCGAAAGCCATGCCGGAGGATTTTGGCGTCGCGTCCATGGTGGTTTCTCCCTCTCCCGCTACTCGGCCGGGAACTGGCCGCTGGGTGTCGACTGCGAAAGAGCCATTTCCTCCGCGTCCATCTCGGCTTCGATGCCGTCGAACAGCGGCGTCGTCATGTAGCGTTCGCCGGTGTCGGGAAGCATGCACAGGATCACCGAGCCGGGTGCAGCTTTTTCGGCGATCTGGCGTGCCACGGCAAAGGTCGCTCCGCCGGAGATGCCGGTGAAAATCCCTTCCTTTTGCGCCAGCGCCTTGGCCCATTTGATGCCTTCGGGCCCGGCAATCGGCACGACCTCGTCATAGAGGCTGGCGTCAACCGCCTCCTGCAGGACGTTGGGAATGAAATCCGGCGTCCAGCCCTGGATCGGGTGCGGCTCGAAGGCCGGATGGCTGGCGGCGGGTGCGCCGTCGGCGCCGCGCTCCTGCGCCTTGCCGCTGCCGATGAGCTGGGCATTGGCGGGTTCGGCCAGCACGATCCGGATCTCGGGACGCTCGCGGCGCAGCACGCGCCCGACACCGACGACGGTGCCGCCGGTTCCGTAGCCGGTGACGAAGCAGTCGAGCCGCGATGCGGCGAAGTCGTTGATGATCTCGCGCGCCGTCGTCGCCTCGTGAATGGCGGCATTGGCCTTGGTCTCGAACTGGCGGGCCAGGAACCAGCCATTGGCCTTGGCGAGCTCGACCGCCTTGTTGTACATGCCAAAACCCTTCTGGGCACGCGGCGTCAGCACCACCTTGGCGCCCAGCATGCGCATCAGCTTGCGACGCTCGATGGAGAAACTGTCGGCCATCGTCACCACCAGCGGATAGCCTTTTTGCGCGCAGACCATGGCCAGACCGATGCCGGTGTTGCCGCTGGTCGCCTCGACGACGGTCTGGCCCGGTTTCAGGGCGCCGCTGCGCTCGCCCTCCTCGATGATGTTGAGCGCCAGCCGGTCCTTCACCGACGCTGCCGGATTGAAGAACTCGGCCTTCACATAGATCGTCACATGATCGGGGCCGAGATTGTTGATCCTGATCACCGGCGTATCGCCGACCGTGTCGATAATGCTGTCGAACAGGCGGCCGCGACCGGCCGTGGTCCTGATTTTCCGTTGCTGCAACATGTCTGCTCTCCCCTTTTTGTTGTCGTCACGAGGTGTTCGTTGTCACGAGCCGGTTACAAACCGGTGGCTTGGGCGGCGAGGTTTCGAGACCTTGCCGCGATACGGTCCGTTGCCGTCAACGCGGCCCGGAAAGCTGGCAATGCGGGCAACCGGCGCGGAAAATTCGTTGCCGGATGCCCTCGATCGCTTTCGATGGTAAAACAGAGGACAACTGGCCAGCGTGGGAGCAAGCGTGGAAACGCACGTGGAATCCGCTCGATCGAGCCTGGACGGCGCAGCGGCCGGGCTGTCCGTGCGGCTGCTCGGGCCGCTGACGGTCATCCGTGACGGCGCCACCGTGCAACTGCCGGCATCGCGCAAGCTGCGCGCGCTCTTCGCCTATCTGGCGCTCGCGCCGCATGCCGTCGGCCGCAGCCGTCTGTGCGAGCTTTTGTGGGATGTGCCGAACGATCCGCGCGGCGAGCTTCGCTGGTGCCTCAGCAAGCTCAGGGGCATTCTTGACGAATCGGATCGCCACAGGATCGAAACATCAGGCGACACGGTCGCGCTCGATCTGAAGGGCGTTTCCGTCGACGCCTTCGATGTCGCCTCGGCCGCCGCCACGGGCATCGAGACGCTCGATCTTGAGCGGCTGCAGGCCCTGTCCAGACTATTCGTCGGCGACTTCCTCGACGGGCTGGAGATCGACCGCAGCCCGCATTTCAACAGCTGGCTGATCGCGCAACGCCGCCGCTTCAGCTCGTGGCACGCCGCCATTCTGGAACAGCTCGTCAGCAAGCTCCCGGCGGATGCCGACGAAATGTCCGCGCATCTGGAGAAATGGCTGGAACTCAATCCGTTCGACGCGCGCGCGCACGTGGCTCTTCTGGCAAGCCTGGCGCGGCATGGCCAGATCGCCGCCTGCGAGGACCATCTTGCTTCGGCGGCGCAGCTATTTGCCTCGGAGGATCTCGATTTCGGACCCGTTCGTGAGGCATGGCGGACGATCCGCAGCGAACGACCTGCCGCGACGCTCCGGCCGCAGCCGGCGCTGTCGCCCGCAGCCGCCAAAACGTCAATTGTGCTTCCCGATTCCGGTGTTGCTGCACCGTGCAAGGCGTCGCTCGCGGTAATGCCGTTTGTCGAGGAGGCGGCTGTCGGCGGCTCTTGCGGTGGCCCCTCTTGCGGTGGATTGGCCGACGGCCTCACCCACGACATCATCACCCGTCTGGCCAAGCTCAGGGATTTTTTCGTCATCGCCCGCGGCTCGGTCTTTGCGCTGGCCGAAAAGAACATCGCGCCGGAAGATGCCGGCCGGCGGCTCAACGTCGACTACGTCGCCACCGGGACGGTGCGCAGCCAGGCTGGCCGTGTCGCGGTCAGCGTCGAACTTGTCGAGGTGCGCACGGCCAGGATCGTCTGGGCCGAAACCTTCGAACGCAGGCCCGACGACATCTTTGCCGTCCTCGACGATATCGGCAACAGCATCGTCTCGTCGATCTCCGCCGAGATCGAGATGGTCGAACGCAACCGCGCCATGCTGAAAGCCCCCAGCTCGCTGAACGCCTGGGAAGCCTACCATCGCGGCCTCTGGCACATGTATCGCTTCACCCGCACGGAAAACGAGCAGGCCCGGCATTTCTTCGAAATGGCATTGAAGCTCGATCCGACCTTCGCCCGCGCCTATACCGGCCTGTCCTTCACCCATTGGCAGAACGCCTTTCAGCGCTGGGGAGACCGCGACCAGGAAAGCGCGCTCGCCTTCGAGACCGCCGGCCAAAGTCTTCTGATCGACGATCACAATCCGGCCGCGCACTGGGCCATGGGCCGGGCGCTGTGGTTGCGCGGCGAGCAGGACGGCTCCCTCATCGAGTTGGAACGGGCGGTGGACCTCAGCCCGAACTTCGCGCTCGGTCATTACGCGCTTTCGTTTGTCCACTCGCAGTCGGGTGATCCGAACGCGGCGATCGGTTCATCCGATCACTCGCGCCATCTCAGTCCGTTCGATCCGCTGCTGTTTGGCATGCTCGGCGCCAGGGCGATGGCGCATGTCCGCCTCGGCCAGTTCGACGAGGCCGCCGAATGGGCGCTGAAGGCCGCCGCCCGTCCCAACGCCCATGCCATCATCCTGGCGATCGCGGCGCACTGCCTGGCGCTGGCGGGGCGGCTTGACGAGGCCCGCACTTTCGCGGCCGCTATCCGCAAGACGCTGCCGAACTACTGCGCCGACGATTTCATCGGCACCTTTCGCTTCGAGCCGGACGCCGCAGCCCTGTTCCGGCAAGGCGCCAGGCGCATCGGCTTGGGGTGAACCAACCCACGCGGCCCTGACTCGGCCTACCGAAGTCGTGGTGGTTTATGCCAATCGCCAGCGTTGGAGATTTGGCTGCCCGACGGCCGGCAGCGAAGGTCCACAGCACTTTCAGCGGCGAATCTCAGTGGCAATCGCAAACCTCCAGGATTAGCCGAAACACCCCTCCCTTCGTCATCCCAGGGCGGAGCAGGAGCGAAGCGACGTGGCGGAGAGCCTGGGATCCATGCCGTTACATCAGAGCGTCACGACGGTGCAGAACCTTTTATGGCGGAGCGAGGCGCCCCCCCTCTGTCCTGCCGGACATCTCCCCCACAAGGGGGAGATTGGCAGCTTGGGCGCACCGCTCGCTCCTGCATCGGTGGCGGTTCGCGAAGGCGGTGATGACGGCCGATCTCCCCCCAAGTGGGGGAGATGTCCGGCAGGACAGAGGGGGGCGCGAAGGATCACTACAGATCAGCATTTATCCTGAGCCGCTGCATTCTCGCGCTTCTCTCAGCCGGCTTGCCGCAATTATATGCCGAGCATCGACTTGGCTTGGTTGAGCGCAGCCTCCGACCCTGCATGATCGCCGGCGGCGTGCAATTTCTCGCCTTGGGCGCGCAGTTCCTTGACTTTGTTCATGTCGGCCTCGGCCAGCGTCGCGGTCGGCAACGCCGCGTCGATCGCGGCCATGATGGTCGGGCATGAATTTGCAAAGGCTGCCGCAGGAACGACCGCCAGGAAAACCGCGAGCGAAATTGATCGTAACATGGACGTTTCTCCCTTGCCGGAACGCGCAATTTCGCCGACCGGCGCAGGAATGGTACAGCGAATGCCCGAACCTGCCAATCGCGATGATGCCGCTGGGTTGAGACACGCTGCCGTCGGCCGGGCTTTTTCTCCTAGTGTCTGAACCTCGCCGCGGCTGGTCGCCACCAATCGTCACGTCCGAAGCCGACGCCACGTTCGCGGCAATCGTCAGATCGCCGCAAAATCCTTCGACCAGAGCGGATCAGGTGGGCTGAACGGATTTGACATTGCCTTCGGAATCGACAAGGCAGCTTGTCTTCTTGCCGCTGGCATCGAGCTCGACCCGATAGGTTGTGGAATCGATCTTGCTCGACGAAACCGGAAGTATTTTGCTGCTGTCGGCACCGCTCGCCTTGGCGGCTGCGTCGGCGCAAAGCAGCTGAAGGTCGGCCGGGGCCGTCTCGACCTGGGTCCTGGACATCTGGTCCTGAGGCGGCGGCGGCGGCGGCGTGCTGACGCAAGCGCTCAAGGCCCCCGCCAGGAACCCAATTGTTGCCCGGATCGAAGTTCCCACTGCAGGTTTTGCCGACATTGCTTGTCCCTCTCCGAATGCCGCTTCACACACCCCGGCTTCACACACCCCGGCTTCAAACACCCTTGTAAAGTGCCGCCCCCTGCATGAGAACGATGACCTTGGCCCCAACCTTGACGCGCGATGCCAGGTCGGTGATGTCGTCGTTCCGCATCCGGATGCAGCCTGATGACACGTCGAGCCCGATCGTCCACGGCTCCGGCGTACCGTGTATCCGGTAGATCGTGTCCTGGTCGCGCTCATACAGATAGAGCGCCCTGGCGCCGAGCGGGTTGTCGGGCCCTCCCGGCATGCCTCCCGCATGTTTGACAGCATTCGGATCGCGAGCGACCATTTCGGCCGGCGGCGTCCAGGTCGGCCATTCCGCCATGCGGCCGACGCGCACGATTCCGGCCCATCCAAAGCCTTCCCGGCCGACGCCAATCCCGTAGCGCATGGCGCGCTGACCCGGCTGCACAAGGTAGAGAAAATGCTGGTTGCCGTCGATGATGATCGTACCGGGCGCTTCCGCGGTGCGGAACTTGACCATCTGCGGGCGAAACGCCTCTGGCACTTGATTATGCGCGGCATAGTATTTGCGCGCCTTGGCGCGGTCATAGTCCACCCATTTGCGGGTTTTCGGATCGAAAACCTGGGTTCCGGCAGCCAGCGCCGCCACCGCGACAAGACCGAGCGCTACCGCGACAATTGCCGTCAGGCAGCGCCGCTGGAGAGCGGTGCGTCCCGCGATCGTCAGCTTTCCGGTCATGGATTTGCCCACCCTTGCACCCGAGCGCCCTGCGCGGCGACCCATTGTTTGGCGTACTCGTAAGGATCCTGGCGCTCCACCTGGAGCGCATAACTCATCTTGGTGGCGTCCTCGGGCTTGAGGGCGACCCGTTCCAGGAACGCGACCACCTCAGGATATTTCTTGCGCAGCGAGGTGGCGTAAGCGATGTGGAAATGTGCCGTATCCCATGACACCGGCGCGCTGGACTTCGAGACCCAGAGCGGATCCTCGGAAGGCAGCACGATATTCCACTTTGCCGGGTCAAAAGGCGGCTCGGCAAGCCGGACAATTTCGTGCAGTTCAAACACGTGATGCGGCGCATAGCAGGCAAACACCATCGGATGAGCCGTGGCAACCGCGGCATCGACAGCCGCCATTCCGACATCCTCCGGCGTCTCCAGCAATGTCATTGTCTCGGCGTAGCCATAGCTGTTGGCGCGGACACGCTCGATCGCCGTCGAGGACCAACCCTCGGCGCCAATCCAGAGTTCTCCGCGTCCGTCCCGATCCGTGTCCAACGCGGCGGTTTTGCGCGGGTCGGTGAGATCCGAAATGTCGCGGATGCCAAATTTGTCGGCAGTTTCGCGGGTGGCGCATATGCCCTGCCATGCCGGCACACCGATGGGACTGATGGCTACCGTGCCGGCGCCGTCGACATACTTCTTCACCAGATTGTCCAGGTTGGGCAGCCAGATTTCGGGATGAATATCCACCTCGCCCGAATCGAGGCCGGCAAAGGCAATGAGCGTCCCCATCTCGCGCACATCGGCATCGAGCCCGAAATGTTGCTTCAGGCTGACCTTGAGAATGTTTGCCGTCGCCTGGCCCGACGGCCAGTTCGGCATTGCAATGACGAGATCAGCCGCGTGGACCGGAACTGCCAGCATCGTCAATGCCGCCAGCGACATTCTCCGCAGGCACCGCCGAAATCGGTTGTGCATTTCTTTCCCCTCGTTTCGGTGCCGAAAGAACCGGACGGGAACAATCTGTCACGGCAAGCACCGGGTTGTGACACCAGCCCCATCTTCTGACGGCAGCTGCTGAAGGTGCAGCAGTGCATTCGCCAAGGAGAGCGCCGTCACATGCCGCCCCTGCACGCTACTCGATGACATTCCGTATGGGAAGATGCTCACAACCGCGGCCGCCGCGCGCCAACTTGCAAGATGTCCGCAGGCATGCGCCTTACGAACCAGGGGGCGTATCAGGACGCCTTGTTGGGTGAGGTCATTCGCAAGGCGACAGCACCTTTGTGTAGCAGCTGATGACCCGGAAACCTAAGGTTTCCAGGAAATCAAGAGCTTACAAAGGGATTGGTGCCCAGAAGAGGACTCACACCTCTAAATTTGGTGGCACCATAACCTGCTGATTTTGCTAATCAACTTAGCCACAGTCAATGACTCGACTATCACAGTTTCTGTTACAGGCAAAGCGTTGGCATGTCGAATGGCGGAATAGAACGATTACTCTTCAAAACCGGTCGATTCAGAGTTGAACTTGAGCTGCTGTGCGTTGTCCCGATCGATGATAACGTCACCCTCGGCAACCCGTCGCTGGGCTTCTGCCTCGATTTCGAGCGTCAGCTTCGCTTTCGCTCTGTGTGCGCTGAAGCTCCATCAACACAGCGGTGAGGGCCGCGTCGAACGATTTGACAAGACGAACCATGTCGTTTTCGACAGGGCCACAGACGCCGGGGCTTGCCGGGCGCGGACGGCCCGTCACGCCAAGTTCGGGACTGTCCGGATGGGGTGCCGAGCCGGGCAACCGCCTTGGCTCAGGCCGCGGTACAGCGACACCTTCTTCGTATAGCCGAGAGGCGGCTCCTCGTAGTCGGTCGGCCCAAGCGCAGGCTTACTGTGATTTCCATTGCAAGTTCTTCGATTCTTCGAATTGATCAAGATTGCGCATCGAACAGAATCCGTTCGACTTTGACGACGCGGTCAAGCAGATAGGGTGCAGTTGCGATGCCCGGTAGCGCCGTGCTTGGCGTGAGGACGAGGTCAGGCCGCCACCTCCGGAAAGAGGCCGCACTCTGCGGCCAGGGAGATAGCTGTTTCTATCCTGTCCGGAGTGGGCGCGGGAGTTAGCCTGCTCCTGCCCGGCAGCGCCGTCCAGCCACCCTCTTCCATCACCAGCTTGAGGCGCAGGATCGTCTTGCCGCCACCGCGCGCGTCCTGCAGTCCCCTTCCTACCGCCCAGTAGACGTGCTGCGCTATCGCCCATGTCTCGATCGCGTGACGGACGAGTTCACGCGCCTGCGCATGCCGGCGGGCGTTCGCTTCCCTACCCGCCCTTCGCAGCGGCAGGCGGTCTTCCCGGTCGAAGGTTTCCGGGTCGTGCGGCGAGTGGGCGATGCACAGGGCGAGCGCTTGCGCGATCGCGGCGGCGAGGCCTTCCCTTGACTGGCTGCGTAGCGCGTCGGCGATAGCCACCGTCGCGGACGACGGTGGCGTTGTGGGGTCCGTTCCGTCCAGCCAGTCGGATGCGGGTCCGGCCCCGTCGATTACGGCTTCGCCGAGAAAGGTGGAGACCAGTGCGGGAGTGCCTAGCGGGCCGTCCGACTGGGCCAGCCTGTCCAGGGTCCATGCGAGAAGGGACTCCACTGCGTAGCGGAACAGCTGCCTGTATTGGAGCCGTCGCCACCGCGCGGCCGCTCTCTCCAACCCCTCTGGGACCTCGAAGCCGGGGTCTTCCCCTGCGAGAGCCGACCTCACCGCTTCGGTCGAACCCAGTTCGGGGCGGGCGGCGGCGTGCAGAAGCAGCTTCATGCCCTCCGCCCGGGTCTCCGTAGCAAGGTCGCCGGTCAGGGTTCTCGCTGCATGTCTGCGTTCTTCTTCCGTCAGTTCGTCGGGCATCCATGCCTGCGCCCATGCAAGTGCTTCTTCTCTCGTGACCGTCGCCGGGCCGAAACCCGAAAATGCAGGATGGCCGAGGCGGTCGGCAATCTTGGCTTCGAATGCATCGAGAGCCGCGTCGACGTTGCTTGGGGGCACTAGAACCTTCGCGTTCATGTCGTTGCGTCCGAGCCAGCCCAGCGACTTGAGGCCTGGTCCGTAATTCACTGCGGCGGAGAGCGATGTGCTGTCGGCGCGACCTTCCCGGAAGGCTTCCCACGCCGCTCCGTGGAAGTCCATGTTTTGCGCGCCAAGCAGCTGCGCCATGGCCTGCCGTCCCGGAAGATCCGTCTGGCTTCCCGAGATGAAGATCGACCAGGCGAAGATGACCTCGCAGCGCGCCACGAAGTCTTCAAGGACCGTTGCGTCGGTGTCCGGCCTGCCCTCGGCCTTGGCGAGCCTCAGCGCGCGGCGCCACGCCCAGGAGACGAAGGAGAACGGCCTGACGTGTCTCGCGACGTTGTTTAGGCCGTCAGCCACCATGTTCATGAGGTCGAAGTTCGTCTGACGCAGGCCGCACGGATCTACCGAGGAATGCGCGATCTGCGTGTCGACGACGACGCTGGGTCCACCCGCCGCGCTGGCCTCGGACAGGATTTCGGCCATTGTCCGCTTAGCCATCGACACCCTCCGGCAGAACGAGAACTTTCTGGCAGCAGTTGGCCGATCGGGCCACGCCAAAGCTTCTTAGCCTTCCCTGCTCAATCTTGGGGAGCGTCATGCGGCGGTTACAGCACGATCCCGTGCCGCTCATTATGTAAACGCGGCGCCGAGCCGTTTCGGATGCGAAAGCGTCTGCCATCAGCTGCGATTCCGAGGGACACGAGCCGAGCAGTTCGGCATATCCGTCGCAGGGACTGCCGTCTGCCAGTGCAGCGGCGTATGCCCCTGCCTGCTCGCGCCACGTCCTGATCTCTACGATCCTGGCCCAGGCCGCTTCGTAGGAAGCCTCGCGCCCTATCGCGGCGATGAACGGTTCCGCTGGCTTTGTGGTAGGGCAGTCTCCGTCGAGGTCGCCTCCGGTCCTCATGATTCGCTGGCGCGCCGCGCGCGCTGCGTCCGGGGACGGATCAGGTCCGCACAGGGCGAGGATCGCCGATGCGGCCTCTTCGTCCAGAGGTCCTTCCACGGCAGCGGCGCAGTAGGCATCCACCACACGCTTCAGCCACTGTTCGGCCTTGCCTGCGGTTACACGGTCGGTAAGTCTGTCACATGCATAGGCCACCAGGGTCATCGCCCTGAGCGCCGTCTCGCGGCTGGCTCCCTTCGCAAGCATGGCCTCGAGCACCTTATCGAGGACTTCGAGGGGATCCCGATTGGCTCCGCCGTCGGCCTTTCCGGACTTCGGCTTCTTCCGGCCGTCGCCCGGTTCGGGTTCGTCTTCGTTGTCATCGCGTCCGATCGGACCGCGGCGCTCTTTAAGCGCGGACAGGAGCGCATCTACGAACCGGGCCCAGCCCCGGCCGGCTTCCCCGCCGCCCGGCATCGCCGTTGCCGAGCCGCCCGTGCTCCACAGATCCGATGTCGGGATCATGGAAGGCCCCGCCGGCTTAGGTGCCGCGCTCCCTCCGCCTCCGGCGATCTCGGGCCGGAGGAAGCCGGGATTGTCGTGCGCCCATTCTAGGAGCACACGGAAGTCGTCAGGCGTTTCGGTGCCGCCGAGAATAGCCATGAGACTGGCCGCAGCCTTTCCCGCGAACCGTCTCAGGCCCGTAATGGCCGAGAGAGATGCAAACCCTTCCGCGGCGCTCTGTCCCGCCTCGACCCTGAAAACGACGCGCCCCCCTCGCAGCGACGCGGCCTCGAATCCGGGGATCGCGACGTTGAAGCTCCCTTCATCGTCGAGGAACGCATCGGCGAGCGGCCTCCATCCTGCGGACCCATAATGAAGGATCTGGGCAGGCCCTTTCATCCTGGGCGAGAGCACGCGTCCCGTGATTGCGTCGCCAGTTACGGATGCGCGCAGCACGCCGGGCTGCGGGCCATCGTCTTCTGCTTCGTTTTCCAAAGGGAGAACGGGAAGCGGCACAGCGGCGGGGACAAGATGCCAGTTGACCGTCGAGCCGCGCTGCACGCGCGCCACGCAGGCCTCGACATTGAAACCGGTCAGCGCCGCCCCGGAGGCGTTCGCGCTTCCGGAGACGATAAGCCTGCCGTTTCTGCAGGCCACTTCGAATGCCTTGGCGTGCAGCTTCCTGTTTGCCGTCTCCGTAAACGGTTCTGCGGCTACCGCAACGACCCGGAACTTCGCGCCGAACGGCCAGTTGGCCCCTGCCGTGCCCCGCACCGTGCCTCCCGCATGCGCGTGAACGTGCACTTCTTCCAGCTTCAGCCGACTGCAGAGGTCGTCTACCGCTCCGCCGCCGTCCCAGAAGGGCGCGGCAACCGTGAGGCGGGTCGCGCCGCCGAGTTCTCCGGTGATGTCTTCCATGGACTGGGCGATGCTTCCTTCGAGGCTGTGCAGGAAGCGCACCGAACCATCCCCGCGTCCGCGGCCTGCCGCGCGCGAGAGATCCTGTGCGAGTGACGCGCACACTTCCTGCGCCCCGTGCGTAATTCCCCGCTGACCGCCGAGCAGTTCAAAGAATCGCGCGGCCCCGTGGAAGGCATCGGCTGCAAACGAGGGATGAAGGTGCTCGGCCGTCTCAAGATTGCGGCCCCATCCACTGAAGGTGAGGTTGCCCGATCCGACGATGAGATGGCAGTCCTCGTCGGATACAAACGCGGAGACCTTGGGGTGAAAGACCCCGTTGCTGACGGAAACGGGTTCGATCTCGTAGTCGCGACCCACGCGCTGCGCTCCCTGCTCGCTCAGTCCGGATCGGATTCCTTCAACGTCGGCGAGGATCAGCGCCTCCTGGCTGCGGCCCCGCACGAGTGCATCGAGAACGACGGATTCGAAGAACGACAGACTGAGCGCGTAGGTGGTGAAGACCGCCTTCCGCCACGGCTGGATTCCTGCGATTTCGGTAGGTTTGAACCCCAAGTTCCGTCCCCCTGACACCTGTCAGCCGGACTTCATAGCATCAATAGGCTTAAGAAAAGCGTATCCGAGAACCCCTGAGGATAGCAGCACCATTGCTTATCTTGGTGTTCGGGCCAGGAAACTGTGGTCGAGCATGGTTGAGGCGTGTTGCTTCCAAAGCCGCGAACCACCCACCCAACTGCAAGGCGAGAACGCGGGCTGCAGAGTAAATGCTTCTGCGGGAAGCTTATGGCCGCCAAAAGATCTACGGCAATGCCCCCAGCGGCCGTCGTCGGTTCCTTCCGCCAAGGGGGAAGATGTTCACGCAAGCAGACTAGCTGCTTCGGGAAGCTTGAGCGAGAAAGCAGACCTGCCGTAACCCCTGACTGATCCGAAGCCGGCGCGGAGGCCACGTCGTGACGAAAACTGCGAAAAGCACGAAATGGCGCCGCTGGTCACAATCACGCAGGCTTGCGCCGAAGGTAATACTTACGCTCAGCACGCCATTCTCGACTCGCCGGGCGCCAATGTGGCAAGTACTCCCCCAATAAGTGGACCAGGGGGGGCGTATGATCAGTCGCGGTTCGGAATGGCACCGTTGGGAGCCGCATATTCATGCCCCTGGCACCATCCTCAACAATCAGTTCGGGGCAGCCGATCCCTGGGGTGCCTACCTTACGTCGCTCGAAGGGCTGACGCCGAAGGTCGAGGCGGTTGCGGTCACCGACTATTACGTTACCGACACCTACGAGGAGTTCCTCAAGCACAAGGCGGCAGGCCGCTTGCCCGGCGTGAAGCTGGTCTTTCCCAACATCGAGTTGCGCCTAGATGTGGCGGCGAAGTCGGGCTTCGTGAACGTCCACCTTCTGGTCAGCCCTGAAGATCCCGACCACCTCAACGAGGTGAAGCGCATCCTCAAGCGCCTGCAGTTCCACGCGTTCAATGACCGCTTCGATTGCACCCGCGAGGAGCTAATCAAACTCGGGAAGCGATCCGACCAGTCGATCACCGACGACGGCTCTGCGCTCCGGCACGGTGCCACGCAGTTCAAGGTCAACTTCGATCAACTGCGCAAGGTCATCGACGAAAGCGAATGGGCGAAGAAGAACATTCTTATCGCCGTCGCCGGCGCGGCCGGAGACGGCACGTCCGGCGTCCGTCAGGCCGCTGACTCCACCGTCCGTCAGGAGATCGAGAAGTTCGCCCACATCATCTTTTCGAGCAGCCCGGCGCAGCGCGAATTCTGGATTGGCCAGCGCGGCGTGACGATCGAGGAGCTGCGCGATCGATATGACGGGTGCAAGCCCTGTCTGCATGGCAGCGACTCGCATGACCAGAAAACCGTGGGCCAGCCTGTCGACAACCGCTTTTCGTGGATCAAGGGCGCGCTGGAATTCGATGCCCTCCGGCAAGCCTGCATTGATCCCGAAGGCCGCGCCTATGTTGGCGAGCAGCCGCCGCGTTCGGCAATGCCATCTCAGGTCATCTCGCATGTCCGGATCGACGATGCGGACTGGGCAATCACACCGGACATCCCGCTCAACCCCGGCCTTGTCGCCATTATCGGCGCACGCGGCTCGGGAAAGACCGCGCTCGCAGATGTCATCGCGGCCGGCTGCGATGCGATCACACCCTCCGGGTGGGACGCGGACGAAAACATCAGCCCCTCGTTCCTGGCGCGTGCGCGCCGGCTGATTGGCGATGCGACGACCACGCTGACGTGGGGCAGCGGCGCTACGGTCATACGCGCACTCGATGGACGCGACGCCAACGGGCATATGTCGTTTCCACGCGCCCGCTATCTGTCCCAGCAGTTCGTCGAGGAGCTGTGCTCGGCGAAAGGGGTTTCGGACGGGCTGGTCGACGAGATCGAACGGGTGATTTTCGAATCGCACTCGCAGGACGATCGAGAGTGGGCGCTCGACTTCGACGAGCTGCGCGACCAGCAGACCTCACGGTTCCAGCAGGCGCGCGAGCGTGAGGCCGAGGCGATCTCCGATATCTCGGATCGGATCGCGACCGAATTCGAGAAAGAGAGCCTCGTCGCCTCGCTGACGACCCAGGTCGGCCAGAAGAAGAAGCTGATCGCCGACTATACAGCCGACCGCGCGAAGCTCGTCGTCAAAGGGACCGAAGCTCAGGTCGCCCGCCACACGCAGCTAAGCGAGGCGGCGCAGAAGCTCAGGAATAGGATCCAGAATTTCGGGAATAAGCGCCGCACTTACGTTGCCTTGCAGGACGAGGTCCGTAGCATGCGGGCGACCGGCGCACCCGAGATGCTGCGCCAGGCACAGGCTCGACACGCCAATAGCGGCCTCGACGCCAAACAGTGGGACGGCTTCCTGCTGATCTACAAAGGCGACGTCGACAAGAGCCTCACGGCCTACATTGCCTGGGCGGACGGCGAGGTCCGTAAGCTCAACGGTGTGGTGCCGCCCCCCGGCGATCCGAACGTCGCCCTCATCGCCGACACAGCCGACATAACGACATTGCCGCTCGCGCCGATCGCCGCCGAGATGACGCGGCTGGAGGCGCTGTTTAGCTCCGACAAGCTGGTGCGCGAGCAATATGCGGCCCTGACCGGACGCATCGCACAGGAAAATTCCGCCCTTCAAACTCTCGAAACCCGCCTTACCGATGCGCAGGGCGCAGCCGCGCGACGGAAGGACCTGCAGACCGAGCGCGATGACACATATGGCCGGGTCTTCGAGGCGATCATCAACGAGCAGGATGCGCTGGCGGGCCTCTACGCGCCTCTGATGGCGCGCGTTGCCGCATCGTCGGGCACGCTGAAGAAGCTGAGCTTCTCGGTTCGCAGGATCGCCGACGTCCACGCCTGGGGCACCATTGCGGAGGAAGAGCTTCTCGATCGGCGCAAGACCGGGCCCTTCTACGGGCGCGGTTCGCTGATCGCCGCGGCAACGGAGGCGCTCAAGTCGGCCTGGGAGACCGGGACGGCGGCTGAGGTGCAGGCCGCTATGACGGCGTTTATGGCGAAGTACCTGCGGGATCTGCTGTCGCATGCGCCTTATGCGCCGACGCAGCAGGCCGAATTCCGGACATGGTCGAAGCAGTTCGCACACTGGCTTTTCAGCACCGACCACATCACCGTTCGTTATGAAATCTCCTATGACGGCGTCGACATCCGCAAGCTCTCGCCCGGCACGCGAGGCATCGTGCTTCTGCTGCTCTATCTGGCGCTCGACGACTCTGACGATCGTCCGCTGATCATCGACCAGCCCGAAGAAAATCTCGATCCGAAATCCGTTTTCGACGAGCTTGTCGCGCTCTTCATCGCCGCGAAAGCAAAGCGCCAGGTGATCATGGTCACGCACAACGCCAACCTCGTCATCAACACCGACGCGGACCAGATCATCGTCGCTGAAGCAGGTCCACATCCTTCAGGCGGTCTGCCGCCCATCAGCTATGTGGCGGGCGGGCTGGAGAACGCTGCAATCCGCAAAGCGGTCTGCGACATCCTCGAAGGTGGTGAAGCCGCTTTCCGCGAGCGCGCCCGGCGACTTCGCGTGCGTCTCGATCGATAGGATTGCTAGATGGCCACGCTCGACACCGCCGTTTCCGAACCTCAACAGCATCTCAGCCCGACGGCGGAGCGCGGCTGGTCTTGTCATTGCGTCGCAGGCGCGGACCCCAGTTTGATAGTCCGGGAATTGGGTCGGATCGGCGACCACCTTGGGACGCGTGTTGCGGGGCGCGCCGGTTCCCTTGAAGAGCTCATCCAGCCTCGTCCCATAGCTGATGCCCACCCGCGATCCTTGAGCGCGCGCTACGGCGTGGGTACCTTGCCCTTCCACACCGAACTCAGCCACCGCACCAAACCCTGCCGTTACCTCCTTCTCGGGTGCATCGATCCGGGATCCCCGGCCGCAGCGACAATGCTCCTCGACTGGCGGAACCTGGGATTTTCACAGCAGGAGCTTGACCTCCTCGAAGCCACGCCGGTCCTCGTTCGCACGGGCCGACGCTCCTTCTATTCGACCATCCTGGCGCCCGGCGGCGCCTTCTTGCGATACGATCCCGGCTGCGTCGAAGCCTTGGACGCCCGCGGCCGGAACGCCCTGAGGCTTGTGGAAGACCGGATCGCCGGCGCCGCCTCCTATGCCCAGGCGCATCATTGGCGCCAGGGCGACATCCTCATCATTGATAACTGGCGCGTCCTGCACGGGCGCAGGCCGTCGGACCGAGGGTCCGGCCGACGCCTTGCAAGGATTCTCATCGATGCCTGAAGACGTCTTTATTGCCATCAACGGTGACGCTCTGCATGCCAAGTCGAAGGTCTACATCGGCCGTGCCCTCTCGCGGAAAGGCGCCGGCGACCTCGACGAGTATCAGCTCTGGGCGTCCCTCGCGCTCGAGCTGCTGGGCAAGGCAGCGCTGGCCCGGAAGCACCCGAGCCTCGTGGTCGATCCGACGCATTGGCAGTCGATGTTCGTCGCCGCCGGCATCAACGTCACGACCGACGTGAAGACCATCACGGCCAAAACCCTGTTCGAGCGCCTCGCGCATCTCGTCCCCCGGTTCGACAAGACGGTCCAAAAATTCTGCCAGGACATCGCCGAGCGAAGAAACACTGAGCTGCACTCGGCCGACCTTCCATTCCGGGCCATGCGTCTCGACGCCTGGGAGGCGCGCTATTGGCATGCCTGCGACACGATCCTGCACCAGATGGGGTCATCCCTTGAGCAATGGCTCGGCGCGGCCGATGCAAAGGCACCCCGCCAATTGCTCGATGAAGCCGCCAACGCCCTTGAGGCTGCGGTCAAGTTACGCGTCGAAGCCGCCAGGGAGCAGTTCGAGGCGCTGAAAAAGGCCGAACGGGAGCGTCTCGCCGCCGAAGCCGAATTGCGCGAGCCGCATCATCAAGCGGGGCTTTTCAAGGGTGGCTACGACGAGATCTGGGTGGAGAGCTGCCCAGCCTGCGCATGCCGCGCTTTCATGACCGGCGAGCAGACCGGCGAAAACATCAGCGAAGAGCGCGATGAGTACGCGATCTGGGAAATCGTCGACCGCGAGTTCGTCGGCGAGGAATTCCGCTGCCCGACGTGCGACCTGACGCTCATGGGAAGCGACGAAATCGATGCCTCCGGCCTCAGCTACATCCATGAGGACCAGCAGGAGCGCGAAATGGAATATGAGCCCGACTACGGCAACGACTAGAACCGGGACATTACGAACTGCGCAGATAAGGAACGGGGGGCACGAAATTGGCAAGGCGACCAGGGAATACGCTCGAAAAATGGGAGGTCGCGATCGTCAAAGCGATGTTGTCCCGCAATTACGTGCCCCAGGATATCCAGGCGTATTTCTCCCGGCCCACCCGGTCGATAAACAATGCGCGGATCTCAGAGATAAAGGACGGCACAAAGCACAAGGCCATCAAGCCCGCGTCGGACGATGAGCTGGACACCTTCCTCGACAGTTGGCCGAACATTGATCCCGCCACCGGCCTCCACCTTCAAGGTGACGAACTGCTGGTCAAAGCGCGCGAGGCCATGATTGCGGCCGTCCACACATTTAATAGCGCTGGCCTCTACTTCAGGGCCGAACTCTTCATCGTCACCGCGATCATAGCGTGGACCTATCTGATGCACGCCTATTACAAGCGCGAAGGCATTGATTACCGCCACAAGAAAGGTGGCGTCGTTCAGCGCACGCCATCTGGAGCCGAGAAATATTGGGAATTGAGCCAGTGCATCACCACTGGCGCCTGTCCCCTTCAGAGCGGCATCGTCAACAATCTCAAGTTCCTGATCGAGATCAGGAACGAGATCGAGCATCGATCCACCAACAGGATCGACGATGCCCTCAGCGCGAAGCTGCAGGCCTGCTGCATCAACTTCAACGACGCCATCAAGGACCTCTTCGGACGTGAGTTTGCCTTAGAGAAGCGGCTGCCGATCGCGTTGCAATTCGTGACGTTCGACGGTTTGCAACGGCAAAGCCTGATCGCCACCGACCTGCCGGCCCATATCGCGACGGCGATGGACAACTTCCACGCGGCCCTCTCAGAGGACGAGCAGAAGGACCCGAAATTCCGATTCCGCGTTGCCTTTGTGCCGAAGCTCTCCGGTAAAGCCAGCAAGTCCGACCTCGCAGTCGAATTCATCAAGCCCGGCTCGCCCGAAGCCGAGGCAGTCGAGCGGGTCCTCTTGAAGGAGGTAGAGCGTCCGAAATTTCTGCCTGGGGAAATTGTCGCAAAGGTGAAGGCCGCAGGACACGCCGGATTCAATATGTTCGACCACACGCAGCTCTCTCAACAGCTCGACGCCCGCAATCCCGGCAAGGGTTACGGCGTGAAGGTCGCGAACACCTGGTACTGGTACGAAAACTGGCTGGAAAAGGTGCTTGAAAAACTGAACGAAGGCTGGACTAGGCCGGCGAAAGTGTAGGTCGAGCGTCAACTGCGCTAGTCACGTCAATGCATCTGCGCCACACCAGGCCATACGAGGTAGCATACAAATGGCGAGGACATACAATCGGATAGCAAAACAGCAGAAGCCGAAAGGGCACATCTTTGGTCCAACCGGTGTCTTCCCCCTGGGGGCTGAAACTCCAGAGGTTGAGGAGTGTCTCGAACGCAATCGACCGGCGCGTTGTCTGCGCCGCGATAGATGCGTGTACATGCGCGAGGACCGTGATTTTAGCCGGATGGGTTTGAGCTATAGCGAAGGGTACGTGCACCAGGTCGAGCCAACAGGACCCGTCGAGCAGCGCGATGTCACCTGGATCGGATACCTGCAACTTCTACTGAACCGCAACCCCAGGATACGGGCAGTCAGTGGGGAGCAGCGAATGAGTCGACATGGGTTGACCAACGATGAGCTCGCGCAACGGTACTGGCAAGGCACCTCGTCCTCGACGCCAAATTTGGAGCATGTGACGTCCCAGGCCGAAGTCGTTGAGGTCGACAGCTTTCTGTCACCCGTGAAGCCGTAATCTCACCTATTCCGTAGTTGGTTGGTCGGCTTAGCCTTCCTCGCCTGACGCGATTGGCGCTGATGGGTATTACGCCGGACGCGGGCTGCGGAACGTCAGCTTTTGGGGAGTAACGACACTTTATCCAACGACCGAAATCGGGCCCATTGCGGACCAACAGCGTTGGGCCGGATGCGACCGGAAGCTCCAGGAGAAAAAGACCTCCTAGGCGGATAGTTCGCATGCCGCCGTGTCCGGCTTATAGCGGACATTCGGCAATTTGGCGGTCAGTGACCACATTGTGCCAATCTTGCCAAGGACGAACGTCTAACCTAAACCCTCATCCCAGGATATCAACCAAATTGGCGCGACTGTTTTGGGACCGGGCGTAGTTGCGACGTTTGCCCTATCCGGACGTGTAAGCAATGCCGTGGGCAACCGTGATGCAGGCTTTTTTTCGTTCGGTTGCTACGATGATTGGTGTCCGGCGTGGCAGGGTGCACCAGCATTTCCTACTACGCACAATTCTTGAAGGTCACGTTGAGATCATGGCGGCGCGCCAGGATGTCGGAGAGCTGATTGACGATCCGTCGACCCCTGGGACATTACGCGCTCGAATGGCATCGGCGAGCGCCATCCGACAGTTTGCGCTAGATGAACTAGCGCTGCCGGACAACAATAGCTACCGCAGCCATGTTAACCTTGGTCGGGACGCAGTGACATGGGCCGTTTTCGCCGCGCCGGAATTCTCGCTGACGCCACGAACATGGTGCTTTCCGGTGTTCGGATGCGTTCCGACCGAGATGTGGCGCGTTGTTGTCCTGCGTCTCCGTGCCTGTTTTCAGGATACATTCATGACGCCTAGCGGATCTCGTCAGATATCCAAAATCCACTGCGCTAACCCTGATATCGGGGACCCCGATGGAAACTGTGTAGTGACGCTGAGTGCCAGATATGTCCACCACGGCCCAATAGCCAACAGGACTGCGTGACAGGCGGGAATCCAGCAAACGGGCCTAGTCTCGACGGCAATCGCCACCGCTGTTAGGGAAGCCTAAGGCTTAGCCGCGATATAACTTCTCAATGCTAAAGCGCGCCCGCACGTACCGTCCCGGACTGTTCGCCCGACTGTTCTCCGGCGAGAACTGGAAACTGATACCCGGCCGGAATTCGGCAGCCGGTATCACCCTGGTGTCTGGCAGTGAGACCGAGCTGGAATGCTTGGACGTCGTATCTGTCCAAACCGCCAAAGGGCTCGTGTGGCACGCCGTTGAAATCTGCTCGAGGACCAGGCTTGATCGGTTATCGGGCCTCAGCGGCAGGGCCGCAGACCAACTCGCGGCCGACATCACGGCGTTCGTCAACGAATATCTGAGCGAAGTGATCCGTTCCGAAACTGACCAACTGCGCGAGATCGACGCGAGACTCGGCGCGGTCGTGACGGACAACCGCCGATACTTGGCGTACTCGGACCTCGGCAACGCAATAGCCGGCGTGCCGGGAAAGGTGGCAACGGCCCTCTCGCACCCCATGTTCGATCCAGGGCAGATGGCACAGACGCTCGAGGCCGTTTTGCCGGCCTCCTACGCCTTCCTCACCGATCCAAACGTGCGCCATCGCTACAACGAGCGGTTCATCGCCTCCGAACTGGCCGCTTTTGCGGCGTTCTTTGACAACCTGGACGGTCGGTCGCTGTCAGGGCAGCAGCGCGAGGCTTGTATTCGTCTCGAGGACAATAACTTGCTCATCGCATCGGCGGGATCGGGCAAGTCCGCCACTATGGTGGGCAAAGTCGCATATGTGCTCGAAAAGAAGTTGGCACGCCCTGACGAAATGCTGGTCTTGGCCTTCAACAAGAGCGCGGCGGACGAGCTCAGGGAGCGCATCGCCAGGCAGTTGAAGGTCGAACCCGACAAACTTGAATGTCGCGTGACAACCTTCCACGCGTTAGGCCGCGGCATCATCCAGGAGGTCGACGGGCGGCCGCCCCAGCTTGCCAACTGGGTCGAACATCCCGCGGGGGAAGCCAAGGCGATTGAGGAGATCATCGTTGAACTAGCCAGTTCCGACAGGGAGTTTACGCGGCTTTGGGTTGATCTCCTGGTCGTACATCCCAAGGCCGATATCCCCAGGGAAACGTTCGACAGTGAGGTTGACTACCAACGATACATGACGGAGCGGCGGACCAGGGGTAAGGCGACGATCGGCTCGCTGGCCGGAATTTACGTCAAATCGTTGCAGGAACAGTCGATCGCGAACTGGCTTTGGTTGAACTCGGTCGCGTTCGAATACGAACGACAGGTCGAGGTGCAGGATGCGGAAGGCGCCGTCCGCCATATCCATCCCGACTTTTACTATTCGGCGACCGGTACCGTGCACGAGCATTTCGCGCTCGACGCAAACGGCGTCTCACCATTCAAGGACTATGTCGACCACGCCGAAGCAAAGCGGCGGGACTATCAGGTCGGACAGATCGATTTCTTCGAGACGCGATCGGCCCAGGCCGCGGACGGCACGATTTCCGAGGTCATGCGCGAGGAACTAGAGCGGCGCGGGATACAGCTCGTGGCGAAGCAGTATAGCGATATTGCGAAGGCGGTGGAGCCAGTGGTGGTCAAGCACTACCACCAGCTAATAGGCACCTGCATCAGGCACATCCGGGCGAGTCATCTAACCCTCGATATGCTGCTACAGCGTGCGCAGTCGCTCCACGATAAGGAACGCGCGCGGATATTTTCGCGCGTCGTTTACAGGATCGCCCAGGCCTATTCCGAAAAGCTCGTGGATGCCGGACGGATCGATTTCGATTCCATGATCGCCGACGCGACGCAGCTGGTTGAGACGAGACGATATACCAGTCCGTACTCGCTGATCCTCGTGGACGAATTCCAGGACATATCTGGACCCAGGGGTAAACTCATTAAGTCGCTGCGAGACCAGAAGCCGTTCTCCAAACTCTTCGCCGTGGGCGACGACTGGCAGTCTATCTACCGTTTTGCCGGCTCGGATGTGACCCTCTTCACAAGGTTCGACGCGAACTTCGGGACAAGTTGGCAAGGCCGGCTCGAGCAAACTTACCGCTGTAACCAGCTAATCGCGGATACGGCGGCGGGTTTCGTTCAACGGAACCCAGACCAGCTCAGGAAGTCGGTGCGGTCTATACGGCCCGCTATACCCAAATCGATCCGCGTCATCCCAATCGAGGGCGCAAAGGAGAGGCCGGACTTTGGCGCAGCCTGCCTGCGGCTGTTATCCCGGCTGGATGTGTTCCTGGGTAGCATCGCGGAGCAGTGGCGCGGCACGGCAAGGCAGAAGCTTAGAGTACTCGTTCTCTGGCGCTACAACCATCTCGATCCGTTCGCCGGCCGTATGCCGGCATTCGCGCATATCGAGGTTTCGGCGCTTTCCTTCCACCGCTCGAAGGGCCTCGAAGCGGATTACACTATCCTGCTCGACATCAGCGAGGGCGACTATGGTGTTCCGAGCCGTGTCGAAGACGACGAGCTGCTGAACCTAGTGATTCCGAATCCCGAGACCTTCGCGTACGCAGAGGAACGACGCCTGTTCTACGTCGCCTTGACCCGGGCCAGCCGCGGCGTCTTCATGCTGGCCGACAGTGCCCGACCCTCGCGCTACATCCAAGAGCTCTGCGAGGTCGCGGGTGAGGAGATTCGCTTCGAGACCATCGACGGCCAAGCGCTACAGCAATGCCCGGCCTGCCGAGTTGGTCAGTTGGTCCAAAGGAAAACGAAGACCGGGCGCTCGTTCGTCGGCTGCAGCCAGTATCCAAACTGCAGGCACGTAGTGTTCTCCGGCAAGCAAAAGCAAAACAGATCGCGAGCGGCGCGGCGACCTACAGTTCAGTAGTGCTGGGCGCAGCAGACAAACCGCCCGCCGCGTCTTAATCTCAGGTCAGTGCATCTCCAAGCAGGGAGCGGCCAACGTCCGTTTTCAGGCAACGTCAAAGTCACTTCCTATCGCCGATTCGCGGCGTTTGCCGCCCGGCGGCCATTGGGGCCGAAGCGCCCGTCAACTTGCGGAATGATGTGGCTTAGGAAGCGGCCGTTCCAGACTGGCCTCATCGACGTCGTCGGCGTTGCCCAGCCGCGGCGCACCGGAGCCGCTGTCGCCAGCCACTTTGATGTCCCGATAGTCAACCAGGTCTGCGATAAAATTCGCCTATCGAGTCGTGGCCAACACCGCTTATGTTCGTCGCCGGAGACCCAATGGTATTTCGATTCGTACATACGGCCGACATTCATCTCGACTCGCCGCTGCGTTCGCTGGCGCTGCGAAACCCCGATCTCGCAGAGCTTGTGGGCGACGCCAGCCGCCAGGCATTCGTCGCCACAGTCGATCTTTGTCTTGCCGAGAATGTCGACGCACTGGTCATCGCCGGCGATCTTTACGATGGCGACCAAACGTCGATGAAGACGGCGCGCTTCCTCGGCTCGCAAATGGCACGCCTGCATCAGGCTGGAATCAGCGTGTTCAAGGTCCGCGGCAACCACGACGCCCTGTCGCGGATCTCGAAACAGTTGGTGTTTCCGGACACGGTCACCATCTTCGTTGGCCGTGCACAATCGGTGCTGCAGACCGCCGGTGGGCACGACGTTGTCTTCCATGGCTTGAGTTTTGCCAATCCCAAGGCGCCGGAGAGCCTGCTGCCAAAATATCCGGCCGGCCGCGAAGGGGCGACGAATATCGGCATTATGCACACTAGCCTGGCCGGATCGCCCGGTCACGACGTCTACGCCCCATGCAGCGTGGCTGATCTTCATGGCCATGGTTTCGACTATTGGGCACTGGGCCATATTCATGCGCGTTCCGTTCATGCTGGCTCCAGCACGGTGGTGATGCCAGGCACGCCTCAAGGCCGAGACATCAACGAGGCCGGCGAGAAATCCGTCACTTTGGTGACGATACGCGACGACCGCTCCGTCGAGATCGAGGAGAGGCTGACCAGTGTCGCGCAATTCGAACGGTTGAGCGTTGATCTGGCCGGCACCGCGGAATGGTCCGAAGTTGTCTCGCGAGTCCGCTCTGCGCTCGAAGAGAAGCGCGGAGCCGTGCGTTCGCGTTATGCTGTGGTCCGCCTCGGACTGACTGGAGCGACACCGCTGTCATGGTCGCTGATCCGCGACAGCGACCTTCTGCTGGCCGAAGCCGAGCAGGCGGCGGAACAGGTCGGCGACACTTGGGTGGAAAAGCTCGAGCTCGATATCGCTTTACCCTCAATCGAAACCGCAGGGGACGCTGCTGATCCGATCGTCGAACTCGCCGCATGGATGCGTGCCGATGCCAGCTCGGAGGCTTTTCGCGCCGAGGCGAGGGCATTCATCCAGAAGATGATCGCTGACCTTCCGGCTGACGGTCGCGACTTTGCCGGAAAGGATGAGGTCGGCCTGGAAGGCTTCCTCGACCGGGTGCTTGCCAGCGGAACCGATCTGGTGACGGCGCGCCTCAGGGCCGGTGGCTCAACATGAGGCTAAGTCGCCTTGACCTGATCCGTTATGGCAAGTTCACGGATCAGACGATCGACTTCGGCCCCAAGCCCGGGTCGGGCGCTGATCTCCACATCGTGTTCGGCCTGAATGAGGCCGGCAAGTCGACCGCGCTTTCAGCCTATCTGGATCTGCTGTTCGGCATCGAGGAGCGCAGCCGCTATAACTTCCTGCACGAGTACAGCGCGATGCGCATCGGCGGGGTGCTGGAATTGGCTGGCTCCGAACACGCCTTCACGCGCACGAAACAGCGCAACAATTCGTTGCTGTACGCCTCAGGCCAGCCGGTAAGCGAGGTGGCGATTACGGCGCATCTGGCCGGCCTGTCGCGCGACGCCTACACGACCATGTTTTCGCTCGACGACGAGACGCTGGAGGCGGGCGGCAAATCAATCCTTGAATCGCGCGGCGACCTCGGCAAGCTGCTCTTCACGGCCAGTGCCGGTCTTGGGCGCGCAAGCGATACCTTGAACGCGCTCGAGGCCGAAGCCGATGGGCTCTATCGCAAGCAGGCACAGGGAACCGAACTGGCGCTACTGAAGAAACGCCTTGCCGACCTCAAGTCGCGCAAGGATGCCGTCGACACCCTTGCGTCGACCTATGAAAGCTTGGAGGCGGAGCGTCTCGACGCGACGCAACAGTATGGCCGCATCATCAGTCAGCGGGCGGTGCTCGCGGCCAGGCTCGATGCCATTGACCGTTATGGGCGCGCGCGCCCGCTGCTGTCGGATATAAGACGGAAGATCGCGCGGCTGGGTGAACTGCCGGACATCGCGTCGCCGGCTCGCACATGGACAGGCAGCGTCACCGACCTAATCGATGACGACGCCAGCCTGAGAACGAGGCTGTCCGCAAATATAGACGAGGTCGAGCGGCTGACCGGAAAAATTGCGTCGGTGGATATCGACGATATCATCCTTGCGATGTCCGAACGCATTCGCGCACTGGCGGAGAGCAAGGTGCGCTATGCCTCTGCCGGCCTTGACCTGCCCAATCGCAGGATGGAGTTGCAAATCCTCAATAACATAGTGGCGAGCTGCCTTGCCGCCTTGGGACGATCCTCCGAACCGGATCCCGTCACACTGCTTTTGCCGGCCGCCACAGTTGGCGTCGTCCGCGCCATGGTCGAGCAACGCTCCGGCATTGCCATCGCTGCACGCGCCGCCCGCGACGAAGCTGCGGCGGCGCTCGACGCCCTGCAGACGGCTAGACAGCGGATCGGTGAGGACAGGGCCGTGCCGGCACCCGCCAGGGCGAGGCTTGGCGCGGCATTGTCGAAAGCGCGAGAGAGCGCGCACCGGGCCGAGATTCGGGCGGCTGGCGAAGCGCAGGATGCGGGAACAATTCGATGGCAGGCGGCGCTTGCGCGCTTGAAACCATGGTCTGGTGATGCTGCGGCGCTCGCCAGCGTCGCGGTTCCGAGTGCCGGGCAGATTGGCGCCTGGAAAACGGTGGCGTCAGAATTGGCCAAGACCAGCGCCGTCATTGCCGAACGCCTCGCCGAATACGAGGGCAACCATGCTTTGCTCGCGGCTCGGTTGGACGCCCTTCGTGCCTCGGTCGACATCGCCGACGATGCAGAGGCGGAGGCGATCCGGCGCGCTCGTGATGAGGCCTGGGCCACGCATCGGTCAGCGCTGACCGCAGACACCGCTGACGAGTTCGCCCTGGCATTGGCGCGCGATGACAGCTCTGGCGCAGGCCGGCTGGCGAAGGCGTCCGATCTTGCCGATATCCGCGGCATGGCGCGCGCCCTGGCCGAGGCTGGGGCCGACCTGTCGCGCATGCGCCAGCAACGCGAACGGGCCGACAAGGACGTCGACGCCCAATTGCTGACAATCCGCGCGGCGGTCGGGGACCTGTTGGGCGACGCCGTGGATCCTTCGCCGGCGCGGCTGATCGAACGGGTGGAGGATCGGATTTCTGCGCGCAGTGATGCGCTCGCGGCGTGGGAGCAGATCAAGCTTGCCACCAAGAAGGCGGAGCGAGCCGCCGAAGCCGGCGACCAGCTACGGGAGGAACTGAACGGGGCGCTGACAAGCGTCGGAATAACACCGGTGCCGGGCGACGGTCTGGAGGCGATCATGGCTATCGCTGACCTGTTCCTGGAACGACAGCGCACGCTTGACGCCGAACATGCCGAAGCTGTCAGGACGGTTGCTAGCAAGGAAGACGATCTCGCCGCCCGGCGGCTTGCTTTGGCCTCGGCCGAGCGGCGCGAGGAGGAGTGGTTGGCCAGTATTACAGATGCGCTGAAGGGGACTTGGCTTGCGAATGGCCTTTCCGCGTCCGCCGTCGGCACCGTGCTCGATCAATTGGCGGAACTGTCGAAAAGCCTGCAGGAACGCGACGCGCTGCAGCTACGAATCGAAAAGATGGAGGCCGACAGGGGCCATTTCCTGGTCGAGATTACCGCCGTCGCAGCCGACGCGAAGCAGCCGGCGAAGGATGACGCGGAGCAGTTGGCCATCACCCTTGTCGAGCGCCTGGAGCGCGCCGAGCGAATGCGCGCGACAAAGACCGGCCTTCGCGCCGACCTAAAGCGACTGCAGGATCTCCGCGCCAGTCTCGACATTGAGGTTTTAGCGCACGAACGCCGTAAGAACGAGGTGCTGGGCGTCTTCGGCGTCGCCACCCTGGCGGAGGTCGTGGAGCGCGATTAACGGCTGCGTGAGCGCGATGGCCTGCGCTCAGCGGTGGCCGAGCTCAAGGAGCGGATAGCGGCCGAACTCTCGGTGGAGACGTTCGAGCACGGGCATGCGATGCTGGACGCGCTCGATTTCGACGGACTCGCGGTCGAGAAGGCCGAGGGCGAGCAAAGGCTTCGCCAGTTTGATGAGGCGATTCAGCAACAGCTGATCCGGCGCACACGTGCGGCGGACAAGCTGGATGCCATTGGTGGCGACAGCGCTGTTGCCCGACTGGATGCCGAACGGCGTACAACGCTGTTGGAAATCGAAGATAAGGCCGTGCGCTATATCGAGCTGAAGCTCGGCATCATGTCGGCCGAACTTGCCCTACGCCGCTATCGCGAGCGCCATCGCTCGGGGATGATGGTGCGGGCTTCAGAGGCATTCGCGCTGATGACGTGCGGCGAGTATTCGGGTTTGACAACGCAGCCGGCGAAAGGCGGCGAAGTCCTTATCGCTTTGCAGCGGGATGGCCAATCCAAGCTTACCGACGCCTTGTCGAAAGGAACGCGCTTTCAACTCTATTTGGCCTTGAGGCTTGCCGGATACTACGAATTCGCCCAGTTCCGGCCCTCGGTCCCCTTCATCGCCGACGACATCATGGAAACTTTCGACCACGTCCGGTCGGAGGAGGTGTTCAGGCTGTTTGGAGAGATGGCGAGCGCAGGCCAGGTTATATATCTCACGCACCACAAACATCTGTGCGATATCGCTCAAACAGTTGTGCCTAGCGTGAAAATTCATGAACTCGGATAGTGTGGTTGCTTTGTACTCGCCGGGTGTCGCTATTGTCGAGGACCGTTGGCGGACTTGCGGCTTAGAGGCTCGGAATGTCTGAAGCGGGCCTTCAGTCGGCTGCGTGCATCGACGTAAACTGACCCGGTCCAGTCGTTCACGCCACACCTCAGGAACGACCGCTGTGCGCCTAATATCGGCCGTAGAGGTGAGCTTTGCCGCTTCCTGAGAGAAGACATCATTCGAACCGGTTGTTGCGCGCCCGATCTTCTTCCTGCTCGTGCCGACGTTCGGCGTCTATCCGCTCTTGGAGCCTCCTCTTTGCTTCAGCCAGGGCCTCAGCAAGAGCGGGGATATCGGCCCCGGGCAGGCCGTTCAGGAGCTTGAGGCGCTCTTCCAGCTTGGTCGCAAGCGAGCCGCTCCACCCTGAGGGATGGAGACGATTGACGAATTCGGCCAGAACTGGGCGTGGATCCGGTGCTCTTTCCAACAGATTCCCTGCGAGTGGTGTCCATTCGTGTGGCGCGCCCTGCTTCGGTCTGTTGAAGAGCAAAACCACCGATGCTGCCAGCGGATAGCGCACCGTGGGATCGCGGTCGCACCAATTGATTACGATTTCGGCGGACAGTACATCTAGGACGTTCTTGCGGAAGCGTAGGAGATCGTTGAGAAGGCGTACGCTTGCCCGTTGCGACTTCAGATCGCCGGAAAACAGTTCATCAAGTGTCGCGAGTGGCTGGGCCGTCAGCAGGCCCTTTACTAGGTCACCGTAGTCGTGCCCGCTGACATCATGCCTTCCGGCCGAAACCATGAGCTTGCGGCAAAGCGCTTTCGCGACAGGAGCGCCTTCTTCTCCGACCAGAGAGGCTGTGACGACAGCTCCTAGCTCGTGGTCCTCGCGCGTCGTGCGGCTATCTTTTGTGCTGAATTCAAACCCAGCGAGTATCAGGCGTCCGGCCTCGCGGACCTCAGGCAGCGGCTGGCGCGTCGCGCTACCGTCCGAGTGCAGGCGCATCCAGACTATCTCAAGTCCAACCACGGAGCCGTCGGGCTTACGCGCGATGGCGAGCACCAAATCACGGAAGTCCGGCCCCGGTACGTTGTCTGAGACACGGCCATATGCAAGACTGTAGTAAGTATTGATCTGTGCCTTACCGAGCTCAATCGCGCGATGCAGCCGCTCAAGAGCACGCGCGTCGATCTCTACTGTTGCCTGCAGAATCGGGAACCACGCGGCAAGGGCTGGGTGCTCCAGCGCTTCATCAAGGACGGCGTCGGCAAGCGCAGCGTCGCGCTTGTTTAGCCCGCCTAAGAAACCGCTCAGGAGCCGCAGGCTCGCGTTTTCGGTTGCTGCAAACTGTACAACGATAGTGTCCCACATCGCGCGCGGGCTTTCAGCGGCCTCCGCCAATGCCGCACCGAAGGGAGCCGCATTAGCGTTCTCGCCCATCAACTCCAAAAGCACAGTTTTGAACGTATCCTCGTCCGCCGCGACGTCATGGCCGAGCTCACGTATCGCCGCCGCCGAGCGCGCAGCACGTTCAGCGTAGCACGCGGTCGGGTCGCTCCCGCCTTCGTCCTCGTCATCATCGTCATCATCGAAGTCGTCCAGGTCGAGGCTTCCGGCGCGCGGGCCGATGACAAGCCCGAGCACTTTGCTGACGAGATCCTTGGGCCGAAGAAAATCCTCCAGCGCCGTCAAGCGGTCGCGAATCTCAGGGTCCATATCCTTGCCGCCATAGGCGCGGGTCTGGCGTGCTGCGATCCAGCCGTCGCGCCAGAACGACGTGGCGGCGATCGCGCGGGCGAGTTGGTCCAACTCCTCCGCCCGACCCGTATCGCTCCAAAGACCACGAAACTCCCGCGCGACGGCCTTCTGCACCTCCCCAGCCACCTGGCTGTCCGACAGGGCAAACTTTCCTGCGAGTTTCAGCACGCGGTCGAACCATGCGCGCACATCCGCGCCGGTGGGAGGATAGTAGCCATAGTCCCGGGAGCGCGCGCCGAAGTCGAATTCATAGTGTGAGGAGAAGTGGCGTGTTTTCATCATCGCTTCGAGCGCTTTGATGCCGAGTGGGCGCACGGCCTCGTTCTGGGAGGCCAGCAGCGCTTCCGCGGCCTTCACACGCATCTCGACCGGCGCATGCGTGCCGGACAGAGCAATGTGAAAGAGCGATTCCACGACCCGCCTCGGTTCGTTGTCATTGGTATCGCCGCTTGGAAGCGCCGCGAATTTCACCAGCAAGGCGAGGGCGCGCTCGAAGAAGGCAGGTTCGTAAGCGAGCAAGCGCAAGAGCCGAACGAAATGCGTGCAGCGGCGGAGCGTGGTTTCATCGGCGCCGGACAATGCATTCGCCAGCGCGGCCAAGACAGTCTCCGGCGCGACCGGCGCGATGTTGGTAAACATCGCGCGGCCAAGCTCGGTGAAATTCGGCAGGTCGCTGAGCAGACCGTCCGGCGCCACCCACGTCTTCACGATGGCTTGGGCTTCCTTGCTGTCATCAAGATACCCGAGACGCCGCGAGAAGGAGCGGAGAAGACGTTCGGACGCATTGTCGACAAGCACCGACTTCACCTTGGCCGGCGCAATGGTCTGAAGTGCCCTCTTGGCGAGGCGATTGGCAATGGCATGCGGCAGCACCGCGCGCCATTCTGCACGCGCCTGCACGAGGTCCCGTTGCTTGAGCTCTGCCACCCCAGCGTACATCTCGTCGGCCGATTTGCCGACGATGCTGCCGAGGACTGGAAGCTCCGCTTCGCCGCCTTCGAGCGTCTCGCCGTCGAACGAATAGACCAGCGAGCACCCTTGCGCGACCAGAAGGAGCGAGGGGTCTGGGTCGTGGCGCTGCTGAAAGAGACGCTTGAACAGCTCTTCCTCGTTCAAGCCTGCAACGGTCTCGGTTTTCTCGATCCGCGAGGCCAGCGCCAGGGCAACCCGGGCATTGCCGCCGGAGAACTCCGCAATGGTGTGCGCATCGATCTGCGAGAGGTGGGGGTACCGCCGGCCCACCAGCTTCTCGATCAGAGGTACGGAAGACGTTTCCAAGACGAAGACGTCGGTGCCCTCCGGCTGGTCCTCCCGGATGTCGTACTCGATGGTGATCACGCTGATTGTCGAACTGCTCGACCGCGCGACTTCCGAAATCCGCCGGTGCAGTTCGGGCGTGCAATTATCGACCACCAGGATAGCGAGGGTCCGTCCGGCGATCAGGTCCGAGGCAAGCCCAGCGGGCGGCGGCTTGGGCTCGTCGGCTTCATTGGTGTAAATCGCAAGTGACGGATCGAGCGCGCCTTCGCCAACGCTTGCGTCAAACAGCGCCTCGGCGAGTCGCGTTTTGCCGACACCAGAAAGCCCGACAAGCCGCACCACATGCCCCGGCGTGGCAAGCACTTTCCGGATACGGTTGATGCCTTCGATAGCGGAAGCCCCGTCGCCTTCATCCTTGTCGCCCGTCAAAATGCGCGCCTTGTCATCGGCGATGTAGTTTGCGTCCACGCCCGCAGGCGCAAACGACCATGAACCATGAGACTGCCATCCCGGCATCGCTTTGCCGATCCGCGCGCGCACCCACGGGATCTGCCCGGGATGATTCCGAACCCATGTCGCGATCCGGTTACGGTCATAAAAGTCGAGCGTGAGCTTGCCTTCGGCAGGCGTGCCCTTGATAGCTTCGGTCATCGCGTTGCGGCGGTCGGTCAGCGCCGAGTCCGATGTCGAGCCCGTAGAACTCACGATAATGTAGGGGCCGCCGGCATCAGCGAGCTCATTGATGACGGGCCGCAAGACGCCCTTCGGCTTCATCTCCTTCAGAATCTCAGCCCGCGGCATGTCCGGCTTCTTGACCTGCACGCCGGTTGCTGGCTTCGGCACGAAGCCGTCGATTGCCGTCCCGGCCGGGAGCGCCACGCGAACATCAAGACCGCCGTCGCTTGCGTCTTGATTTCCACCGTAGGTGACGGCGGACGTGGGCAGGCCTCCTCGACGCATCTCGATCTCGCAGAGAAGGCCAACTATGGTGCGCAAATCTGCGTCGCCAAGAGCGGCGATGTCGTCGCCAGTGATATCGAACATGGGAGCAAGCTAGGAAGCGCTCATCGGGCCGTCAATCGCAAAGAAGGACGGCAGATAACTCGTGCGAGTATTACCTGTGCGTCGCCTTTGCCAGACAGAGGGTTTGGTTACACCTGCTGAATGTTTGTTGTCGCGGCTTTGGAAGCGTGGAGCTGCCGGTCGGCTTACGGCCCCAAGGCTGCCGAGCAGCAACGCGCCTCATCTCGATCATTCCCCCGGCCGTTGCCGCATCGCTTTGATCATATCGCGGTTCGCTCCCGCAAGGCGCGAGAGCAGCAAATGGTGACAAGCCGCCGCCGTGGCGTTCTTCCCCGCGGGCGGCCGCGAAGGACTGGCTGGCAAACCGCCGGCGACCTGTCACTGCTGCCGTGCGGCACAGCGTGCTAGGAACCATTCTAAACGTCATGACGAGGATTCCGCCTTGCCCGCCGTTCCTGCCCGCATCCTGCCGACGATCGTCATCTCGCAGTTCGCCGCGACTTCGCTGTGGTTCGCTGGCAATGCGGTGATGCCCGACCTGCAGCGCAGCGCCGGCCTGCCGGCGTCCGCCGTCGGCGACATCACGATCGCCGTGCAGCTCGGCTTCATCGCCGGTACGCTGGTCTTCGCCTGGCTAGCGATCGCCGACCGCTACTCGCCGCGCATCATCTTCTTCCTTTCCACGCTCGCCGGCGCGGCGGCCAATGCGGCGACGCTGGCGAGCGGCGGTGAGTTTCTGCTCGCGGCTCGGTTCGCAACCGGCTTCTTTCTCGCCGGCATGTATCCCGTAGGCATGAAGATCGCGTCGGGCTGGTACGACCGCGACCTCGGGCTCGCGCTCGGCTGGCTGGTCGGGGCGTTGGTGCTCGGAACGGCATTTCCCCATCTCATCCGCGGCCTGGGCAGCGATCTGCCTTGGCAGGGCGTGATCCTGTCGGTCTCGGCGGTATCGATCGCCGGCGGTCTGGCGATGCTCTTTCTCGTGCCGGACGGGCCGCAGCTCAGAGCGGGCGCGAAGTTTGACCCGGCCGCATTCGCGACGATCTTCCGCTCGGCCGATTTCCGGGCGTCGGCCTTCGGCTATTTCGGCCACATGTGGGAGCTCTACGCCTTCTACGCGTTCCTGCCGGTGCTGCTGGCGGCGCGACTTGGCAGCGACGGCGCGACGGTTTCGATGTGGAGCTTCGCGGCGATCGCCACCGGCTTTCTCGGCTGCATGGTCGGCGGCTACCTTTCGCGGGGGATCGGCAGCGCGCGCGTTGCCTATATGCAGTTGTCGGCGTCCGGCCTGTGCTGCCTCGTCTCACCGCTGGCGTTCCTGGCGCCCTTGCCGGTGTTCCTCGCCTTCCTGTTGTTCTGGGGCGTGGTCGTTGCCGGCGACTCGCCCCAATTCTCCACGCTCAACGCCCGTTTCGCCCCGCCGAGGCTCGTCGGCTCGGCGCTGACGATCGCCAATTGCATCGGCTTCTCAATCACGATCGTTTCGATCGCGCTGCTTGACTGGCTGATTGAAACCGCCGGACCGCAGTATGTTTTCGTGATGCTGGTGCCCGGGCCGGTGCTCGGGCTGGCGGCATTAAGACGGCTGGCCGCGAAGCCGGCGTAAGGAACAGCCGTGGCGGCACTGTGCCGCCGCGGCCGGGGATGGTGATGAAGCGGACGCCGAGACCGAAGGACGACATGACCGAGTAGAGTTCATCGCCTTGGCTGCGGAGTCAGTCCAACGAACCAGCAGTCGCTGACCTTCATCCTATCTCCACTGCCGGCGAGCCGCGAGGTCTGCTGAGAGGTCGGAGAACGAACCCGCTGCGCGGGATGGGCGCGTGGGGTGAGGTAGAGATCACGAACCGGACGTTGATTGTCTTAGCGCTGAGCGTCGGCAGATGGCGCAACTACGATGTCCAGGGTGGTCGCCGGCAACGTCTGCTATCGGGCAACAGGAAAGATCCCCTCAACTGCCGACTTCCGGCGCGATCCGGACACTGGCTAACGGCAGCTTGCGGGTTTGTCGAGCGCGTTTCTGAATGGGCTCAGAAGGGGCGCAAAGCTGCCGTTCCTTACGCGCGCGGAAACCGTCCCCTATGGGTAAAACAATGCCTTCATCGGATCTGCTCTGGACGGAGGGGGCAATGGGCTTCGAGGTGCGACTCGGAAATTGCGTCCACGATCTGATAGCGAATTCGAATCGAGCCGCCGGGGACCCTGAAAATCCTTGTTCGAGTTTCAATATTGGCAACCATGGTCTATCAACTTTCAAGGACGGTATTGCGTATCTCAGCGGATGTGCCTTTGTTCGGGTAAACCGCTGGAGGATTGGATGGCGCGCATTCCGACGGGGCTTGCCGGACTGGCGAGACACTAACGCCTACGCCATGTGTCTGTGACCATCGGTGCCGATGGGAGTTCACCCGTCGGCGTGACGACATTCGAAAAACCTTCCTCGAATATGCTGACGAGACCACAAAAATCTCGTGGCGGCATTTAACTCCCTCACTTGCAAATGCGGTAGTCACCGACGCGCCAAATGCCCGTCCCACCGGAAACGGCGCATTAGCATCTTCGAGTCTGCCGAGCGTGCAAAATCACATCGCCTGTGAAAGCGGAGGTTGGTCGCACAACCTGTCCCGTTTGCGCTGACATCGAGGGCAGAAGCGCCGGTGAGGTGAACGTCGGCTCCGGAAAGGGGGCAAATCTATGCTCTGGTTACGGACCTGCACGCCGCGAACGTCAGCTGAGTACGGCCGCACGGCATTCTGATCCGAGCTGCCGGGGACCCTGAAGATTCATCGTCGAATTTTTCAATATAGTAACTCTTCTGAGGCGCTTTCCGCAAATTACGGCGAGATCCTCGCAGATTGCGATGTGATCAATACGAATCTTCGATCCAACTATCAATATATCTCAAATCGGTGTAAAGATATTCTATACACTATGTTCGATTCTATACATGTATCCATATAGGACTCTCAGGAAAACCTGGCAATAAGGGGAGGATCGACATTCGATAAAGACTTTGCCATTTGTCTCTGGTCGCCCAATGAAAGCCGCAGCAGCAGTACCCAGGAATCGGCTTGGCTTGGATATTGGTGACAGGAGCGGATCGCAGCAACGGGCCTGAGCACGCTCGCCAGATCACCCGGCATGCCTAGAGACCTTCTTTTACGACTTTGTGTGTTTCGTAGAAGAAGGTATTCCCAAAATCTGCTCCTAACCGCAACTGCCGGGAACCCGGTTTTTGCTTCGTCAACCGATGAAATAGGAGAAATGCAATGAACATGATCTTTTCCCCGGCACCGAAGATGAATCAGGTGCTAAATGCCGTGATGTCCCGGTCGGACATTCCTTTGGCGAAGCGCCAGGAATACGAGGCGGCGCTTCACAACCTTGAGAAGTGGTGCGGACAGAACCTGAAGGACATCCCCGCCACCGTTGCCGACCTGCGGAACATCTACAGCCGGCTGGAACCGGCCGCCCTTGGGATCAGGCCCAAGACGTTTGCCAACACAAAGAGCCTATCCCTCAGCGCGCTTACAAAGAGTGGGGTCGTGTCAGTTCCTCTCACTCATCGGGGCCAGCGGCGGCCCAACCCACCAGAATGGGTTGAGTTCCGAAACAGGCTTCGCCTTCCCATGCATCAGAACAGCCTTTCCCAGCTGATGAACTGGTGCAGCCGAGCTGGAATCGCTCCGGCGGAGGTCAACTCCAAGGTTATCGAGCGCGTCATGGCCGATAGGGCGGCGACGTCGCTTCGCCCGAACCAGTATCAGGTGCAGCGGACCATGGCGAAGATGTGGAACGAGGTCGGCGACCTCTTTCCTGACAAGCGTCTTCAGAAGGTCGACGTGCCTGTTTCCCGGTTGCGGCGCAGCCGCGTTCCGCCGACCTCGTTTCCGGACAGTTTTGGGCAGGACTGGAACGCGTTTGCAGCCTGGGCCCATGGCGACGATGTCTTCGCCGATGATGCCCGTCCGAAGCCGCTGAAGCAGACGACCCTCGACAGCTATTTCCAGCGGGTGCATTTGGCGGCGAGCACACTGGTGCAGACGGGCGTGGACGTCGCCTCCATTCGTAGCATCGGTGATCTTGTCACGGTCGATGCTTTCAGGCGCATCCTCCGCAAGCGCCACGAAGTCAGTAATGGGCGCGCCTCTCATGAGAACTTCCAGCAGGCTTGGCTCTTGTTTCGGCTCGCACGCGATTGGAAAAAAGTCGACGAGGAAGTTCTGATTGAACTCAAGCGCTTGGCCAAGTTGGTACCGGCGCCAAACCTCGGGATGACGCGGAAGAACAAGCTTCTGGTCATGCGGTTCGACAACCCTGACCTCAAGAAGCGCTTTCTGACCGCGCCGGACCGTATGTGGCTGGACGTGCGGAACAGCCAGCGGCGCAACCGCTGGCGCCTGGCTGAAGCTCAGGCTGCCCTTGGCATCGAAATGCTGATGTTTGTGCCGGTTCGCCTGAAGAACCTGACGGCCCTGGCATTCGATCAGCACCTCTTCCTTCGCGACGAGGGTACTTCGACGCTGATGTTGTCGGCCGATGAGACGAAGACGGGCGAGACCCTTGAGTTCGACCTCCCGCAACAGCTTGCGGCACGCATGATCGAATATCGCGACGTGATTGCGCCTGCGGTGCTCGGCCACAAGCCGAAGCACCTCTTCGAAAACGGCGATGGCAGCGTGAAGGGCTTCGCGACGGTGCGCTATCTCGTGGAGCGCTATTTCAAGCAGTATGTCGGCATGCACATGAACCCGCATGCTTTCCGGCATCTGGCGGCAAAGACCATTCTGGACTCCAGCCCGGGCGGCCACGTCGTTGTGCAGCACCTGCTTGGCCACAAGAAGCTGGAGACGACGGCGACGTTCTATGCCGGGCTCGATACCCGCCGTGCCGGACGTCACCATAATGCTCTGTTGACCAAGGCCCTCGACGAAAGCCGTGCCAACCGGCCCAATGCCAGCCGGTCACGCCGCACCAACTCGGAGGACGCGGAATGACACGTCACCTCAACAGCGGTCTGCCATTCGACGCTTGGCCTTTGCAGGATAGGGAACTGTTCGAGCGTGCGTTCGAAGCCATCGATGTCTTCGATTGGGGATCAGGGTCATCTCTGGCCCCCGCCACCAAATACGGCAGGAAGGCGGACTACGGCCGGTGGCTGGGCTTCCTGTCTCACATCTTCCCGGATGCACTCAAACTCATGCCGGGGGATCGTGTCGAGCAGAGCCGCGTGGAGGACTATATTGAGTATCTGCGCGAGAACTGCCGAGATACGACCGTCGCACATTACATTGGGCGTCTGTTCTATACGATCCGGGCGTTCTGTCCGGATCGCGACTGGCAGTGGCTCTACCGCATCTCCAGGCGCATCGCCGCAAAGGCGGTGCCGATCAAGCATCGCCAAGTGTTGAGCTCGGATCTCTATGCTCTCGGCTTGCGGTTGATGGATCGTGCTCTCATTAAGGCCAATGCAATGGGACGCCTTACGAAGAGCTGCGCCATCGCCTATCGGGACGGTCTGCTGATCGCCACCCTGGTGGAAGCGCCCATTCGCAGGGGAGCGTTCTCCCGCCTGCTGGTCGGCGAACACATGATGAAAGTCGGGCAGCGGTGGTGCCTGATAGTGCCAGCAGAAAACACCAAGACGAAGACGGAACAGGAATACGAACTGTCGGATCGCCTGTCCCGCTACATGGGTATCTATCTTGATCAGGTCCGTTTGGCGTTCCCCGGAGCCGCGCAACACAGCAATCTCTGGCCGTACGAAGGGCGGCCGATGACAGACAAGATGATCCGGAGGCGTGTCATCAAGTGGACCCGGATTGGCCTCGGCTTCGAAGTCAGCCCGCATCGCTTCCGCCATGCGGCGGCGACATTGATCTCGATGGCCGACCCGGAGAATATCCGGGTAGCAAAGGACCTCCTCGGTCATCGGTCCTTCGCCATGACCGAAAAGCACTACATCGACGGCGCTCAGTCCCGCATTGCGGGTCGAGAACTGGCGGCCATCCTTGCGGGGCGCGGGCAGTCCGCACCCTGACATAGAAAGCTGGCCGCTGATTGAGCGGCGGCATCCGAAAACCGAAACTGGAAATCATCTTTCGCGGGGCCAGAGCCCCGCGAAAGCGGAGCTACGTCGATGAACGGAAATCAAATGACGAAAATACTGTCGTGGAAGCGAAAACGACCAAAGTTCAACGGTGCGATCGTTCTGGCGCGTCGCCCCAGTGAGAACGGACTTGTCGGCCTCACCGAAACAAGCCTGTTCATGAACTGGTCGCCAACGCGCGTCCGCTTCTGGTGGACGGACATCATCAGCGACGCCGCGCTCGGCCTGCAGTTCAATGTCGACGGCAGGGACGATGCTGAGGTGCACGCCCGGCATTGCCGATCAATGCACCCAACCTGGGAGATTACAGTTTGGGATGCACACGATGAAGATCTTTCGATCCTGATCGATTGGAACGCGTGGGCCGACGCAGATGATAAATACAGCCATCGGAACCCGATGTTTGTGATGAAGGAGTGAGCTGGCTCTTGGCTGCTCTCCTAGATTTCTGATGAATGGCACTGAGCCCCTTGGTAAGCCCTTCTCTGACCGATGCCAGTCACAGACTGAACGTCAGCTTTGCGCCGATCTCGGCCGTTGAAGCCCGCGTTGCCGCGCTCCTGAAACGGACATCCTTGGGGAACCCCGCGCCCTGGACGTGGAACGCGTGATCGGACGAAGGCCGAGAACGCTGGAAGATGGCATGGTTTGAAGGCCAGTGCCGGAGCGCCCGCTAGCTGATTCCACACTTGTTGAAGCCGACTTGATGGGAGACCTATCTAAGGCCCATGCCCGTACGCCGGAAAATGGATGCAGCTGCGAAGTTGATCGAAGAGTGGACGCTCCCGTCTGCCGCCACGCTTGGGTCATCGGTCCGAGCCAAAGGGATCCTTCGCGAAGTGCGTGCCCACCTGCCTTTGGCGGCGAAGAAGCTCCTCGACATCGAGGTCGGAGCGCTCACCTTGCGCATGCCGGTAGGCGCCTATGGCGATTTCCGGACTGCGTCGGCGATTGTGTCCAAAACGTTGGAACGCATCGAAAGTCTGCCCGTAATTCCTCGCGAGGTCGAGGACGTCCTGACGATCTCTTCGGCAGAGCGGCACCGGTGGCTCAAGGACGGCCGCTTGCAGAGCGCCGGCACACGTACGGTGAAACTTCGCGGTCGCGCAAGGAAGATCACTTTTCACGTGTTTGATCCACGCCACATCGAGGACGTTCTCGATCGCGACTTGGTTACGGTCTGGCGCGAGGAAGACGCGATAGCTGCTGCGGAGAATAGGCGGCGGGCAGCCGGAAAGGCCGCCCTGAAGCGTGCGCAAAAGAGCGGCCGTAAGGCCGCGTCTGCACCTGACAGCACTCGGGACGAGATGTCACGTCAGAAACTGAAGGGCTGGGACGAATTCGAGCGTGACGGACTTCTGCGCTGATCAGCGAAACTTTCATTGCGCAGCCCACTACGACCGCACTGGCCTGAATCCTGATCCGGGTCGCGCGCCTGACCTCCGGAAGTCAATGGGCTTAAACCGTCCGAGTCTGGTGCCAGGTAAGCGCGTGCGCACGAACGCGGTCGTTCGCCAAAGTAATTCTCCTCTGACTAATCTGTATTTAGTCCATCGGGATGCAATACAGAATGCAGGAGGAGTCGCGCCGATTCGATAGTACAATGGTATCGTCAATACTTTGGGATTGCTGATCCCCCGATATTCCGCGGGTGATCTGCACGGGAGCGCCCCCGGGTAGCGACAACCGCGCCGGGATCGGTCACCGAGATTGGCCATTGAGTAAGCTGGCGGCATACGGCGCTAGAGTGCGATGGCACGGCCTTACCCCCTGGGAGGGTGGAGGCCTTGCAAGCGATGTCCTAACATGGGTCACCGTCATGACCAGGACCTTGCCATCGAACCGAATTTGGCGATGAGAGCGGCAAGCGTTGCGACGAATAAAGCGTATGCGAGCACCGCCTGCCATGCCCCCATTGGGAAACCAATCATCAGCAGTGTATCGTTCCCGCCGGGGATGAGTAGCGCACCCAATCCCATAAGGACGCCTCCAACCGTTCTCCTGACGAGGGTGTTGATTGTCGGCCATTTCAGTATGAATTGACGCTTCCTGAGTCTTGCGGAGACAAGGCTGCCGCCGAACATGCACCCTGCAATCATGCTGCCCGCGACGGGTATCGAAACGATCGATCCAACTGATGCCGTGATCGAGAACCCAGGCGCAAAAACCGCGAGGATCGTAAAGGTGATTCCGATCACTCCCATCGACACCGTCAACCGCCGAAAGTTGGACTCGGATCTGAGTGACACACCGAGCCTCAGCGCCAGAATAGCCAACAGTGCAAGTGCGAGAAGCACCGCCCCAAGCGGCGGGGAAGCGCTTATCGGCGGCTGATCCGGAAGCAGGCCGATCAGAGATTCTATATAGAACACCGCAAAGATGGCGAGAAACGAGAACCCGAAGTCGATTTCGCCATTCCCGAAATGGCCGACAGACCCAAACACACAAGCGCCGTTCACATAAGTACCGAGCCCGAACAAAAAGGCTGCGGGAGCCAGGTAGCCGATTGGCGACCAACCCTCCTGCATCATCGGCGACGTTTCGAGGATTGTGTAGACGAGGGTCGCCCAGACGGCGCATTCGACGAGCGCGATGAATCGCGCAGGCCTCTTCTCCGAAACCAGTTCCCTCGTGGCGATGACGGTGCAGATTGACCCATGGTTGAGCGCGAAACCGAGAACAAATCCCAGCACCCCGAGCAAAGCCATGCCCGCCCAAATGTCTATGTTTGCGGCTGCAGGGCCAGACCCTGAAATGTTCACGAGGAATTCGCTCATTCGACCACCGGATTCGCGCCCGGCTCCAGTTCTGGAAGCTTCCGGAGAAATATGTTGATCACCCTCGCTGCGGTTTTCTGCGACCTACTTCCGGGAAAGTGCTCCGCAAGCGCCGCGGGCAGAGGCGGAAATCCCGGAAGGTCATGGTCGGTCAACTCCCCCCAATGGCCAGCGCGGCCTGTTCCGCGGAGAACATATTTTTCTAGTGCTTGGCAGGTGAGCGATCCTGGTCGGGTGCACCCCATGCCAGTCTGGCAAAACTCGCCACTGGCTTCACCACAGGAGCCGTTCCGCTCGGTCCGAACCGCGCCAGGTTCTAGGAAGCACCGAGCGGAGCGGTCTCTGCGACAAAGGTGCTTGAGCCGCAGACGTGAACGTTGCGAACCGAAAAGTCCTCGAACAGATGCCGGCCAGACTGCGCGGGCCCTCTCCGGCGCCTGCTCGCCAAACCTCGGGTGGGCCATCTTAGATTCCTTTGCCTGTCGCCGGGGACCATCAAGAAGTGTCTGCAGAGAAGCCGCGGACGAAGTCGATCACCTTGGCCGAGGACATTTCGCACGGTCGAAGGTGGACCTCACCCTCCGCGGTACGATAGAGATTGAAGCTAACGATTTCGCGGCCCCCGAGTTCACGGGCGAACAACTTCGTCCAGCCGGCCGATCTGTCGATAGTGACGCCATACGGCGACCCTTCGTAGATGCCCCGTGAGAAGCCAGTGGGAAGCCTACCAAGGCGGTCGAGGAAAGCAGAGAAGTCATCGGCGTTGGTCGTCTCGGCCTTCAATTCGTCTCTCCTTGGATCATCCGAACTTGGCTGGTGCGCTTATCGGCATGGAATGAAACTCGGCCTGCGGCAAACTTGTTGGCGGACTGCCCTTCCTGCCGCATCTGTCGCCGCGATACCCGGGGTTTCGCGGCGGTCAGGCCAGGCGCACCGACGGGGCATAACGGAATGTGCATGGCTCGCTGTTCTTCCCAGCCGGAACTGGGCTGGGCGCCTATTCGGCCGCGACCCGGCGGGGCAGCACCCAGTCGGAGCGAGGGTAATGGCAGCTGTAGCCGCCGGGGTAGCGCTCCAGGTAATCCTGGTGCTCCGGTTCCGCGTACCAGAAGTCTCCCACCGGCTCGACCTCGGTGACGACTTTACCCGGCCACAGGCCCGAAGCGTCCACATCTGCGATGGTGTCCTCTGCTATGCGCTTCTGCTCATCGTCGACGTAGTAGATTGCCGAGCGGTAGGAGCTGCCGAAGTCGTTGCCCTGCCGATTTTTCGTGGTGGGATCGTGAATCTGGAAGAAGTACTCCAGTATCCGGCGATAGCTGGTCATCTCGGGATCGAAGACGATCTCTATGCCCTCGGCATGATCGCCGTGATTGCGATAGGTCGCGTACAGCACGTTGCCGCCGGTGTAGCCGACGCGGGTCTCAATTACGCCAGGCAGCTTGCGGATCAAGTCCTGCATGCCCCAGAAGCAGCCACCAGCCAGAACAGCTTTCTCGGTCATTTAGATGTCCTCCACTTGGTCGAGGTACGCGGCGTAGCCCGCGGCCTCCATTTCGTCGCGCGGAATGAAACGCAGCGCAGCGGAATTGATGCAATAGCGTAGCCCGCCCCGGTCTTCGGGGCCGTCGGGAAACAGATGGCCAAGATGACTGTCGCCATGTACCGAGCGAACCTCGGTGCGAATCATGCCATGCGAGTCGTCCCGCAGTTCGTTGACATTTGCCGATACAATCGGCTTCGTGAAGCTTGGCCAGCCGGAGCCGGAATCAAACTTGTCGGCCGAAGCGAACAACGGTTCGCCGGAAACGACGTCGACATAGATGCCCGGCTCCTTGTTGTCATGATATTCCCCTGTGAAGGGGCGCTCGGTGCCGCTCTCCTGCGTTACCCGATATTGCGCCGGGGTAAGCTTCCTGACAGCTTCGTCAGTCTTTGCGTAATTCATTGTCCTACTCCGTTGTTGGAATATTGCCCAATTTCGCTGGAGGGCGCCGCATTCCAGGGCAGGGCTTTCAGCCTCGTCCGCCGATGCAATCGGGATACACACAGATGAAGCGACAGCCTGCGCAAATCTATTGCACGAAGGTATTGCCGATACTTTTGGATTGGTTTGCGTGATTAGCGATCCGGTCCGATAAGAAGACGGGGCACCAAGAAGAATAGAACACTCGGCTGGTGCCTATTCTCGCGCACGAAGGGGGTCGAACTCGGCATCTGCGCCTCTTATATTGCTCTTTGTCGACGACAATTCACCCAAGGCTTGGCCTACGGTGGCGTCCTAAAGATACCTTTCGAACTCAAGTTCATTTCGAGAGTGACGTGGCGCTTACTGCTCCCATCCCTCGTAAAATGGAAACCGCTTCGCCCAGAACTCCTTGAGGCGCGGGTCGGCATCGATCTGGCGGACGATTTCGGCCATCTTAGGCGCGCTCTTGTAAAAGCGCGTGCGCCAAGGGCCGAAGCGCGAGATCACCGTCACATAGAGATCCAGCACAGAGAGTTCGTCGCCGAGGATGTAGTGGCTGGGTGTGATCTGCTCGTCCATCTTGCGCCAGCAATCGGCGATCCGGTCATGAACGCGATCGATCACGCGCGGCGCGTCATCTTTGCTGGCGGCGATACGCATCGCGTCGTCCTTGATCCAGGCAAACGCGTAGATCGCCGCCGACACATAGGTCATCCAGCATAGATATTGCGCGCGTGCGGGGTCGTTGAGTCCTGGCGCCAGCCGTGCCTGTGGATAGAGATCGGCGAGATAAATCAAAATCGCAGCACTTTCGGTCATGATCTCGCCGGACGGCAGCACCAGCGCCGGGACCTGGCCGAGCGGATTAACCGTCTCGACCCGCTTGCGCGCCGCTTCGTCCTCCCAAGTGACCGCCTCGATCACCTCGTAGGGAATTCCGAGCAGCGTCAGCGTGGCCTCGATCGGAACTGAGCCCGATCCAACCGCGCCGAATATCTTGAGCATGAGGTCCTCCTGGTTGATGCTGCCGCGCAAACGATGACGTCACAGCCGCTGCTACATCCTCGGCGACGAGAAAAAGTGGCCTTGCCAACGTCCACGTGTCCGGGGATTCGTACCACACAGGTCGACTGTCAGAGCAGCCAAATCTATTGCACGATGGTACCGGCAATACTTTTGTCTTGGTGGAACGGCGAGACCTATTTACCGCCCAAAACCGACACCAAGGCACAATAGACCTTTGGATTGGCCCGGCGCATGCTCATGCGCGCAGACACACGCGAAAGGATGGCAATGGAGATCGATCTCGGCCGCGTCTTCGACGCGCTTCCGGCGATGGTGTGGACTGCGCAGCCCGACGGGCATTTCGACTTCGCCAATCAACGCTGGTCCGACTACACCGGTCTCAGCCTTGATGAAGCCCATGGCTGGGAGTGGCAGGCCGCGGTAAATCCAGACGACTTGCCCACGGTACTCGAACGCTGGCGATCGATTCTGGCGACTGGCGAGCCCGGCGACTTGGAAGCGCGCGTACGGGGCTTCGATGGGCAGTACCATTGGTTCCGCGTCCAGTGCAGCCCGATGCGCGACGACGGCGGACAGATCATCAAATGGTGTGGAGTGGGCACAGACGTCGAGGATTTTCGTCGAGCTGAGGAGACCTTGCGGCGGCGGGAGCTCGATTTTCAGCTGATCGTCGATAGCATTCCGATGCCGGTCGCCGTGACCACACCGTCGGGCGAGGTCGAGGGTCTCAATCAGTTCACCCTCGATTACTTCGGCAAAACATTCGAAGAACTGAAAGGCTGGAAGGCCTCTGACGTCGTCCATCCAGATGATCTGGAGCGGACGATCGCTGCTCAGCTGGATGCGCACCGAAAGGGCAGCGCCTACAATGTCGAGAGCCGCCACCGCCGTGCTGACGGCGTCTATCGCTGGCACAACGTCCTTGGCCTGCCTTTGCGTGATCCGCAAGGCAACATCCTCCGTTGGTTTCATTTGCTGGTCGATATCGATGATCGCAAGCGGGCTGAGGAGGCGCTCAGTGCAAGCGAAAGTTATGCCCGATCGATCGTGGACAGTATTCCGGGCATGATCGCGGCCTTTACGCCAAATGGTGAGCTCGAATACGTTAACCGCCAGATCATCGAGTTCTTTGGCAAGCCACTTGAGGAGTTGAAGCGCTGGGCAACCAGCGATATGACACACCCGGAGGATCTACCGCGTGCTGTCGAGTACTTCACTCGATCGATAGCGTCGGGTGAGCCCTTCACGGACGAAGTCCGCGCTCGACGTTTCGATGGCGTCTACCGCTGGTTTCAGTCTCGCGGATCTCCACTTCGGGACACGAACGGGCGCATCGTCCGCTGGTACAACCTGCTCATTGACATTGACGAGCGCAAGCGCGCCGAAGAAGCCCTCGCGGCGCGCGAGCGCAATCTCAACGAGATCATCAACACGATTCCCGTTCTGGCATGGTCTGCCCGTCCAGATGGTTCCACCGAATTCTTCAACCAGCACTATCTTCATTATGCGGGCCTTTCGATCGGCCAATCAAAGGATTGGGTACCGACAACTGCGCTGTCCGATTACTGGGACCTGACAGCATCGGTCCATCCAGACGACGTAGACGGACTTACTGCTGCTTGGGAGGCCATTTTAGCATCCGGAAAATCGGGGGAAGCTGAGGCACGCCTCCGCCGTTTCGACGGCATTTATCGATGGTTTCTAGTTCGTGCCAATCCACTGTGCGACGAATCCGGGAATATCGTCAAATGGTACGGAGTAAGCATCGACATTGACGACCGGAAGCGCGCCGAGCAAGCGCTTCGCCAGAGCGAGCGCAGTTTCAAACTAATCATCGACACCATTCCGGCTTTCGCTTGGTCGGCTCGTCCTGATGGTTCAGCCGAATTCTTCAGCCAGCACTATCTCGACTATGTCGGCCTCTCAGCCGAGCAGGCGCAGGGTTGGGGCTGGACCGTCGCGGTCTATCCCGACGATCTGAGCGGGCTGACTGCCACGTGGCAGTCCATCATGGCTTCCGGAAAGCAAGGAGAAGCGGAGGCGCGGCTGCGCCGGTTTGATGGTGAGTATAGATGGCTTCTGTTTCGCACCAACCCGTTGCGCGATGCGTCCGGAAAGATCGTTAAATGGTATGGGGTCAATACCGACATTGACGACCGCAAACGCGCGGAAACCAATCTCGCCCTCGAGAAGCATCTGCTGGAGATGATTGCGTCCGGCAGTCCGCTCCACGACGTTCTCAGCGAGCTCTGCAAGATGGTCGAGGGGGCTGGCCCAGGCTGCTATTGCGATGTCCACCCGATCGATTGGAGCGGCTCAACCATCGAATATAGCGTGGCGCCTTCGCTGCCTGCCAGTTACACCGACCCAATTGCTGGGCTCTCTCTTAGCGGCGACGCATTGCCCTGCGCGATAGCAGTTCGTCAGAAGGTGCAGGTAGTTGCGGAGGACATGGATACGGACCCACGCTGGCGCGACTCCTTTGCTCGAATCCATGTTCTGGAACACGGACTGCGTTCGGTCTGGAGCACGCCAATTTACGCAAAGGATGGACGGGTCCTTGGCACCCTTTGCCTCTATCAGCGCCAGCCTGCGGGCCCGTCGCCTCAGCATCAGAGTCTCATCGCGCATGCGACGCACCTCGCGAGCATCGCCATCGAACGCGCGCGTACTGAGGCAGCGCTTAGGCGCAGTGAAACACTGCTCGCCGAAGGTCAACAGCTCAGTTCGACCGGTAGCTTCTCCTGGCGCGTGGACACGGACGAGATCGCGTTTTCGGAAGAACTCTGTCGTATCTTCGAGTTTGACCCGAATGGCGTTGTAACGCTCGAGCAGTTTCGTGCGCGAGTCCACCCGGACGACATGCCCTCGCTGTCGGCGCAATTGGATCGGGTTCGCGCTGGCCACGGCTATCCGGGTTACGAGATCCGGCTGCGGATGCCAGATGACAGGGTGAAGTACCTGCGCACCTTCGGTCGTGTGGTCCGTCACCAGGATGGCCGATTGGAGTGTTTAGCTGCGGTCCAGGACGTCACGGAGCGTCGGCTCGCGGACGAGGCACTCACTGAGGCCCGCTCGGAACTCGCACATGTCACCAGGATCACTAGCCTCGGAGCGTTGACAGCGTCGATTGCCCATGAAGTCAACCAGCCGCTGTCGGGCATCATAACCAATGCCGGCACCTGCCTTCGTATGCTGGCCGCCGATCCACCGAACATGGACGGCGCGCGGGAGACCGCGCGGCGCACCATCCGCGACGGCAACCGTGCAGCCGACGTGATCACGCGGCTGCGCGCACTCTTCAGCAAGAGAACCGCGGCGATCGAGCCGGTCGATCTCAACGAGGCTGCACGAGAGGTGATCGATCTGTTGTGGAGTGATCTTCAGAGAAGCCGGGTGGTTCTACGCACCGAATTTGCCGTCGGGCTTCCGTTTGTTGGCGGAGACCGTATCCAGCTTCAGCAGGTCATTATGAACCTGCTGCGTAATGCTGCGGATGCGATGAGCGGTGTTGACGATCGCCCGAGGCGGTTGCTCTTGAGGACCGATCTGGACGAGGACGATCATGTACGCCTGACCGTGCAGGACGCCGGCGTCGGTCTCGGACCCGAGGATACGGAGCGGCTCTTTGAGGCGTTCTACACGACTAAGAGCGACGGTATGGGGATAGGCTTGTCCGTCAGCCGTTCTATCATCGAGAGCCACAACGGCCGCTTGTGGGCAGTATCCAATGATGGCCCCGGGGCCACGTTTTCGTTTTCGATCCCCAGGTTCTCAGGGGATGAGGCACCCGCGCAAGATATCAGCGCGGCGGGGGCGTCAGTCATCAGCAGTGCCCAAAGTGTAGCGGGGATTTCATGAAAATTGCGCATCCACTCGTATCGGTCGTCGATGACGACGAGTCCGTACGCGAGTCATTACCCGATCTGATTAAGGAATTCGGCTTCAGCGTGCGGGCGTTCTCCTCGGCGGAAGAGTTTCTGGCGTCCGATACCATCGGCAAGACCAGATGCCTGATCCTCGACGTCTCTATGCCGGGGATGACAGGTCCCGAGCTGCAGCGGGAACTCAAACGTCGGGGCTTTCCGATTCCGATCGTTTACATCACTGCGCACCGGGACGACACCGTGCGCCCGCGTTTGCTTGAGCAGGGCGCGGTGGAGTGCCTGTTCAAGCCGTTCAGCGATGCTGCCCTTGAGGAGGCGCTCAGTTCAGCGCTCAGTAGGACCTAGCGCACGCCATTTTGTGGCCATCTCGTGGAGATATAAGTGATGAATACGGATCTGGCGACTGCACCTAGCGACGAAGCGAGGTCTGCATCCATGTCGCACGAAATGGCTGTCGTGTTCGTCGTCGACGATGATGTTTCCGTGCGCGAATCGCTGGAGTTGCTGATCCGTTCCGCTGGCTGGCAGTCGGAGATATTCGAGTCGGCGCGGGAATTCCTCGCCTGTCCCCGTCCGGTGGTTCCGAACTGCTTGATCTTGGACGTCAATCTTCCGGATCTCAACGGGCTCGATCTGCAGCAGTCCGTCTCAGTCGAGCGGACCGACATGCCGATCATCTTCGTTACGGGTTACGGCGATGTGCCGATGACCGTCAAGGCGATGAAGGCCGGGGCCGCCGAGTTCCTCACGAAGCCGTTCAGCAACGAGGTGCTACTGACTGCGATCGAGCAGGCGCTCGAGCGCAGCAGAAACTCGCTTGCCCTAAACTCCGAGATCCATGAGTTGCGGGATCGTCACGCATCCCTCAGCCGCCGGGAGCAAGAGGTCATGGCACTGGTGGTCTCCGGTCTGCTGAACAAGCAGGTCGGCTTCGAGCTCGGCATCAGCGAGATCACCGTGAAGGCACACCGAGGCCAGGTGATGCGTAAAATGAAGGCTGGCTCTCTCCCCGACTTGGTTAACATGGCGGCGAGGCTCGGAATCGCATATTAACTCGGGATCTGGCAACCAGTAGCGCTCGGACTTGATCAAGGCCGGATCTATTCCAGCCGCGAACGTTCCCTCAGTCGCCGTCTCCACGAAAGGATTCGAACCGCAGATCAGGACTGGGCGAACCGGCATTCTCATGGCCGTGGAACAGAAAACGAAAACGTAGCCCCCGGGCCATCGTTTAGAGCCGCTGATAGGCGGCCATGATGGTTCTCAATGATCGAGCGGCTCACTGCAAGTCCGACTCCCATCCCGGCATTCTTTGTACTGTAAAAAGCCTCGAATAGTTTTTTCATAGTGTGAGGGTCGAAACCGACCCCCGCATCTTTCACGCTCAACCGCACCGAATCCTCCTCCTCCCGTTCGGTTCTGATCAGCAAGTCTCTTGGACGATCATCGACCGTGGTCATCGCATCCAACGCGTTCCGTAGCAGATTCAGGACGACTTGCTGCAACTGAATACGATCTGCCGAGACACACGGGAGGTCGTCGGCAAGTTCAGTCCGCAAAATCACCTGACTGTTCCGGATCTCACCAAGCGACAGCGCAACCACCTCTCGCACCGCGTCATTAAGGTCCACTGGCTCAAATGCGGGCTCTTTGTTGCTAAACAGAGCACGCAGCCGCGTGATAACCTGCGAGGCGCGGTCACCGTCTCGCATCGTGCGCCGCACGGCTTCTCGCACGCCGTCCATGTTCGGTGGATCGGCGGCCAGCATACGAAGGCAGGTGCCGGCATTGGTTATGATGCCCGACAGCGGCTGGTTAAGCTCGTGCGCAATTGACGCGGACAGTTGCCCTAGCGTCGCGATTCGGCTTGCGTGTGCGAGTTCCAACTGAATTTCGTGATATCGCCGCCGCTCATCCTCGAGGCGCTTCGTATCTGTCATATCGCGATAGATCACGTACCCAACCCTCCCACCACCATTGGATGGAACCGGAACGCAGATAAGGGAGACTGGCACATGCTTGCCGTCCTTACGTCTGCGGATGGTCTCACCGGCGAATGCCTCCCCCGTATGGAACATCCGATACAAGAAACCTTCGACCTCCTCCTGCCGATCGTCGAGCGCAATGAGTTCCTTGATTCCCTGACCGATCGCTTCTTCTGCCGTGTACCCAAAAATCTTCGTAAACTCCGGGTTGACACGCGTAATCCTGAAGTCGCCATCGACCATGACAACAGCTTCTGGAACCCGTGCGAACAGTTCACTGAGATGTGCCTTTTGATCCTCGAGTTCGTGGCCGAAGCGGACCAGCGTCTGCAGGTCCGCTTGTAGGACATCGCGGCAATGCAATAGGAGTTCCTGGTAGAGGTCGCTGTATCGATTGGCTTTATCATCAAGGACGCAGATGGTTCCAAACATCCGCCCATCAGGCCAGACAACGGGGAATCCCAAATACGAGACCATCCCCACTTGGATCTCGGGAGCCAGTTTCCACTGATCGTCTTCCAAGGCGTTGATGACAAGCAGCGGTTCGCGGCTCTTGATTACAGTTTCGCAAAAGGTCCCAATATCCATCAAGAAGGTGTCATCGACTGGAAAAGGATTTCCCTCCGAGTTGCTAGAAGCCAAGATACTGTAATGCGTATAGTGCGGCGGGTCGAGTTTGCACACCACCGCCGACGGAACGTGCACGATATTGGCCAAGAGGTCGACAATTCGCTGCCATTTCTGAAGAGTGTAGGACGGAATTGCAATCTCTGCAGAACTTGGATTCATGGCCCGACCTCTGTGAAGCGTCCCGCAGGCTCGTCACCTCTCAAGCGAAACGCCACATGGTAGCGGATTTGGCCACGTGGACACCTCGATGGCCCGAATTGCCCAGGCCCAGAGTCGGAGCCCTCGCGCCAGCCATTAGTCCACGCCCCACGCCGGAGGATGGAACTCACTCACGCAGTATTGGGGTTACTCCTACTAAGGTCTATCAGACTTTGGTATCGATCCTCCACTGCTGCCTTCGTGGCGAGTACCCGCCCAACCACTCTACTGCATTGCACCGATCAAAGTTGGTATTAGCTCCGAGACCGTCGGATGGATCGGCACTGCCCATTGAAGGTCGCGATACTGTGTGCCTGCGTTAATTGCGTCGAGTATGCCGTGAATCGCCTCGTCACCGCCCGTCCCGAGAATCGCGGCGCCGAGGATCTTGCCCGTTTCGGCATTGGCGACGACCTTCATGAATCCGAGCGTCTCGCCCTTCTCGACAGCACGCCCAACCCGAGTCATCGGCCGCGTGCCGACGAGAACGGGGAGGCCGGCCTTTCGCGCTTCCGCTTCGCTCATGCCGGCGCGTCCCAGCGGCGGGTCGATGTAGAGCGCGTAGCCCGGAACACGGTCGCTGACCTTGCGGCTTTCGCGGTCAAGCAGATTGGCCGCAACGATCTCAAAATCATTGTACGCCGTGTGGGTGAAGGCACCGCGGCCGTTGCAATCGCCGAGCGCGAAGACACCCTCGATGTTGGTCGCGAGATGATCGTCAACCCTAATAAAACCGCGGGCGTCCCGCGCGATTCCTACCTCCTCCAAGCCGAGGTCATCGGTGTTAGGGCGGCGCCCGACAGCGAGCAGAACATGACTGCCGAGCACGTCGCGGGGCTCGCGCTCGCAGTGAAGGCCGACGCGGATTTCATCGCCGTATTGTTCAAAGCGGATGCATTCGGCGTCCAGTCTGATCGCAATGCCTTCGCGTTCGAGAATGTGTTTGATCGTTGCAGCGACATCGTCGTCCTCGCGCGAGACCAAACGAGGCCCTTTTTCCACGACAGTCACTTCGGCGCCAAAACGGCGGAACATCTGTGCAAATTCGAGTCCGACATAGCTGCCGCCAACAACGACGAGGTGGCGCGGCACCTGGTCAAGCGCGACCATGTCGGTGTTGTCGAGGACCTTGACGTGGTCGATGCCGGGCATATCCGGTCTCGCCGCCCGTCCACCGACATTGATGAAGATCCTCTGCGCTGAGAGCGTTTCGCCGCCGACATTGACCGTGTGCGGGTCGACGAACCGGGCATGGCCGCGGATGACGGTGCAGTTCTCCATGCCGGTCAACCAGTTCTCAAGGCCCGAACGGGAATCGAGTGTTATTTTGGCGGCGCGCGCGTGGACCTTCTTCATGTCAATTGCGATTTCCCTTCCGACCGAGACGCCATAATCGCCGGCGCGTCTGGCGAGATGCGCCGCATAGGCGCTCGCGACCATCGCCTTTGTAGGCATGCAGCCGGTGTTGACGCAGGTTCCGCCGAGGTATTTGCGTTCGATTAGCGCGACCTTCATGCCGGCGGCCGTCAAGCGCCCGGCGAGCGAGGGTCCCGCCTGCCCGGCGCCGATGATGATCGCGTCGAAGCTACGGCTCATGACGCGCCCCCGATGATAAGGGCTGCTGTCGCCATGACACGAACCGTTTTCATGAGAACCTCCATTCGTCGCTCAGATGGAAGACGGGGTTGATCAGGGTTCCGATTGAATGAATCCGGGCGAGCGCCATGGGCGCCGCACGAGAGCCAATCGACATCCGGATATAGGCACACAGATGGACTGACATTCGCGCCAAATCTATTGCACGATAGTATCGGCAATACTTTTGGATCGGCTCGCGCACTGAGCAGGCGCTGCGATAATTGAGACCGACACCACCGCACAACAAAACCTAGGCATTGCCTTGGGCGCATGCTCGCGCACATGTGGCGAGGGGCAGCAACCGAGGGCGAGACGGTCGACCGATTAACCGCTCAAGGGGTGCGCAGAAATGCGAGAAGACGCGAACGGGAGAAAGTCCGACGCTCTTTGCAGGTTCCGAATTCAGCGAGGTGCATCACGTCTTGTGCATCCTTGAACTACCTTGAACTACGTCGTGGAAGCCCTTTCGCGCCTTGTTCGCTTTGCGGCAACAAAGGGTCACGTCGGCAATCCCGGGACACGCGCGAGTATGTTGAACGGCTGACTGCGGCCGATATCGCCACGACAGCCGCCGAGCAAAGAGGCCAGATCAACTTGGGGCCGACACGGAAGCCTGTTTTCGTGACGGCCGCTTCGATCAGGACTGCAGCTTATGGCCGCGCTTAGCGGCCCAGACTGATGCCAAAGTATTGGGGACACCATCGTACAATAGATTTGCCTCCACACTTGCATGAATCTGTAGATGGCATTCGACCATGCAGACGTGCTCAGTGGAAAGGAGATCGCGTCATGAAACTCTTGTCTCTCGTCACCCAGCATCTATCGGCGCTTCGCAAACTAGTAGCGCCTCGCTATCGGCCGGAGCTCCACTACATGCGCGGCCCGGGACCAGCTTACGCACGCCGCCCGGTCACGGTCGACGCGAGGCGCGTAATGCCGAGACCGCGCGGGCGATGACAATACGGAGCCGGACGACGCAATGGGTGCCCGGGGTGAGTGTACCGTTTCGTACCTGCAAGAGCCGAACTTCCACAGCCAGCAGCCTGTCTGCGCCGATCTGCTGACGCCAAGTACAGGAGTTCCCATTATGAGACCGAAGCAGGCAGTCTACTACCCGATCTGCCGCTGTCATGTCGGCTGTGTCGTTGACGACGGTAGCAAGCCCGCACCCGGCGACGGCTTCGCAGGCATAACGCTGCTGCGCCTGGCCGCAGCTCTTGTGGTCGGCGCACGGGTGTTCCTCGTGGCGTCGGAGGCGAGTGCGCATGACGCGTCGCCGACCGCTGCGCAGCCGCAGGGGTGGTCTTATCCCTTCTCCTGCTGCTCCGGCTACGATTGCCGCGAAGTCGCATACAATGCCATCGGAGAGCGGCCCGAAGGCTACGTTATAAAGGGCACGGGAGAAGTGATTACCTACACAGACAGCCGCATCAAGAACAGTCCCGACGGCGTGTTTCATTGGTGTTCGGCGGCCGGAGCGAGTGAGGAGCACACAATCTGCCTGTTTGTACCGCCGCGTGGATTCTGAGGACGACACGGTGCGTCTGTTTGGCAACGCCAATATGCCCGTGGCCCTTGAGGAAGAGGCGGACTGCAACGCTTGGACGAGCCGAGTAGCCGGCCGTCAGCTATTGCCAGTCCGACTGATGCTACAGTCGTTTTACTCAATCTTGCGTCTGCTTTTGCCCATGCTGGCTGCAAGATCGCCGCAACCCTGATCCCAACATGAGGACAAAACAATGAGAATGATCAAGTTAACGGGTTTCATCGGCGCAGCGGGCATCGCAGTCGCACTCGCCAGTACAACCCTGTACGCCAACGGGCCGGAGCACAAGACGGTGATTCCTGTCTCCCAGAAAATAGGAGCGCAGGGTTTCGATGAGACGGTGAGGCCTGTCTTCGAGCGCGCCATCCCGAACATCCCAGGCAAGAGCCTGATCGCTGTTGAGGTGATCTACCCGCCCGGCGGCAAGTCGGCGCCCCATTTCCATACCAAGTCCGCTTTCATCTACGCCCATGTACTTTCTGGCGCTATTCGCAGCCAGGTCGATGGCGAACCCGCCAAAGTCTACCAGGTCGGCGAGGGCTTCTACGAGAACCCTGGCTCGCACCACAGGGTGAGTGAGAACGCCAGCGCCACCGAACCGGCAAGCTTGCTCGCCGTCTTTATCACCGATCCCACAGACACACTGACCATCCCGCAGCAGCAGTAAGGACCGCCACCATGCCCCAGCGCATGAACTATGCGGCCGCCGCTCCGGGTGGCATGAAGGCTCTCGGCGCCGTCTACGGCTATGTTGCCCAGAGCGGATTGCCGGCAGCCCTGATCGAACTTGTCTATCTTCGCATCTCGCAGATCAATGGCTGCGCCTACTGCATCGACATGCACAGCCGCGACCTGCTCAAGGCGGGCGTGCCGGTCGAGAAGCTCGTGCTCGTCCCGGCCTGGGATGAGGCCGGGCGCCTGTTCAGCAGCCAGGAGAAGGCGGCACTGAAGTGGGCCGAAGTGCTCACTCGGGTCAGCGACACGCATGTGCCCGAGGAGGCCTATGCCGAGGCTCGCGCTACGTTCGGCGAAAAGGAACTCGCTGATTTGACGATCGCGATCGGCCTGATGAACGCCTTCAACCGCCTGGCGATCAGCTTCCGCGCCACGCCGCTGGCCGCAGCTGATGGTGCGTGAGATCTGCCAAGACACGACAGATGCAAGGAGCATCCGATGACGACAATCAGCATCTCTCATGAAGAAGCCCGGGGCCAAGTCGGCACGTCTATGAAGGCTTGGCGCATACATGAGTTCGGCCCTCCGGAAATGATGCAGTTCGATCGCGTTCCCGTGCCCAGTCCGGGCCCCGGAGAAGTCCTCGTCAAAGTCCATGCCGCCGGGGTAGGGCCGTGGGATGGCTGGATCAGAGGCGGAAGGAGCGTGCTTCCGCAACCGCTTCCCCTCACGCTGGGTTCCGACCTGTCAGGAGAGATCGAGACCGTCGGGCCGGGCGTCACCGGCCTGCGCGTCGGCGATCAGGTTTATGGCGTCACTAATCCGCGCTTCATTGGCGCTTACGCCGAATATGCGCTGGCTTCGGTGAGCATGATTGCCCACAAGCCGACCACTCTCACGCACGTTGAAGCGGCCTCAGTTCCTGTAATCGCGGTAACCGCCTGGCAGGGACTGTTCGACGAGGCGCAGCTCACAGCAGGCCAGACCGTGCTCATACACGGAGGCGCAGGCAACGTTGGGGCGTACGCGGTGCAACTCGCCCGCCGTGCCGGCATTCGGACCATCACAACGGCAGCGACCGACAAAGTTGCGTTTGTGCGCGAGCTTGGGGCAGACACGGTGGTCGATTTTCAGACCGAGCGCTTCGAGGACGCGGCCCGGGATGTGGACGCAGTCCTCGATCTCGTCGGCGGCGATACGCAGAACCGCTCGTTCCAGGTCCTGCGCCACGGCGGCAAGCTGATTTCGGCCGTGTCCCAACCCGATCAGGAGCTTGCAAAGAATCGCGGCGTCGATGCGACCTTCTTCCTGGTCAAAGTCACAACCAGGCACCTGACAGAACTCACCGAGCTGATCAACCGCGGCAATCTGAGAACACGGGTAGGCGCCGTCCTGCCGCTCGCGGACGCCCGCGAGGCTCACTACATTTTGGAGGGCCGGCGTCCTCCGCCGCACGGAAAAATCGTTCTCGCCGTGGGGACTCAGTGACTGCTCTGGCTGGGCTTCCAGGCAACAGAGGAACGCGGGAGAGCCTGCGCGCCTCCCAAGACTGCGAGCTCGTTCGAGGTGGCTTCGTGGGTTTGGGCCGGACCCTCTGTTCCAGGCGAACCTGATCGCATAGTCGGTCGACGAGGCGATCGCCGCCTGAGCGGCGCCAGGTTCGCTCGTGATCGCCGCCAAGATCGACTGCAGCCACAGCGTAAATCAATCTCGCGTAAACCATGAACTACAGCCGACGCGAGATCCTCCGCCTCACCAGAGGCCTGGCCGTCGGCGCCTCCTCCATGCTGACCTTGAAGGCCCTTGCACTGGCGGCAGCGCCGAGGCCAATCCCGAAGAAAGCCTGGTGAGTCTGTTGTACGTTGGAGTGCTCACTCCCACCGGCGCGGCCGGCTTGGCGAATACCCGGTATCGGTTGAGAAACCGGGCAGTGCCTGGAGCTTGAGTTTTCCGTCGGAATCCATCCGGACGGTCCGCCTGCCGCTCGGGCACGTCCAATTTCTAGAGGGCCGACTTCGGCTGACTCGCTATTTCTTGCACGAGATTCGAAGGAGTTTTGGGACCGCCCGGTCAACTCCCGTAGCGTTCAGTCTTGATCAAGGCCGAATCTATTCCGGCCGCGATCGTTCCTTCGGCCGCCGTCTCCACGAACGGATCTGAACCACAAATCAGCACATGGCGCAGCGGCATCTTCATGGCCGAGACAACGCCCGCGATGAAAGCGGCATCAATGCGTCCAGCCCGGAATGAGTGCGCGACGGCCTCCCGCGTCAGCGTCACCATCAGGCTAAAGCCATCGTCGAAGGCAGCCAATTCCGATAGTTCGTCGAAGAACAGCAAATCCTCACGCAATCGCGCTGAGAAAACCAGAGCAACTGGAACCCTCGACCCGATCGCTGCCCGGTGGCGCAGCATCGACATGAAGGGCACCACGCCTGAGCCGCCGCCAATGAAAAGCACGGGGCCGCCATCCTCAGGGCTCCAGTTGAAGTGTCCACCGATCGGGCCGCCCAGCTCGATTTCATCGTCCACCTGCGCGGCGTCATGCATGAATGGTGAGACCTCGCCGTCGTCGAATCTTTCAATCGTGAGTTCGAGCTCTTCGGCCTTACCAGGCCCGGGCGCGGAAGCGATCGAGTAGCTGCGTTGGGCGCGATAACCGTCTAGTGCGGTCAGCCGTAGCACAAGATGCTGACCGGGCCGGAACGAAATGGGCTCCGGAAGGCGAAAGAAGAAGCTTTTCACGCGCGGCGACAGCTTCTCGATCCGCGTGATGATAGCGCTTTGCCAGTGCATCGGCGCGTCAATCGTTTGTGTAGCGCTGTTCGCGCCAAGGGTCGCCGTAGCGATGGTAGCCGCGCAATTCCCAGAAACCGAGTTCATCGCGCTCGGTGAACTGCAGCGCATTCACCCATTTCGCGGATTTCCAGAAATAGAGATGCGGCACAAGCAGCCGCGCCGGTCCGCCATGCTCGGCCGCAAGGGGTTGGCCGGCGTACTTGGTTGCCACCATCGCCTTGCCAACAAGGAGGTCGGCTGATGGCACGTTGGTGGAGTAGCCTTCATAAGAATGCGCGAGCGTGTAGGCGGTCGGCGCCTCAAGATTGGCCGCGGCCAGAAGATCGTCGATCAGTACACCTTCCCAAAAGGTGTTGAACTTCGACCAGGTCGTCACGCAATGGATGTCCCGCGTCATTTTGGTCTGCGGCAGAGCATGAAACTCAGCCCAGTTCCATTTCGTCACAATGCGTGGTCCGACTTTGAGGGTGAATGTCCAATCCTCGGTTCTGATCCGGGGCGTCGGCCCTGCTGACAAGACTGGAAAGTCTGTGACGACATGTTGACCAGGCGGAAGACGGGTAGCCTGATCGGTATTGCCCGGCCTACCGATAAAACCGCGTGTGACCATGGCGATACTCCTTTCCGGTCTCTACTTGGCACCTAAAGTTAAACTTTGATGACGTGCTTAAGTCACGATGAACGAAAGAATCGCAATTGCTGATGTCGATCATGCCGTGTTTCCGTTCATGCCGGCTGCTTCAAAGCGGTGGTGTCGACGGGTAGCGTTCGCAGGCGCCTACCCGTGGCCGCGAAGATCGCATTGGCGACGGCGGGGACAATGCATGAAGTTCCTGCCTCGCCCATGCCGCCAGGCGCTTCGGAGCTCTGAACGATGTGCACCTCGACAGCCGGCGCCTCGTTCATGCGCAGGATCTGGTAGCTGTCGAAATTGGTCTGCTCGACACGACCGTTCCTGAGCGTGATCTCGCCGTAAAGCGCCGCGGTGATGCCGAACATAATCGCGCCCTGAATCTGGGCCTCGACGGTGTCGGGATTAACGACGGTGCCGCAGTCGACCGCGCAGACGACGCGCCGAACGCGCACTGCGCCATCCTTCGCCACTTCGACCTCGGCAATCAGTGCCATGTAAGTTGCAAATGCGTTCTGTACCGAGACCCCCCGGCCGACCCGTGGCGGCTGCTTCTCTCCCCAGCCCGCCTTGTCGGCGGCAAGCTCGAGTACGGCCCTTGCTCGGGGCGTCTTGTCGAGCAGCGCGAGCCTGTATGCGACCGGGTCCTGTTTCGCCGCCACCGCCAGCTCGTCCATGAAGCTTTCGGTCACGAAGACATTGCGCGACGGTCCGACGCTGCGCCAGAACGCGGTCGGAATGCCAGGCGGCTCCACCTGCACGTATTCGACGCGCAGATTCGGGAGATTGTAGACGAGATCGATGGCACCTTCGGTCGTGTCTGGATCGAGACCATTGTTGAACGCTGGCGGCAGGTATCTCGCGATGACCGACGAGCCGGCATAGTGGTTGTTCCAGGCGACCGGCATTCCATTGCCGTCGAGGCCGGCCGACATCCGGTGGGCGAACATGGGCCGATACATGTCGTGCTGGATGTCTTCTTCGCGCGTCCACACGACCTTGACGGGACCGTCGACGTGTTTGGCGATCTCGACAGCGCGAGCGACCCAGTCTGCCTCGAGCCTGCGGCCGAAACCGCCGCCGATCAGGTGATTGTGCACGACAACCTTGTCCAGCGGGAGGCCCGCAGTCTGCGCCGCGGTTGCCTGAGCCCGCGCGAGCGCCTGGGTGCCGACCCAGATTTCGCAGCCGTCCTTGCGCACGTGGACGGTACAGTTCATCGGTTCCATCGTCGCGTGCGCGAGGAACGGAAGCTGGTAGATTGCGTCGACTTTGGTGACGGCCTCCGCCATCCCCCGGTCGACGTCGCCAATGTTTTCCGCAACGGCTCCCGACTTGAGCGACGCCTGTTCGAGCTCGGCGGCAATCGCTTCGGTGGTGAGCCCGGCGTGCGGCCCGTCGTCCCATTCGATCACCAGCGCCTCAAGGCCCTTTTTGGCGGCGCCCATGTGGTCAGCAACCACGGCGACGGCATCATCGAGCCTCACGATCTGACGCACGCCATTGACGGCGCTTGCGGCGGCATCATCGATGCTCTTCACGCGGCCGCCGAACACCGGCGACTGCGCAAGAGTCGCGACCTTCACTCCGGGCGGGCGAACATCAATGCCGAAGACCGCTGTTCCGTTTACTTTCGCGGGCGTGTCGAGACGCTTCACCGGGGTGCCGATCAGCCTGAAATCTTCAGGTCGCTTGAGCTCGATGCTTGGGGGAACCGGCATGCGGGCCGCATCGGCGGCGAGTTCTCCATAGCCAAGACGTCTCCCGGTCGCCGCGTGAACCACTTCGCCGCTTTCGGCGCGGCAGGTCGCCGGATCGACTTTCCAGCGGTCCGCAGCCGCGGCCACGAGCATGGTCCTAGCGGCCGCACCGGCCTGGCGCAGCGGCTCCCATGCCCCGCGGATCGCGTTCGAGTTTCCCGTCGCCTGAATTCCCAGCAATGGGTTCATGTAGAGCTTTTCATCGGGCGGAGCGTGCTGCAGCTGCACTTGTTTGAGGTCCACCTCCAGCTCTTCAGCGATGAGCATCGGGATCGCCGTGTAGGTGCCTTGACCCATTTCGACGTAAGGCATGATCAGGGAGATCTTGCCATCACTGCCGATGCGTACGAAGGCGTTCGGCGCGAAAACATCGCCGGCAGCCGCTTCGGCTTCGCCGGTAGCGAACGGCAGGCTGAAACCCAGCATGAGACCTCCGCCCGCAGCAGCGCAGGCCCGGAGAAAGCTGCGTCGGGAGAGAGTATTTACCGATGGCAGTTCATCCCGGACGGAGGCTTGAGACGTCTGTTGGTCGATTATCATGGCTACCTCCCTCTCAGCTCGCCGCGGCCTGCTTGATGGCCTCGCGAATGCGGACGTAGGTCCCGCAACGGCAAATGTTGCCGGACATCGCATCGTCGATATCGGCATCGGTTGGATTGGGGTTGGAAGCGAGGAGTTCCGCAGCAGACATGATCTGGCCGGACTGGCAGTAGCCGCACTGAACGACCTCTCGATCGAGCCAGGCCTTCTGGATCTTTGCGCCCTCCGCCGTCGCGCCGATCGCCTCGATGGTGGTGATCCGGGCCTCGCCAATACTGTCGATCGGCGTGATGCAGGAACGGGTGGCGACGCCGTCGACATGCACCGTACACGCGCCGCAGAGCGCCAGGCCGCAGCCGAATTTGGTGCCGGTCATGCCAAGCACGTCGCGCAGTACCCACAACAGAGGAGTGTCGTCGTCGACATCTACGCTATGCGTCTGACCATTGACTTTAATGATAAAGGCCATGATGTCTCTCCTCATCTACGATTGGCGATGTGCCGCGGCGTTACGCAGACGCACATGCGCGCTCTCCGCTATCGAGCAAATACGACGTCGCGAGCCATGACCATCGCGTGGTGGAGATGCTTGAATCCTCGGCCATGAACTGAACCGCGTTCCTGGGCGCGATGGCGATCTGGATTCGGACTGACATGTCGCCTTCTGTGTCCACCCGATCTGTTCGAATGCGCCACAAGGATCGACTGCCAGCGCAGGAAAAACTATTATACAATGGTGTTGGCAATACCTTTGGATTGTTTGCGCAGCGAGCGAACCCTCGTTGCCAGATAGCAATTCGCGATCTCTTCTGGCCGGCGCAACACGACCAAACTGGCGATCATGATCTGCACGGGTTCATTGATCTGGTTCAGCGTGGTCGTGCGCACTTTGATTAGACCCTGGCGAGGGCGCGACTGCGACGGTCGCGCATCGAGAACCTCGCTCTCAAGACGCAGTTCGTCCCCGGGTCGCACCGGACGCGGCCAGCGGAATTCGTCGAACCCAGCACCCACGATCCCGCCCGCCGGCTTGATTTCGCTGTCTACCAGGAGACGCATTGTCATGGCCGCGGTATGCCAGCCGCTCGCCGCCAATCCGCCGAAGATCGTTTCATGCGCCGCCGCTTCATCCAGATGGAAAGGCTGCGGATCGAATTTGGCAGCGAAGGCCTTGATATCCTCTTTCTCGACCACAATTCGTCATCGTGGATTGCCAGGTCGCACGGAGCTGCCTGAGCTTTCGGGATCATCGATTTGCGCCGCCGAGGTTCGATTCTGTACTCCGGGATGGTTGCCTAGTGACAGAGCCACCACCGCTGACATACCGGGCCGCAGATGATCAAGGTCCGGCTGCCCCGCGTCAAAAGTGATCTTGACTGGAATGCGCTGAACAATTCGGGTGAAATTGCCGGTCGCGTTGTCCGGTGGTAGGAGCGCAAATTGTGCTCCGCTGGCTGGTGAGAAGCTCTCGACCCGCCCCCTGAACTCTCTCCCGGGGATCGCGTCGATTGAGATTGCAATACTGTCGCCGATCCGCAGCGCCGGGATCTGCGTCTCCTTGAAATTGGCTACAACCCAGAAGTTTCGAGGCACGACCGCGACCAGCAGAGTGCCCGCGCGGACATACTGCCCAACTCTGGCCTCGCGTTCGCCGACCCAGCCGTCCGCGGGCGACTGCACGACGGTACTTTCGAGTTCGATTTCTGCCAGCGTAAGAGCCGCCGCAGCTGCGGCGATATCGGCCTCAAGCTGCGGGCGCTGGGTCTCTAGCACATGCATCTGCTGCCGAGCGGCGGCCAGATTTGCCTGCGCTTCAGCGATCTTGGCACGCGCCCGGAGATGGTCCGCTTCCGTCTGATCGCTTATAGACTGCGAAGCCCAGCCGCCCTTGTTCAGTTGTTGAGTGCGCCGAAAGTTGCGCGCGGCGCGGGTGGCATCGGCTTCGGCGCCCTGTAATGCCGCCAGTGTCTGTTCAATAGTAGCGTGCTGCAAATCGATCCGGCTGGTCAGATTGGCCAGTAGCGCGCGCTGCATGGCAACCCCGGCGGCAGCTTGGTCAACCCGGGCACGGTAGTCGCCGTCATCAATCCGGAACAGGATGTCCCCGGCTTTCACCGCCTGATTGTCACGTATGGCCACTTCCGTGATGTAACCGCTGATCCTGGGACTAATAGACGTAACATCGCCACGCACGTAAGCATTGTCGGTCGTGGTCGAAAGCAGACTTGTGAACCATCGCCCTGGAGCCATCGAAGTGGAGGCGGCGACGAATACCATCCCGGCTACGAGAAGACTGCTCAGGCCAGCGCTCAATAGCTTCATGGTATTTCTCCCATGGCGACGCTAAGCGGCCGCAAAGGTGGCGACCTGCCGATGGCGACAATCCCGATCGCTCCGATCAGCAACATGCCAACGATCAGAAGGAAGCCGTCATTGAAAGCCAGGACCCAGGCCTCGCGCCGTGCAATGGATGCCAAGAGCGCGACCGCTCGTGCCGTCGTGCCGTTGTCGTCGACCAGCCGGCTTGCCAACCCTCCCGCGAGGGTCTCCAGACGATCAGCATCGAGCGCGTTGTAGAGTGACACCTTCTCGGTAATGACGCTCGAGTGAAACTTTTCTCGCTCGGTTACGAAATGGGATACCAGGCCGATCCCGAGGGTCGTGCCACCGAGCGTCGCTATGTTGAAAACAACGGAGGCAGTCGGAAGGTCCGCGGGCTTCAGAGAGCTCGTGCCAATGACCAAGACTGGTCCCAGGAACAGCAATTGACCTATCGCAAAGACGACAAGGGTGGGGCGGAACTGCTCGGCGGCATAGAGGCCGGTGCCACCAACAGCCAAGGCCGTACCGACAGCGCAGAACGCCAGGCCGAGCGCCATGACCACCCGCATGTCAAAACAATGCATGAGCCACCAGACCAGCGGAATTGCGAGAAGCTGCGGGATCGCAGCCCATAAGAACAGTTCAGCGAGTTCCAGCGGCTGATAGCCTTGCACGACTGCGAGGAACTGCGGCACGAGATAAGCGGTCACGACCAGGCCGACGCGAAACACCAGATTGAGGGCGATCGGGATGCCGAAATTGCGCGTCGCAAGAAGCCGGGGTTGTATGATCGGCATTGGTGAAAACCGCACCAGGAACAGGAATCCAGCCCACGCGGCGATGCAAGCCGCCCCGCACCAAACAATGATTTCGCTCTCGAACCAGAATCGCCGCGTGCCTTGACTGAGGATAAGCATCAGCGTCGCGAGGGCGAGCGAGAGCAGGACCACGGCGATCCAATCAGTCTTAAGGGCGGACCAATCCGGATCAGGCTGACGCGGCACCCAGGCCCAGGCCGCGAGCGCCAACGTCGCGCCGAAACCAGCCTGGATCAGGAACAGCATCTGCCAGCCAAGGCTGTCTTCGACAAAGCCCGCCAGGACTGGTCCTATCGAGCCGGGGAACAGAAGCACGAAGGCGAGCAGGGTCACGCCGAACGGAAGTCGCGGCCCGCCCGTGACCATGAAGACGGCGACGAAGGCGGCCGGACCGAACCCGCCGGCCACGAAACCCTGGATTGTCCGCGTCGCGATCATCACTCCGATATTGGGGGCTGTGGCGCAGGTCAACGCCGTGATCGTGAAGGTGCTTGCGCTCACCGTGAGATATCGGCCGATGCTGAGGAACCTGATGAGTGGGCCGGAGGTGACGATCCCGGCGAAACTGGCCATGCTGTAGACCGTCAAGATCCAGGATGCCTCGTCTGGCGTGGAAAATAGGCCTCCCTGGATGTCGGCAATATTGGCCGAGGGCAGCTGGGCCGACAGGCTGATGAGCAGCGATCCTGCAAGGCCGGTGAGAAGAAACAGAACCTTGCTTGGTGTCAGTACGTTCGGCGTCGTCACAGCGGGAACTCCTCAATCTAAGGCATTTGGGCCCGAGGTGACCGGTCGGAGACAGCTCGTCGTGGCGGCCGTCAGAACGGTCCGGAGATCAGACGCGCGGTCCCCCACTGAAGCGGTTTCTAACCTGTGAATAGGCAACCACAACGTCACGATCGTGCCGACGCCTGGTTCGCTTTCGATGTGGAGGCGTCCTCCTGCCTCCTGGGCGAAACACATGACCATAGGCAAGCCTAGGCCGCCCAACCCGGTCGTCTTCGTAGTGAAAAAAGGATCGATGGCATGGAGCAGCGTATTGCTCGTCATGCCGAGGCCGTTGTCGGTTACACGCACCTCAATCCCCGTCGCGACGCGCCCCTGATATCGGGGAGCAGCGACAATCGAGATCACGCCGCCGTCCGGCATTGCGTCGCGCGCATTGAATAGCAAGTGCATGATAGCGCTTTGCAGGCCTGCACGACACCATGTCACGACCGGCATGTCCGTGCTGGCCTGCAGATCGAAACGGATCTTGGGCTCCCAAATGTTTTTGACCAGAAGCTCAATCTCAGTCAGGCAAGCCATGACATTGAATGCTTCGACCGGGGTGTCTCCTTCGAGAGCAAGGACCATGGCTGGCTGGACGAGGATCGGGACGTCGTGTGCAGATTTCATCGTAATATCGCTGACCTAATTTGCGTTCGGACGCTCTCCGGCTGCGCAGCGGTTGACAACGCGAGGTGGAAGTTGGGCTCTTGCAGGTACAAACGGTACTCGTCGCCGAGGCACCGCGTCGTCATCGGCCGCGCGGTCTCGGCATTGCGCGCCTCGCGTCGACCGGGACCATGCGGCGCTCGTAGGCTGGTCCGGGGCCGCGCATGTAGTGGCACTCCGGCCGGTAGCGAGGTGCGACGAATTCGCGAAACGCTGATAGAAGCTGCGTGATGAGAGACAAGAGTGTCATGACGCGATTTTCCTTTCCACTGAGCACGTCTGCATGGTCGGATGCCATGCACAGAGTCATGCAAGTGAGGAGGCAAATCTATTGCACGATGGTGTCGCCAATACTTTGGCATCAGTGTGCACGACCAGCGTGCCGCATCAGCTACGTGAAGCTGTGGGAGCGCAATCCCGTTCGTCTTCGCGACTTAGATGATGCTGGTTGCGTAAGTCGAAGTGACCCAATGACGGCGAGTTTCGAGTACGCGGGTGTCGGCGCAGTCGATTGTGAACTTGTTGTCAACCCCGTTACAGGCCCGGGCCCATCCATGGCGCGATCATCTTCCGCATCACGGCAGCGCTCTACGACGCCGAGATTTCCCTCAAAGACGGACTGGTTGAGCAGACCCGCTTCAATACTTCCAACTCTCCCGCATCGATAAGGAGGCCGATCATTAGGTGCACATCTCCAAAGTACCGAACCGCCGGGCGGGATGGCCAAGGCCGGTAACTCGGCGATCGTGGCCGCCATCACGTTAGAGATCGAGAGGGTTGACGCCCAGGACCAGACACCTCGGAAAAACGCGGGGACTTCCTGCGCGACCTGGCACGCGTTCGGCTGCTAGCCTGCGGAGCGGATCAGCAAATCCAAGGATTCGCACACAACCGGTACGCACCTTTAAGGCCGAACGTGGAGAGCGCGCATATGCATCGGCCGTGTCGAGTTGCATATAGCGGTCATGCGATCCTCCCGCATGCGAGCACCCATGCTCCAGACCCTGCTAACACATTGCGGCTCGTATCTATGTTGATGAGCGGGATCGACTGCTCACCGCACCAAACCAATCCAAAAGTATCGCCGACACCATGGTGCAATAGATTTGTCTCCGCGGAAAGTCGATCTGTCTAGCCACATCCGCAACTTGCTATTGAGAAGGAGATCAACCATGCCCCATAAGGTCGCTGTTCTGGTAGGAAGCCTCCGCGCCAACTCGCTCAATCGGAAGGTAGCCGAGCTGCTTGTCCGCACGGGACCCAATGACCTCAGCCTGGAGATTGTCGGCATCGGTGATCTGCCGCTCTACAATGAAGATCTCGACGAGAACGCGCCGCGGGAGTGGCAGGCGTTTCGGGAACGGATCAAAGCGTCAGATGCTATCTTGTTCGTGACGCCGGAGTACAACCGGTCCGTCCCGGGAGTGCTCAAGAACGCGATTGACGTGGGCTCCCGTCCAGAAGGCGCAAGCGTTTGGGACGGAAAACCGGGAGGTGTAATCACGGTTTCACCGGGCGCAATAGGCGGGTTTGGCGCTAATCACCATCTCCGCCAGACGTTCGTTTTCCTCAATGTGCCGGTCATGCAGCAACCTGAAGCCTATTTGGGCCGCGCAGACGAAATTTTTGATGCGAGTGGCGCGCTGGCAAACGAGAGGACCCGCAAATTTCTCACCAATTTCATCGAGGCCTACGCCCAGTGGGTAACTACGTGCCTAGCCATCTCCCGGCGGACCGTTGCGCCGAGGCTCGCGGCCGAGGTCGAATACAAGGGCTTCGATGGACCGCAGACGGTGATGCGTATCGAGGCAATGACTCCCGCACCAAGGCCGTGACGCGATCCTGCCGAACCAGCCCGGCCGCCATTGATATAGTGCGAGTGCCATATATTGTTCCTGTCGTATCCGGATCGATCCGTTCACTTAGGTAACGCTTCAAGCACGAGGACGCTGGAATTGAAAAAGGGATCTGACCTCCTCGTCGCTGCCCTCGAGAACGAAGGCGTGGATCGGGTCTTCGGTGTGCCCGGCGAAGAGAACCTCGATGTCCTGGAGTCGCTGCGCACGTCGCATATCGAATTGATCCTCACCCGACACGAACAGGCCGCCGGGTTCATGGCAGCCACACATGGACGCCTGACAGGGCGGCCAGGCGTGTGCATTTCGACGCTCGGGCCCGGCGCGCTCAACTTTTCGACTGCCGCCGCCTACGCCCATCTTGGCGCCATGCCCATGATTATGATCACTGGGCAGAAGCCAATACTTACAGCCAAGCAGGCCCGTTTTCAGATCGTCGACGTGATCGGGTCGATGCGGCCGCTGACCAAGATGACGCGGCAAATTGTCAGCCCGCGCAGCATTCCGACCGTGGTTCGCGATGCTTTCAGGGTTGCGGCGGAAGAGCGTCCAGGGCCCGTTCATCTGGAGCTCCCCGAGGATGTCGCTGGCGAGCAGATCCCGTTCGTTCCACCCGTTCCGGTGCATCCGCTTGAACATCCCGTCGCCCATCCGGACGCGATTTATCGTGCGGCGGATATGATAGTGGCGGCCAAGCGTCCACTGATCGTGATCGGCGCGGCTGGAAATCGCCCCCGCCTGGTTGCGCCGCTCTCGGAGTTCGTGCGGCGGATGCGCATCCCGTTCTTTAACACGCAGATGGGCAAGGGAGCAGTCGACGGCGGCTCGAACCTCTATGTCGGAACGGCAGCACTTTCCGAGCGCGATTACGTCCATGACGCGATCGAAATTTCGGATCTGATCATCGCCATCGGACACGACACGGTTGAAAAGCCGCCATTCCTCATGCGCGACGAGGGCGGTCCGAAAGTCATCCATATCGGGTTTACGTCCGCGACAGTCGAACGGGTGTTCCACCCCGACGCCGAAGTGGTTGGCGATATCGGCGCGACGGTGACTGCCTTAGCCGATCGGCTCGATGGCAAGCTCAGTGCCGACACTTCGATCATAGCGCTTCGGCCGACCATTCTCGCCTCGATCAATGATCGTAGTCAGGAGGATCGTTTCCCGATCACGCCGCAGCGCATCGTGCATGATGTCAGAACGGTTATGCCTGAGGACGGCATAGTCTGCCTGGACAACGGCATGTACAAGATTTGGTTCGCCCGCAACTACCGCACCCATCACGCAAACACGTTGCTTCTCGACAACGCGCTGGCGACCATGGGGGCAGGACTGCCGTCCGCGATCATGGCGTCGCTTCTGTATCCGGAACGCCGCGTGATGGCCGTGTGCGGGGACGGCGGCTTCATGATGAACTCTCAGGAACTAGAAACGGCTGTTCGCCTGAAGCTGAATCTAGTGGTGATGATCCTGAACGATTCTGCTTACGGCATGATCCGCTGGAAGCAAGCGGTTGATGGATTTCCCGACTTTGGACTCACATTCGGAAATCCCGACTTCGTCCGTTACGCTCAGTCCTATGGTGCTAGCGGTTCCCGCGTCGGCGCTGCCGAGGATCTCGTTCCAACGCTGGAGATGGCTTTCAAGGAAGGCGGCGTCCATCTGGTAGACGTCCCGATCGACTATTCGGAGAATGCTCGTGTCCTCGTCGAAGAATTGCGTAGCCATTTTGCGAGCAAGGAATCGCAACGAAGCGAACTTGATGCCGCCCCTCGCGCTGGTAGGGTATAGACTGCGGCCCTTCCGGTTTGTCGCGACAATCATTCCACGACGACGAAGTTGACGAGCCGGCCAGGCACGGCGACTTCCTTCGCTATGTGTTTCCCCTGAAGCAGTTCGGTCACGCGCGCGTCAGCCTTGATTGTTTCAAGGAGACTGGTAGCGGACAGGCCGGCATCTGCGAGCACTCTATGACGGAGCTTTCCATTGACCTGAACGGCATACTCACGAAGTTCGTCCTCCGCCAATACTGGATCGAATGACGGCCACTGTGCATACGCAAGTGACGCTTCGTGTCCCAGGAGCCTCCAGAGTTCTTCCGCCACATGCGGTGCGAAGGGCGCGAGCAGCAGCACGAACGTTTCGACCACAACACGAGGCTTATGCTCGAGCGAAATCAATGCGTTCGACATCTCCATAAGCCTGGCGATCGCTGTGTTAAATCGGAGAGCCTCGATATCTTCCGTAACGCATCGGACGGTCTTGTGATGGAGGCGCAGGATCTCCGGAGTTGGGTCGGTGTCGCACACTTGAGCGTTCAATGCGTCCTCATCGTCCACGACGATACGCCACGCCCTGTTGAGAAAACGACTTACGCCAACCACACCTGACATTTGCCAAGGCTTGGCGACATCGAGCGGTCCCATGAACATCTCGTAGAGCCGCATGGGGTCGGCACCATAGGCATCGATCACCTCATCGGGATTCACGACATTGAATCTCGACTTCGACGTTTTCTCGATCTGCTGCGTCACCGAGGTTTGATCAGCAAGCCATTGACCATCACGTTCAATGACTTCGTCGGGACGGTAATATTTTCCGGCGCGATCTCGGTAGGATACGGCGAGAATCATGCCTTGGTTGAAGAGTTTCTGAAACGGCTCTTTGGTTGAGACGACGCCAATGTCGAACAGCACCTTATGCCAAAAGCGGGCGTACAGCAGGTGCAGTACAGCGTGTTCGGCTCCGCCAATGTAGAGATCGACGGGTAGCCAATATTTCTCTTTTTCAGGGTCGATCAGCGCGTGATCATTTTTGGGATCAGCAAACCGAAGGTAGTACCAACATGATCCCGCCCATTGTGGCATCGTGTTGGTCTCTCTCATAGCCGGCAGCTTGCTGTGCGGATCGGTTGTATGCACCCAGTCTTCGGCTCTTGCCAAAGGTGGGTCGCCTTTCTCCGTTGGCTTGTACTCATCAAGCTCAGGTGGCAGCAGCGGAAGGGAGTCTTCGGGGAGCGGGACAATTGCGCCATCTGCCCGGTGGAGGATCGGAAAGGGCTCGCCCCAGTACCGCTGCCTCGAAAACAACCAATCGCGTAGCCGGTATTGCACACGGCCTTGGCCCAGACCGCGTTCTTCCAGCCACGTGATAGCCGCCTTTTTTGCCTCAGCACCCTTTAGACCGCTGAGGGGTCCCGAACTGACGAGCAAGCCGTCGCCTTCCCATGGCCGCGTGTGAATATCGACCTCAGCCGGAGCTTTGATAACTTCGGTTATACAAAGCCCATTGGCGCGGGCGAACTGATGGTCACGATTATCGTGTGCGGGCACCGCCATTATGGCGCCGGTGCCATAGCCCATCAGGACATAGTCAGCGACCCATATTGGAATTTGGAGGTCGTTCGCAGGATTGATCGCGAAAGCGCCTGTGAACACCCCCGTGCTGGACCGCTCCTCCGCCCTTTCCACCGCGCTGAGCGTCCTTGCCTGATCGATATAGGCTTTGACGGCTCCCCGCTGGGCGGATGTCGTAACCGTCAGCAGGAGAGGGTGCTCGGGCGACAGGACGATGAAGGTCGCCCCCCAAAGGGTATCCGGCCGAGTGGTATAAGCCGTGAGGATGTCCCCGCTGTCCGCGAGGACAAACTTAACCTCCGCACCCTCGGACCGTCCGATCCAGTTGCGTTGCATGGCCTTGATGCCCTCAGGCCAGTCGAGATCGTCCAGGTCGGCCAGGAGGCGATCGGCGTACGCTGTAATCTTCAACATCCACTGGCGCATTGAGCGGCGTTCGACAGGCTCACCGGTCTCGATGTATTTGCCTTCCTTGACCTCTTCGTTGGCCAACACCGTGCCTTGGGCTGGACACCAATTCACGGCCACGTCAGCCTGATACGCGAGGCCGCGTTCGAACAGCTTTAGGAAGATCCATTGCGTCCACCGAATAAACCCGGGGTCCGTGGTCGCCAGCTCTCGGCTCCAATCATAAGAGAAGCCGAGGCGCTTGATCTGACCTTTAAATGTTTGGATGTTCGTCCTGGTCGTGATCGACGGATGGACGCCCGTACGAACGGCATAGCGCTCTGCTGGCAAACCGTAAGCATCCCACCCCATGGGATGCAGGACGTTGAATCCCCGCATCCGCTTGTATCGAGCAACAATATCGGTCGCGGTGTAGCCTTCCGGGTGGCCGACATGCAGTCCTTCGCCCGATGGATAGGGAAACATATCCAGCACATAGAATTTCGGCTTGGCGAGGTCGACCTCCGTCCTAAAGGTCTCGTTTTCGTCCCAGTACCGCTGCCATTTCGGCTCAATTCGCTTGGGGTCATACGACATTCAGCAGAGTCCGCTTGTTGCGCTGTCGGCAGTCTCGATCACGTACTTGGATACATGGCATGGAATGTCATCGCTGCCTCGTTTTAGGTAGTTTGACGCGAGTGCAGCCAGCGAAAAAAAGCCCACGACAAACACGCTGTGTGTAAACGATCGAGGCTGCGGCAGCGAGGGATCTTCGCTCCAGTAACCCGATCGAACGATCGGCGAGAAAGGTCACCGCGAAAATTCCTGTTTGGCGACAGTCTTGCAAGCCTTGTCATGGGTCCCCCTTGTTCGCGGCTCTTGGCCTTGCCTCGTTCAAAAACCCTCGACGTCGATCACTGCCTGAGCAAAGGCCTGCGGTGCTTCCTGCGGCAAATTGTGACCGATATTCCCCTCGATCAGCCGATGCTGATACTTGCCTGAGAACTTCTTTGCATAGGCACTGGGCTCCGGATGAGGCGCGCCGTTGGCGTCGCCCTCGAGTGTGATCGTGGGCACGGTGATTATGGGACTTTGTGCGAGCCGCCGCTCAAGCTCTTTAAACTCTAGCTCGCCTTCAGCCAGCCCGAGCCGCCAGCGGTAATTGTGGATCACGATCGCCACATGATCCGGATTGTCGAACGCAGCAGCGCTGCGGTCGAAGGTCGCGTTGTCGAAGGTCCATTTCGGCGAAGCGATCTGCCAGATGAGTTTTGCGAAATCGCGCGTGTATTTCTCGTAACCGGCCTGGCCGCGATCGGTTGCGAAATAATACTGGTACCACCATTGCAGCTCCGCCTTCGGCGGCAGCGGCATCCTGTTGGCCTCCTGGCTGCCGATCAGATAACCGCTCACGGAAACCAGAGCCTTACATCGCTCCGGCCACAGCGCCGCGACAATGCAGGCAGTCCGCGCGCCCCAGTCACAACCGCCGATGGTTGCCTTCCCGATCTTCAGAGCATCCATCAAGGCGATGATGTCGAGCGCGATCGCCGATTGCTGGCCGTTGCGGACCGTCTCACTTGAAAGAAAGCGCGTCGTGCCATGACCGCGCAGATATGGCACGATCGCGCGGTATCCCTTCGACGCAAGCAAGGGCGCGACATCGACATAGGTGTGGATGTCGTATGGCCATCCGTGCAGGAGAATGACTGCAGGACCATCGGTGGGACCGGCCTCGGCATAGCCGACGCTCAGCACGCCGGCGTCGATCTGATTCAATGGCCCGAAAGGTGTTGCTGGCTCTTCGGTTGCCTGCTGTGCTGCTGCCGGAGCGACCAGACCGAGCTGAGTGGCTGCGACAGCCATCGCGGCGGTGCCTAAGAATCGGCGGCGATCTTGGTCGATCCCATCCGGGATATTGAGCGAATGCATTTGGGAAACCTCTATCGTTGTGCAGGCAATCAGCCGAACGTGAACGCGAAGACCTCCACATCCGAGTCGAGAAACTCGATCTCGAACTGGCGATCGACGATGGGATGCGGTTGGCGGATCAGTTGGTACAGGCGCTGCTCCGTCACCGTGCCTTCGCCTTTTTCGTCAATGTCAATTCCGTGAGCAGCGCCTGGCGGCTGTCCGTCGATCAGCACCCGAAATCTCACGGAAGTTCCCGTCGCTGCCGGCCCCATGACGAGATGAAGATCGCGTGCGTGAAAACGATACGCGAGCTTTCCATTGGACTTATTGAGTACGGCGTTCTCCTGCCTTACCGTCCAATCCCCAGATAGCCCCCATTCATTCACGCGTAGCCGTTCCGGCACTTCGTAGCTGCCCGGCTCGTCCAAGACCAGTTCGCCGCTGGACGCAAAGTTCCGGGTGCGTGCGTGGCCGAGATAATTTTCTGGAGACTTGAGGTTGTCCCAATCGGCCGCCGCTTCGATACCGCGGACATCTACCGACAGGGGCCTACTGTCGAACCCGCCGGCTCCAGCCTCGGCAAGCAACTCCTGGATGATCTTTTCCGATTGTTCGTATGAGCCTTCGCCAAAATGATGATGCCGAACATGCCCTTGTGAATCGATGAAATACAGCGCTGGCCAATAGTGGTTGTTAAAGGCACGCCATATGGCATGATCGCTGTCGACGGCGATCGGATAATCAACTCCCAAATCCTTCGCGGCGCGACGTACATTGTTCAGGTCTTTCTCAAACGAGAACTCCGGTGAATGGACGCCGATCACCACCAAACCTTGATCGCGATACTTCTCCTCCCACGCTCGGACATAGGGTTGTGCTCGAAGCCAGTTGATGCAGGTGTAGGTCCAGAAATCTATGAGGACGACCTTTCCCTGCAAAACGGACGCCGAGAGCGGCGGTGAATTGATCCACTCGTCCGCACGCTCGAGAGAAGCAAGCGCGGATTGACCCGCAACAGCGCCGGTGGAAAGCCCGTGAAGGAACGGAACCTCTGCCTGTTTGGAGGTAATGGGCCGCGTCATATTCGTATCTCCCAGAAAACCTGCAATCGATGCGCCGATTGCCATCGCGAGTACCGCGGCTACCAACAACCTGATAGTTTTCATCATGACGCCTCTGGGTATGATCGAAATATCGCGCGCGCACAGGAGCGGGCACAACGCGCGCGCCGAACTTCTCAAAGTGGCAGCGGCTTGCCGGCTTGCTCCGCAACCATGTACTCGGCGTACCAGTCGGGCCAGTTCTCGTCGCGCTGGCCGCCGTTGCGCTTCTCGTGCTCGCCGTGGGCTAACGCCGCGCGCCACATTGCGGCCGCAAGGTCCGCTACCGAAGCATAGTCCGTCGTATTGGAATCGACCCGGCCAGGGAGCCGGGTGGTGACCTCCTGCAGCAGCCACTCGTTGCCGTCAGGATCCTTGAAGGTTGCGTAAGAGGAATAGCTCTGCCGCTCCGGATGCCTGCCGCTGAGCGCTGGTTTGCCCGGACCGGCGCGGTGGAACACTTCGCTCACCTCGACGCCGTGGCCAATGAGTTCGGCGCGCGCGGCGTCAATGTCCGACACGACGAGGAAAAGCCCGCTTGCGGAGCCGGGCGCGGCCGACGTGATGCCGGTGCCGAAATGGATCGAGGCCGGCGAGCCCGGAGGCGTGAACTGCATCGCCCGGAACGTGTCGCCGACGACGAAGTCGCCGTCGAGCCTCCAACCCAGGCCTTCGTAAAACTGCTTGGAGCGTGCTGCGTCCGAAACTGGGATAACCACGGCCTCGAGCTTCATGTCGAGCGTCCGCGTTCCGGGAGTTTCGATCGGTTTTTCGCTATGCGTCTGAGTGGTGCTGCTCATGTCGATCTCCTTAGGTTTAACCTGTTGAGCGTTGAACGCGTCCGAGCTGGGGCCAGGTACGCGAGCCTCAGAAATCTTGTCGGAGCGGTCGGAACGCCGCACGCAACTCGGCGGAAAACAGTTCGGGCTGCTCCCAGGCGGCGAAATGACCGCCCTTGTCGACCTCATGAAAGTAAATCAGGTTTGGATAGGCGCGCCGGGCCCACGTCTCCGGGGCCAGATAAGTTTCCTCCGGAAAGACCGTGATGGCCACCGGCAGCGCGATCTCGAGGGTCCGCTCGACGGCCGCAAAAACGACGCTGCGTCCACCGTACTCCCAATACAGCCGCCCTGCTGAGGTCGCGCTGTTGCTCAGCCAGTACTGCGTAATGTCGTCCAGCACCTCGTCCGGGGTCTTTTCGGGATCGCTGTTGTCGTATGTCCAGCGCGAGAAGCCCGGATGTCCGAGCATCCACGCCGCGAGGCCTGTGGGAGAGTCATTGATGGCGTAGCCGATCGTCTGCGGCCGGGTGCCCATCATCGTAGCGTAGGATCTGTTCCCCATCTTGGCTGCAGCGCTGAGCGCGTCAAACGCTGCGCGTTCCTTATCCGTGAGTCCCGTTGGCGCTGGCCCGCCGACGGCGAGCACCGCGGCAATCTCGGGCGGCACCACCGCCGGCAAGTTAATATGAATGCCGAGCAGACCTGTCGGCGCCTGGCGCGCCATCGCGCTGGAGACGGGGGAGCCCCAGTCGCCACCCTGTGCGACGTAGCGGGTGTAACCCAGGCGTTTCATCAGCTCCGCCCAGGTTTGCGCGATGCGATCAGGTCCCCAACCCGTCTCTGTCGGTTTGCCGGAGAAGCCATATCCCGGCATCGAAGGCAGGACGAGATCGAACGCGTCCTCCGCTCGTCCGCCATGAGCTGTGGGATCCGCCAGCGGGCCCACGGTCTTGAGCAGTTCGAACACCGACCCGGGCCAGCCATGCGTCATGATCAGCGGCAAAGCATTGGGATGCTTCGAGCGGACGTGAATGAAGTGAATGTCCACGCCGTCGATCGTTGTCATGAATTGAGGCAGGGTGTTGAGCTTGGCCTCGGCCTTTCGCCAGTCGTAGCCGGTGCCCCAATACTTGACGAGCGGCTTCAGCTTCGCCAACTGTATGCCCTGCGACTGGTCATCGACCGTCTCGCGATCCGGCCACCGTGTTTCGGCGATGCGCCGACGAAGGTCTTCGAGCGCCGCTTGCGGGATGCCGACGGTGAAGGGCCGGATCGAGCGATCTTCGGCCGCACTGGCGTTGGCCAAGGCGGAAAAGATGCAAAGCCCGAATGCCAGCACGGTCGCCAACTTGTGGAGCTTCATGGCTGAATCTCCTTGCCCGGCGAGTGGAACGTCACCGTTTGCTTGGTGAAGACGTTACCTTCGGCGTCCACCACCTCGACTAGGACCTTGTGCTGGCCGCGCGGCATGCCCACCAGGATGATGGTGTCGCTCTGACCGTAATCCGCCCACGCCCAGGGCAGGTCGTCCACGGTGAGGTGCAGGTGCCCGACCCGCGGAGATACGTTGCGCGCGGCCGGCCCACCCACAGGCAGGATGCGCAAGTTCTCCACCCGGTACGGGATGAACACCACGCCCCCGGCCAACGGACCCGGAAGCGGCGGCTCCACCGTCAACTCGGGCGAGGGTTCGTTGTCGACGGGAACAACCGTGCTTTGCCCGGAAGCACCGGTGGTGAACACAATATACGCTGCGACCACGGCAAGCGTCTTGGTGAGCAGGTTCATGGCAGTCTCTCCTTTGGAGATTCGCTACGGGTTATTCGCCTTGCGGAGGGCGACGCCCGTCCGGCGCGTCACCCTCGCCCAACCTCACGTCCGCAACGTCTTGAATGAAGCGCGCACCTCATCGGTGAAGTACTTCGGCTGTTCCCATGCCGCGAAATGGCAGCCCTTGGGCGGGCGGCCGTAATGCAGGAGCTTCGGGAACGCGCGCTCGGTCCAGCTCTTCGGCGCGGTGTAGATTTCGCTCGGGTACGCGCTGACGCCGACGGGAATGGTGATGCCTTTGGCGTCAAAGAAGCCCGCCGTCGCCGTTCGCCGGTGTTCCCAATAGAGTTGGGCTGATGAGACGGCCGTGTTGGTCAGCCAATAGAGCGTGATGTTGTCGAGGATGTCGTCACGGGTGAGGCCCTCCGGCTCCCCATCGAAGGAGCGGGCTATCAGTGCATAACTGTCCGCATCGTGATCGAGAATCCATGACGCCAGGCCGGCCGGTGAATCGACGGTCCCGTAGAGCGTCTGCGGACGAAGCGCCATCTCGTTGGCGTAGCCCAGGCCGAATTTGTAGAAAAAGGCGACCTGTTCGTAAGCACGCTTTTCGTCGGGTCCGAGATCGGCGGGAGGCGGACTGCCGGCGGCAAGCGCCTTCACAATCTCGGGCGGAATGGTCGCTGGCATATTGGTGTGGATGGCGATCAGCTCGGGAGGCGCCATCAGAGCCATCTGTTCGGTGATGAGGGCCCCCCAGTCGCCGCCCTGTGCGACAAACCGGTTATAGCCGAGGCGCCTCATCAGCACGGTCCACGCTTTCGCGATGCGTATCGGATCCCAACCGGTTTGGGTCGGCTTGCCGGAAAAGCCGTAGCCCGGCATCGACGGGATCACCACGTCGAATGCATCCGCTGCGGTGCCGCCGTGGGCCGTGGGGTTGGTGAGCGGATCGATGATCTTCAGCATCTCGATGACCGAACCGGGCCAGCCGTGTGTGATGATGACCGGAAGGGCGCCCTGATGCTTGGACTTTACGTGGATGAAGTGGATGTCGAGGCCGTCGATCTCGGTGATGAAATGCGGCAGCGACTTCAGATGCGCCTCGCACTTGCTCCAATCGTACTCGGTTCCCCAGTACTCGATGAGTTTCTGCATCGTGCCAAGTTGCACGCCTTGTGTTTCACCTTCCGGCGAGGACGACCAGATCCGCCGAGAAGCTTCGTCGGAGACCAACTCGCGCTCGGGCCAACGCGTGGCAGCGATGCGTCGGCGCAGATCGTCGATCTCCTCCTGCGGGAAGCTGACGGTGAAGGGGCGGATTGAATCACCGCCTGCCGCCGCGAACAACGTCCCGGGCAGCATGTTGACGCCCCCAACGACAGCCGCGGCCGCAAGCAATTCACGCCGTGTCGGTGATAGTGATGCTGCTGACATGATGTCCTCCATTGTTTACCCGACTGTTTCGGATGCAGAGACAGAGTTCAAATGTTTGGGAAACAAATCTATTGCACAATGGTATCGCCAATACTTTTGTATTGTTTGGCGGACTAAGCGGGTTGATTCTGATAGCTGAATTTACATTAAAGAAAACATGCGTTCGACTTTGAAGTGAGGCTGCATCGCCGCACCTTCGTGCCATCAGGTGACGGCGTTCGCTGTGTGGCCGCACAGCCCTTGACGGAACAAGGACTGTGCAGCTCTTGACGATGACTTGGCCGCTCAAACCGGCAGCGGCTTGCCGGCCTGCTCCGCCACCATGTATTCGGCGTACCAATCCGGCCAGTTCTCATCGCGCTGGCCGCCGTTGCGCGCCTCATGTTCGCCGTGAGCGGCCGACGCGCGCCTGAACGCGCTCGCCAGATCCGATACGGAGGCGAAGCTCGTCGTGTTCGAATCGATCCGCCCCGGGAACCGGGTGGTGACCTCCTGCAACAGCCATTCGTTGCCGTCCGGATCGTTGAACGTGGCGTAGGTGAAGTAGCTGCGCCGCTCCGGATCCGGGCCGCTAATGGCCGGCTTTCCCGGACCGGCACGGTGGAACACTTCGCTCACTTCGACACCACGACCTAATAGTTCGGCGCGTGCCGCCTGAATGTCCGAGACGACGAGATAGAGTCCGGTTGCCGAGCCTGGGGCGGCTGAAGGGATCCCCTTGCCGAAGTGGATCGAGGCAGGCGAGCCGGGAGGCGTGAACTGTATGCCCCGAAATTCATCCCCGACGATGAAGTCGGCGTCGAGCCGCCAGCCCAGGTCGCCGTAGAAGCGCTTGGCGCGATCGACGTCTGAAACAGGGATAACAACGACTTCGAGCTTCATGTCGACCGTTCCTGCGGAAGGTGCAACATCTCTTTCAATCACAGTCTGGTTCATGATGATCTCCTTTTTCTCCATTGGTTGTCTCGGCACGTTCAGGCTTTCGCTTCCGGTCAGTTACCGGGCACTACCAAACCCAGCACCACGAGCGGCTTACCTTTTTCGACGATGTACGTGGCGAGTTCGGCCGCGTTGCCGCTGCCTACATTCCTTGCCGCGTGGATCGCTCCGGCGGGGATGAATAAGGCCTCACCGGGCTTGAGTGTCACCGGTGGCTTCCCTTCGACTCGGTATTCGAGCAGGCCTTCGATGACGTAGGCGATTTCTTCGCCGGGATGGCTGTGCGGGGGGAACGCCACCCCGTGGGCGAAGTCGACGCGCACCTGGATCACTTCGCGACCCGAAACGTCCAGATCGTGCCGCAGCAGATCGGTGCGCTTGACTCCTGGCTGCTGCGACTGCGCTACGTGCAGCGTCAAACCGCTTCCGGCGATGAGCACTGCTGCCACGATAATTCCAGTTTTTTTCATGTGGACATCCTTTCGAATCGCGAATGGAAACCTAAGTGATCAGTGCGGCTGCCGAAGTGACCTGAAGGCGGCGCGCAGTTCGGCTGAGAAGAGTTCTGGCTCCTCCCAGGCAGCGAAGTGTCCGCCGTTGTTCACCTCGTTGAAGTAGATCAGGTTGCGATAGGCACGCCGGGCCCATGTCTCGGGCGCTCGATAGACCTCCTCCGGAAACACCGTGATGGCCACCGGGAGCGAGATTTCGGCCGTCTTTTGCGCGGCCGCGAGAAGGACGCTTTGGCCCATTGTCTCCCAGTAGAGCCGCGCCGACGTTGTCGCGCTGTTCGTCAGCCAGTACAGCGTAACGTCGTCCAGCATTTCGTCCTTGCTGAGCAGGCGCTCGGGCTCACCGTTGTTGTAGTCGTACATCCATGCCGCGAGCCCGGCCGGAGAATCCGTCAACGGGTAGCCGATTGTTTGCGGCCGCGAGCCCATCATTGCAGCGTACGCCCGGTATTTTTTGTAGAAGGTTTCAAGTGAGCTGAACGCCGCGCGCTCCTTTTCGGAGAGTCCCGCCGGGGCAGGCCCGCCGCCGGCGAGCACCGCGGCGATCTCGGGCGGTATCGTTGCCGGCAGGTTGATGTGGATGCCGAGCAACCCCCTCGGCGCATGGCGCGCCATCGCGCTGGAAACGGGAGCACCCCAGTCGCCTCCCTGGGCGACGTAGTGGGTGTATCCCAAGCGCTCCATGAGTTCGGCCCAGGCACGGGCGATGCGGTCTGGATTCCAGCCCGTGCCCGTTGGCTTGCGAGAGAAGCCGTAACCCGGCATCGAGGGCATAACCAGGTCGAAAGCGTCCTCCGGGCTTCCGCCGTGCGCGATTGGATTCGTGAGCGGGCCGACGGTATTGAGCAGCTCGAACACGGAGCCAGGCCAGCCATGCGTCATGATCAGCGGCAGAGCATTGGCGTGCTTCGAGCGAACGTGAATGAAGTGAATGTCGAGCCCGTCGATCTCGGTCATGAACTGCGGGCGGGCGTTCAGCTTGGCCTCTGCCTTGCGCCAGTCGTACTCGGTCCCCCAGTAGCGGACGATCTCCTGCATTTTCGCGAGCTGTATACCCTGCGAGCGGTCGTTGACCGTTTCGCGATCAGGCCACCGCGTCGCCGCGATGCGCCGGCGAAGCTCAGTTATGTCCTGCTGCGGGATGTCGACGGTGAATGGGCGGATTGGAGCGCCAGTGCCCGCAGCCCGTACTACTCCGGGGAGTAGCCCGACGACCCCAGCGGCAGCCGTGGCCGCAATCAGTTCGTGCTTTGTGGGGAATAGCGATATTGCTGACATGACGCCCTCTGTGTGACGGTAAGCGCGTGAGTTAACGGGCGGACCGGGCTCGAATGGCCCGGTCCGCGCCTCGGGAGGAGAGCGGGGGCGCTAAGTCCCGCTCGTTTCAGATTTCGTGGCGCAGCGGCCGGAAGCCGGCCCTGAGCTCGGCGGCGAAAAGCAGCGGCTGCTCCCAGGCCGCGAAGTGGCCGCCCTTGTCGACCTTGTTGTAGTAGATCAGCTTGGGGTAGGCCTGCTGGGTCCAGCTACGCGGAGCCTGATATTGTTCGCCGGGGAACACGCTCACTGCGACCGGGATGGAGACTCCCTTGGCATTGAAAAAGCCGCCCTTGTACTCCCAGTAGAGTCGCGACGCCGACACGCCCGTGTTCGTCACCCAGTAGAGCGTGATATTGTCGAGGATTTCGTCGCGCGTCAGTTCACCGGTGGCGCTCGTGGTCCGATCCAGAGCCGCGGCGACCGCCGCGGCCGGCTGGCCACCGGCATCATTGTGGTCGAGAAGCCAGGCCGCCAAGCCGACTGGCGAGTCCGCAATGCCGTACAAGGTCTGCGGGCGCGACGCCATCAGCCTTGCATAAGCGACCTGCTTGAATGTCGCGACGAGCTGCTCGTACGCATGTTTTTCATCGGCCGAGAGACCAGACGGCGGCGGGGCGCCTGCCTGAGCAGCCTTGTCGATGTCGGCTGGAACGGTGGCGGGCATGTTGGTGTGGATGCCGAGCAATCCCGCAGGCGCCTGCAAGCCCATCTGGTCGACGACGAACGCGCCCCAGTCGCCGCCCTGGGCGACATAGCGGGTGTAGCCGAGGCGTTTCATCAGCTCTGCCCAGGCTCGGCCCATGCGCTCGGGGCCCCAGCCGGTCGTGGTCGGCTTGCCTGAAAACCCGTAGCCGGGCATCGACGGGATCACCACATCGAACGCGTCGGATGCGTTAGCGCCATGCGCCGTGGGATTGGTCAGCGGATCAATTATCTTCAGCTGCTCGAAAACCGAGCCGGGCCATCCGTGCGTAACGATCAGCGGCAATGCATTTTCATGCTTCGAACGGACGTGAATGAAATGGATGTCCAGCCCGTCGATCTCGGTGATGAATTGCGGGTAGGCATTGAGCTTGGCCTCCCCTTTGCGCCAGTCGTAATCCGTCCCCCAATATTGCGCGAGCTTCTGAATGGTCGCGAGCTGGACGCCCTGCGATGAATCGGCAACCGTTTCGCGATCGGGCCACTGTGTCGCGGCAATCCGCTGGCGAAGCTCGGTGATCTCCTCCTGCGGGATGTCGACAGTGAAGGGGCGGATTGAATCGCTGGCTCCCGCCGCGCGTAGCCCTCCGGGGAGCAGGGTGAGGGCGCCGACAGCGGCTGTGGCGGCAAGTAGTTCGCGCCGTGTGGGCAAGATCGAAAGTGCTGACATAACGTCCTCCTGTGTGTTTCTTTCCACTCGGGGATGCGACACACAGATCGACGAACAGCGGACGCAAATCTATTGCACGATGGTGTCGGCGATACCTTTGTATTGGTGGCGGCCCGAGAACAGTGCACGTCTGAAAGCCGACACCAAGACACAATGGACGGTCGCATCGTTGTCGCAGGATCGCCTCCACGCTGACACACGCGAAAGCACGGCAACGGAGATCGGTTTCGGTCGGCGTTTTGGATGCGTTGCCGGCCATAGCGTGGATTGGGGTGCCTGACGAGCAGATCGAATTTGTCATTCGAGTCTGGCGGCCCGATACACCGGTGTGCGGCTCGACGAAGCTTGACGGGTGGGTGGAGGCCGCACTCAATCCTCAAAACGCTGGCGATTAATCCTGCGTCCGGCGAGCCCGGCGAAATGGAAGCACGTACGACGCTTAGACGGGCAGTACCGTTGGTTCCGCCTCCAATGCAGTCCGATGCGCGACGACTCCGGAATGATCATCAAATGGCGCTTGGTCTCGAGGCCTCACACCGTGCCGACGGATCATGCGGTCTTGGCACCTAAAACAAATTGAAAAATTGAGCCCCTTGGTGCGTTGGGCGAAACCCAGAGCATACCGTCGTGCGCTTGGACAATCGAACGGCAGATCGATAGGCCCATTCCCATCCCGCGAGATTTGGTGGTGAAGAGCGGATCGAAAACCCTCTGCAGGTCCTGTGCGGCGATGCCCATGCCTGTGTCAGCTACCGAAATCAGTACATCGCCATCGTCGCTAAGACTGGAACTGACGGCGAGCTCGCGCGGACCATCCACTGTGATCATGGCCTCAATCGCATTCGTGATCAGATTGAGGAGCACCTGCTGCAACTGAATTCGATCCCCGATCACCCGCTGCGGCCGCGCGCTTCGCTCAACCTTGACCAATATTCGGTGACTTTTCAGATCGTCCTCGAACAATGAGATGGCTTCTTCAATTAGGTTGTCGACGTCAAACGAAGCTCTGACGCGTTCATCCTTCCGGAAGTTTGCCCGGATGCTCTCGATAACCGCGGCGGCGCGGTGCCCATCAGCGGCGATCTTCATGAACTCCGTTCTCGCCATGTGTAGTTCGGGAACCGCGCGATCGAGCCATCGTAAACCGGTTTCGGATCTCGTTATCATAGCAGCAAGGGGCTGCTTGACCTCGTGTGCAATCGTGGCGGCAACGGCATCGCCGGTCATCAATCGGGCATCGCGCTCGCGGTGCTGCGCATCGATGGCCCGCTGCAGCCTCTTGCGCTCATGTTGCAGCATAGCGTTCGAACGAGCGAGGCTCGCATACAGCCGTGTCATCTCTGCAAGCAACACCACCATCACAACTGTGGCTGTCACGAGTTGATAAAAGCGGCCGGCATACCAAGCAAGATTGTAGCGGCCGGCACTCAACACGGAAGCCAAGGCCACTTCAAGCAAGAGCGCGCACAAAGCGACGATAAGCCACTGGTCGAGTAAGGAACGCTGTCGCGGCCACAGCAACCAAAGAGCAATTCCGCCCAGCGCCAGGACCACCATCCCGCCGATGGTGCGACGAAAGAGACTGAGCGGACGAACGTCTACAAAAAGTATCGGCAGCAAGTGTTCAAAGTGCGTAACGAACAAGAACAATCCGATGACGAGGGCAAAAACGCCCACGACGCTCAAACTGATGGCACGTCGCGTGACCTGGGCGTCGGCCACTCGATCCGTATCTTTGAGCAGCGCATAGCCGATGATCGAGATGGGCAGCCCTGCGTGCCAAAACCAGTAGAGCCAGACGGCGGATTGCAATCCCGAGCCCAGGACGCCGGTCGGCGTGAACGCTCCCGGGAACGTCAGCGCATGTGCAATCACGATCAAGGCACTGAACAGATAGCCGCTCGCAATCACCAGGAGTGCCCATTGACGCAAAATGGAGAATTGGGCAAACAGAAGCGCGGCGGTCACGCAGTCGCTGACAAACAGGGCGGCGGCAAGAGTTGGTACGAACGCGTCGACTTCGGGCAGGCGGATGGCCGCAAAGGGCCATGTGCCGAGAAGTATGACGAGCAGGGCCAGCAGAAAAGCGCGCGCAATTCGGCCTTGACCGGGACTTGGGGGGATGTTCGCCAGGACCAGCGGCTGGGTGATGCGCGAGGCCGGCGCCAACGCTGAGTCCCTGCTTTCCGTCATTGGATTGAGGGTCCGTTCCGGATGTCCTAGTAGCCTTCGTGAGAATGCGCCAGGGATCGAGCGGTGACAAGCCGATCTGGGACCGTGCCAAAATATTGCGTGGCTTGCCGGCCCTTCTTCTCAAGTCCCGGCGGACCATCAGGCCTTTAGGGCCTTTTTGAGACAGTCGATCACCGCGTCCGTTTTGAACGGTTTTCGAAGCAGGCAGATTGCGCCAGTTGCGGCCGCACGAGCGTCGAGGCCCAAGTCTGAACGTGCGGTGACCATCACTACAGGCACCCCGCGACGACGCGTTGTGAGTTGCCGGGCAAGATCAAGCCCGCTCATGCCCGGCATGTGAATGTCAGTGATGACACAGTTGCATGACGCGTCCGCTTCCCAGGCGTTGAAGTCCTCCGCGGATGCAAATCCGCGTGCCCCATAGCCCAGCGAACGAAGGCTGTCGACGAGAGCCATGCGGAATGATTCGTCATCATCGACAACCGCAATTAGGAGCTCTCTTGACACATCGTCCTTTCCCCGGATTTGCACCAGGCGAATAGTAGGATCGCAATTCTGGCATGTATGCCGTTGTAAGGAACCTATACGGGAGTGTTACCCCGGCGCTTGCGGCCGCCGCCTGGGGTTGATTACGTCGGCCATCCGGATCAGGTCCGCCAAGGTCCTCACACCCATCTTGCGCATGACCGCGCCGCGATGAATTTTGGCGGTGATCTCGCTGATTCCGAGGTCGCCGGCCACCTGCTTGTTCATCTTTCCCTCCGTGACCAGTAGCATTACCTGCTGCTCCCGTGGCGATAGTGTTCCAAACCGCTCCCGCACTTTTGAAACATCGCCGTCTAGGGCGCGCCGCTGCCGGTCGCGTTCTATGGCCGCCAACACGGCATCGAGCATGTCCTGATCTTTGAAAGGCTTTGGGAGAAAGTCTACTGCACCGCGCTTCATGGCGCGAACTGACATGGGAATGTCGCCATATCCGGTCATCATCACGACCGGCAACTGAACACCCGTCTGTGATAGCTGCGCCTGAAAATCCAGCCCGTTCATGTCAGGCAACCTGACATCAATAATAAGGCAGCCCGGGGAATCTGGAACGGCCGTGGCGAGGAAATCCTGTGCGGATGCATATGTCCGCGTTTCGAGCCCTATCGAAAGGAACAGGCCATGCAACGCTTCTCGCATCGACGCGTCATCGTCGACCACGTGAACAATGGATTTTTGGTCCGAGGGGAGCGGCATCGCTGGGTTAGCATGTCAGAACTCTGGGCGTGCATCAACGAAAGTGTGACGCAGCCTATTCGATCGCGCAGCTGGGCACCCGCTTGCACCGGGCTTCCGACCGTGCCAACAACGATCTGCGCTACCTACGCGGGATTTATTCCTGAGTTGCCTCAGGCCAAGCGCTGCCCCGTAAACCTCAATAACACTCATGGTTCTCATCGAAGCTATCGCTCCGAGACTTTGCGTCGTCATAGCGCGACAGAAAGCGGCGATCTGCGCTATCCAACTCATACTTTGATATGAGCACGCCTTCCGATCGTTGGATAGCAAATCCAGCACAGAATCTTAGGATTGCAGCACATTACTTGACGAGGGTCGAAATGAGTCACTAGGGCGGACTGCAACTAAGCGTTGCCCGCAGCTCCGCGACCTGCAGTGCTGCAACATGGACACCTTTTGCTCCCCCGCCGGGCTACCGAACGCCGAACTCAGGAGCCACGCAATGGATAACCTTTTCGAAGCCAAGCGGCGAAACGTCCTCGCGATAAGGGAAGCCGCCAGCACTTTCGGCCTTGCTGCCAAACCAGCCGAACGCACCGCACACGCGCGGGTAGGCGCGGCTCAGGGAGGTGACGCGATTCCTCTCTCACGCATCAACCTTTCAGAAGAGACGCTTGTAAATTTGCGTCGGCGCCTGGCGGCGACCCGCTGGCCCAAGCGGGAAGCTGTCAACGACTTCTTGCAAGGCATGGAGTTGGCGCAAACTGCTGACGCGGGGTCATCTATGTCGCCGCAAGATCAACCGGTCGTTTTTGTGGTCGACGACGACGTATCGGTCCGCTTGTCGCTGGAATCGCTCATCCTTTCAGCGGGCTGGTGCCCGAAAGCTTTCGAGTCCGCTCTGGCATTCTTCTCTCACCCGCGACCTAATGTTCCGAATTGCTTGATCCTGGATATCAATCTTCCGGATATCAGCGGGCTTGATCTGCAAAAGCTCGTCTCTGCCGAGTGGACGGATACGCCGATCGTCTTCGTCACGGGGTTCGGCGATGTGGCTATGACTGTCAAGGCGATGAAAGCAGGCGCTGTTGAGTTCCTGATGAAGCCATTCCACGCCGACACGCTGCTGAGCGCCGTCAAGGAGGCGCTGGAGCGCAGCAGAACCGCGCTTGAGTTTAATTCGGAGGTGCGTGCTCTGCAAGATCGCCATGCATCGCTCAGTTGCCGCGAGCAGGAGGTCATGGCTCTGGTCGTCTCCGGCCTGCTGAACAAGCAAGTGGGTTTTGAACTCGGCATAAGCGAGATCACAGTGAAGGCTCACAGGGGCCAGGTCATGCGAAAGATGAAAGCCCGCTCTCTTCCAGATCTGGTGAATATGGCCGCAAGGCTCAACCTTACGCAATAGCGGCAGACGCCGCGGGCGTCTGGCTTATTATCACAGCCCAGCCACAACGGATGGCCCCTGACTCGATTACTCCCACTCGAAGCGCGTTCGTGTGTCACGCCCGTGAACAACTCGTTGCCCTCACCAATCCAAAGGTATCGACAACACCATCGTACAATCGATTTCGCGCCGCCTTTCGTTCATCTCTCCTATTACATTCAAAGTGAATGGATACAGAGCAGCCGGAAGGAGAATTACTTTGGGCAACGAACAAAAAGTCGCAGTCATCACCGGTGCGTCGCGCGGTATCGGTGCGGCTCTCGTCGAAGGATATCGGGGGCTGGGATACCGGGTCATCGCAACGGCGCGTTCGATTGACCGGTCTGATGATGACGACATTTTGGCCATAGCCGGCGATATCGCGGATCCCGAGACGGCCGAGCGCGTCATCTCCGCAGGAGTGGATCGCTTCGGGCGGATCGACACGCTCGTCAACAACGCCGGCATCTTTATCTCCAAGCCGTTCACCGGCTACACCGGCGATGATTTCGCCACGGTGCTGGGCGTCAACGTCGCCGGATTTTTCCGAATCACGCAGCTCGCCATCGCCGAGATGCAGAAACGCGGCAGCGGCCATATCGTGCAGGTCACGACCAGCCTGGTCGCCCATCCGAATGCGGCTTTGCCGGCGGCGCTCGCCGCACTGACGAAAGGCGGCTTGAGCGCCGTTACCAGATCGCTCGCCATCGAATATGCGAACCGCGGCATTCGGGTGAACGCAGTCTCGCCGGGTGTCATCAAGACGCAGATGCATCCGCTCGAGACGCACGAGGCGCTTGGCGCGCTTCATCCAGTTGGACGCATGGGTGAGATCGCCGACATCGTCGAGTCGATTCTCTACCTGGAGTCGGCGTCCTTCGTGACAGGGGAAATCCTGCATGTCGATGGCGGGCAGAGCGCCGGCCATTGAGCGAATCCTTCTTCAACGCGCGATCCATTTTTTCGAGGAGGCACCATGCCGATTGTTACCATCCAGGTGACCCGCGAGGGCACGAAACCGGGAATGGCATCCGTCACCGCCGAGGAGAAGGCAGCGCTAATCCACGGGGCCAGCCAGCTTCTCGCTGACGTACTGAACAAGCCTTTCGAATCGACCTTTGTCATCATCGAGGAGATCGATACTGACAATTGGGGCTGGGGCGGCTTGCCCACGCTCGAGTTCCGGCGCCTGCGCGCGGAGGCAGCAAGCTGACGCGGATCGGATGTCAGTTTTGCAAGCAATGACGTAATTGCTGTCGTTGCTCCTCTATAGATTCTGACGCGGACCGGACCGGGCACACAAAGCTTGGGAAACTCACGCCGCAACGCGCTGGAGTGCGGCGCGCCGCGCTCGTTAGATGATGACCGGGAGCATTGAGTAGCAGAACCCCGTCTGATGTGCCAACGCGAATGTGACCGACGCTCTACGACAATTGCAGCCAACCCCCGGTGAATTCCGCCTTGCGCAGACCCTCGACAATGAGCGGGCATTTCTTCATCAACTCCCAAAGAAATCCCGTGCGGTGGTTCTCGATCATCAACACGATTGGTCCTTGATCGAGTCCGTAATAACCTTTTGAGATCCAACCCGGGTTGCTTTGATGCCCTGATTCAAAGGTTGGATTAAAGCTGCACTTGAAGCCGTAATCACTGGTCACTTCCGGGTATACTTCATTAAAGTGCCGCAGCGCTGGCAAGACGATCTCAGGGGCGAAAGGTAGCGATGCAATCGCGGCCCAGGGCGCAATGGTGCCATCGTCCGGACCATATGGGATGCCGCGCGCCGTGTAGTCGAAGAAGTGACGCTCAACGCCGTCGATCTTCACACAGGTTGGCCCAGGACCATCACTCGCGGTAATGCCCCAGCAATGCTCGTTGTATCCTTTGTAGTCCAATAGATTACGGATCGCGTATTGCTGTTGTGCGTAAGTTGCACGGCGGCTGTTTTCGAAATAATCAATCCCCTTCTCACGCATGAATTCGTCCTGAATGCCGCGAAAGTCGATCCACATGTGAGAGAGCTGATGAATGAATAATGGGCCGGCGTAGAGAAACTCCAGGCCATAGAGATTCTTCCAGCAGTAAGTCCGGGTTTGGGCCTTGTAGCTCTCGGCTGGAATTGGATGGGCCGGCGAAGCCAGTGCCAACACGTAAAGGATCAGAGCTTCGTTATAGCCCTCCCACCGATCCGGCAGAAACCCGCACTCCGGCTTCCAACCCATCGATACGGTTTCTCCGGCATTAAGCGCCCACTGCCAATCGGCCCGGGCGTAGAGTTCTTCAGCCAGAGATCGTATTTCGCGCTCGTCGCGCGCGTCTCCATCAAAGTACTCAGCGGCGGCCAAGATGCCAGCGAGCAGAAATGTCGAATCAATCGTCGACAACTCCGACTCCCAGGCGCGACGGCCGGTGTCCATGTATAGAAAGTGGTAATAGAAGCCTTTGTAACCGGTCGCATCCGCCTCCTCGCTCTGCTCACTGTCGCTAAAGAATCGAAGTGTCGTGAGTGTGCGCTCGATCGCTTCGGTGCGTGTGATAAAGCCGCGCTCGACGCCGATGGTGTAGGCCGTCAATGCAAACCCTATCGCGGCAATGCTCGCGTGCGAGCCTGTGCGCGTGTTGTCGGGGACCATTCCATTGGCGCGATTGCTCTCTTTCAGGAAATATTCGAACGTGTCCCGTTGGAGTTTGTCCAACGTTTCCTGACTCTGACTCATGCGCCCTCCTGGGTCGCGGTATTCCAGTCTCGATATGGGACTGAGTGAAGATATCGTATTTTCCCTTGGGAAACACCGTCTTGCAACGGCTTCGAGCGTTCGATGAAGCGTCTTGGAGGCGGGTCGATCATCAACTTTGGCTCGGTAAGCACGCGTATTGGGTCGAACTTACCAGCATGACAGCCAAGGCTGGCGCGCACGGTCTGACAAAGGGCCTGGCCCGAGACCTCGGTCCTTTCAATATCCGGGTCAACACGCTTGTTCCGGGATGGGTGATGACGGAAAGACAGAGGCGCGAACACCTCACTCCTGAAGGCGAAGCCCGCATTGATGCTCTGCAGGCATTCCCACGCGCATCCAGCCCGACGATATCGCGGCGATGGCATTGTTTCTGGCTGCTGATGACAGCGCGTTGTGTACATCGCAGGAATTTATCGTGGACGGCGGTTGGATCTAGGATCGGTGCAACGAACTCCACCGTTCGCGGTTGTCCCGCGAACAGTTAGTGCCCCAGCTGCGAGCGTCCGCTGGCGAGCCGGCTTCCAGAGAAGCTTTGGCGCATCTGTCTCGTAGGCCTTGCCGTCGGGATAGCTGATCAGCTCCATCTGCAACCCCCACGGTGCCTCGAAATAAACCCAGGATTCGCCCGCTCCCGGTCCTTGCTTTTCAAGTTCAGGCCGGTCGAAGACCTTGACGCCCTTACCTGTCAGGTAGTCGGCGGCCGCCTCGATATCCTCGACATAGAAGCAAAGGTGGTAGCCGCCGATGTCGCTGTTCCTCGGGTAGACCCGCTTCTGGTCGGGCGCCTCGAAGTCGAACAGCTCGATGTTGCTGCCGTTCCCGCAACGCATGAAGACGACTTCCTTCATGTCGGCGCGCGGGTGGATGTTCATCTTGTCCTGCATGAAGGTGCCCTTGTCGTCCTTCATCGAGCCGCCGGAATAGATGAACTCGCAGCCGATGACATCTCTGAAGAAGGCGATCGCCTCCTTCATGTCGGGCACCACAAGGCCGATATGGTCCATGGCGGTCAACCCCGGAATTCCTTTTCTGTCGCTCATTCTTTGCCTCCTGCATAAGGAAATAATCTCGGTTCAATGCGCGTTGCGGCGGCGACGTATGAAGTCGGCGACGCGCTCACCGACCATGATCGATGGAGCGTTGGTATTGCCTGAAGGCACACTCGGCATGACCGAGGCGTCCGCGACGCGCAGCCCGTCGAGGCCGTGCAGCCGCAACTCGCTGTCGACCACGGCCATGCGATCCCTCCCGATCCGGCAGGTGCCGGTCGGGTGCAGCGCGCCCTGCGCCATCTCCTTCACATAGCCGCGATAGTCATCCTTGGTGCGCATCAGCCGTCCGGGATATTGCTCGCGCTTGACGATCGGCTTCAGGGCTGGCTGTCCCATGATCTCTTGCCCGAGCCGCACCCCCTCGGCCATCGTGTCGAGGTCGTACGGGTCAGACAGGTAGTTCGGCACGATTCTTGGCGGTGCGAACGGATCTGGCGAACGCAACTCGACGAACCCACGCGACCGCGGCCGTGTCTGACACACATTGAGCGTGCAGCCATGGCCGCTTTCGACCGTCGCCACGCCGTCCTCGACGCCCGAACCGGCAAGGAAAGCATACTGCAGGTCGGGGTGCGGATCGTCGGCATTGCCCCACCAGAAGGCGCCGCCCTCGATGATGTTGGAGCAGACAGGTCCCTGCCGGAACAGCGCATACTGAAGGCCCGCCCAGGCCTTCCAATGCAGCTTCTTGTATTTGTCGTAGCCGTGGGGACCGTTCAGTTCATAGATCAGGTAGCAATCCACATGGTCCTGCAGACCGCGTCCGACACCGGGAAGATCGTGTAGGACGGGTATGCCGGTCTTCTTCAGATGCTCGGCCGGGCCGATGCCGGAAATCAGCAGCAGACGGGGCGAGTTGATCGCGCCTGCCGACAGTATCACTTCACGCTCGGCACGCGCGACGCGCGTGCGTCCACCCTGGACGTATTCAACCCCGACGGTGCGATTGCTCTCGACCAGGATACGCGTAGCCCGGGCGCCAGTCTGCACCTTGAGGTTCGGCCGACTGCGCGCCGGCTTCAGATAGCAGACCGAGGCGCTGGCGCGGCGGCCGTTGCGCGCCGTGATCTGGTAGAGACCCGAACCGGCCTGCTCACCGGCGTTGAAATCGGCGACATAGGGGATCCCCGCCTGCTGGCAGGCCTTGAGCCAGGTCCGCGTCAACGGGCTGACATACTGCGGATTGGAAACCTTCAGCGGTCCGCCCGATGCATGCGCGTCGCCCGCCAGCGTGTCGTTGTCCTCGGCGCGCAGAAAAAAGGGCAGCACGTCCTTGTAAGTCCAGCCCTCGGCACCCTGTTCGGCCCAGCCGTCATAGTCCGACGGAATGCCACGTATGTAGAGCATCGCATTGACGGAACTGCCGCCGCCCAGCACGCGCGCCTGCACCATGGTCGGCGGCGTGGCCCTTGGATTCTCGGCGGTCGGCTCCTGTTCAAACCGCTGCAAGAGGTTGCCAGTCGCGGTCTTGTAGACCATCACCGGCAGATGGATTTCGATGGCCCGATCTTCAGGCCCTTCCTCCAGCAGGAGCACGGAACTGCCAGCATCCTCCGACAGCCGCGAAGCGGCTACGCAGCCGGCGGAGCCGCCGCCAATGACGATGTAGTCTGGCATTGGTGCTGCCTCTGTTGCACGAGCTGTACGGTGGGGCGGCAGCCGCATGCACGGCCGCCGCCTCGCAGGGAGCGCTGGGAGGATGCGCCTCGCTCTGGTTGGGTGTGGTCAGCCTGCTTTGAATTCGTTCCAGGCGGCGACCCAGTCGGCATACGTCGCATACTGGTTTGACTCGAGCGGCGGAATGCCGAGAAGCGGCGCGGCCTTGAAGATGCCTTCGACGTCGGAATAGTCGAACAGCGCCTTGGTCTCGGGCGGCAGCAGGTCGACCGCTTTCGACGAGACGACACCGGCCGCATTTCGGGTGACGACCTTGGCCTGCACCTCCGGTGAAATCGCCTGGTTGAAGAACTCGTAGGCAGCTTCCTCGTTGTCGGCGCCAGGCGGCATGAACCAGGCGTCGCACCAGGTCGCGGCGCCTTCCTTGGGGATGGTATAGATCGTCTCGACATTCTGCTTTGCGGTCTCGGTCGGGATGCCGGTCCAGCCGGCGAAGCAGGCAGCGACCTCGCCGGATACCATCAGCGACACGACGTCGCCATAGGTCAGGCTGATGGTGCGGGCCTGATCGCGATAGAGTTTCAGGTGCTCGAAGGTCTTGGCCATCTCGTCCTTGGTGAGGTTCGGAAAGGTCTTGAAGCCCGCCAGCACCGCCGCAACCGGCCAGGTAACCAGCGTGTCGTCGACCAGCACGATCTTCCCCTTCAGTTCCGGCTTCAGGAGATCCTCATAGGAGGTTGGTTTTTCCATCATCTTCGGATTGTAGACGATGGTGTTCAGGCCCCAGGCGTAGGGTACGCCGTGCAGTTCGCCGTTCCGGAACCAGGTCGGTTTGTCGTAGAAGACGTCGAAAAGGTTGTCGGCGCTGTAGTTCGGCAGCTTGGACTTGTCGAGCGGCTTGGTGATCTTCAGCACATCGAGATAAAGGTCGGCATAGCCCTGGTTGTATTCGGCAGCGTCGAAAGGCGGCGGGTTCGGCACGCTGAACTTCGTGGTGACGTCGTCCTGGTTGCCCATCGCCGAGACCTCGACGTTGAGGTTGTTCTTGGAAATCCAGTCGGCAAGCTCGTCGGTCAGTTCCCAGCCTTCCCAGGCCATGATCTGGAGATCGCCCGAACCCGCATGCGCCAGATTGGGAATGAACGGCGCGAGCATCGCGCCGCCGGCAAGCGCCGTTGCGCCGCCAAGAAATGACCGGCGGCTTGTTGCGAATTGCATGATTTCGTCGGTGGACCAGATTTTTCTCATTGTCGAATTCCCCTTTTGAGATCCGTTAAGAGCTTGATTGTGTTGGCTGCGCTGGCGAGAAACAATTTCGCATGGTGCCGAATGCCGGCGCTTCATGGCGCGCTGTGTGCGTCAGTGTGCGAAAGCCATCGCCGGAGATGCACAAGTCTGGCGCCGCATCAGGTATGCGGGAGCATGACGACGTTGGCCGAGTCCCAGTAGACGCGGGTACGGTCGCCAATCGACGGCAAAGCGAGGCGACCGTTACGCTGCACCTGGATGCGGACCGGGGACTGGTCGTCGAGACGCACAGTGTAGAACGAGCGGCTGCCGATGAAGACGACATCCTCAACAGTACCTTCGGCCGATTGGGCTGCCGTTTCGCCACCATGGAAACTCAAGGATTCCGGGCGGATGGAAACAGTAATGCGTTCCGATACGTGGCGATCCGCGGTCTCGGCGCCGAGGAAGGGGATGCCGGCCGGCGTGACCGCGGTGGTGCCGATGCCGTTGACTGCGCTGACAGTCGCATCGAACAGGTTGGTTTCCCCAAGGAATTTCGCGGCAAACAGCGATTTCGGCCTGGCATACATGTCCTCGGGCCGGTCGATCTGCACGATGCGGCCCTTTTCCATCAGGACGACGCGGTCCGACAGGATCATCGCCTCGTCCTGGTCATGTGTGACATAGACGAAAGTGGCTCCTGTCTCGGTGTGAATGCGCTTCATCTCGGCCAGCATGTGCTGGCGGATCTTCAGGTCGAGCGCGGCCAGCGGTTCGTCCAGCAGGAGCACCTTGGGGCCGTTGACCAGGGCACGCGCCAGCGCCACGCGCTGGCTCTGGCCGCCGCTGATCTCGTCGATGTAGCGGTTGGCGAAATTGTCCAGCTGCACGATGTGCAGCATGCGGTTCACCCGCTCCTTGACCTCGGCCCTGGGCATGCCCTTGACCTTCAGGCCGAAGGCCACGTTTTCGAAGACATCGAGATGAGGAAAGAGCGCATAGCGCTGGAAAACCATGTTCACCGGACGGTGTTCCGGCGGCGTGCCGGCGCAGTCGCTTCCATCGATGCTGATGGCGCCCGAGGTCAGCGTCTCGAAGCCGGCGATCAAGCGCATCAACGTGGTCTTGCCGCAGCCGGAAGGCCCGAGCAGCGTCAGGATCTCACCCTGGCGGATCGAGAGATTGATGTCAGTCAACGCGGTAAAACTGCCGAAGACTTTCTTGCCATCGCGGATATTGATGATCGTCTTGGGATTGGTCATGGCAAAGGTTCCAACTGTTCGAGGCGGCCGGCAATCGCAGAGCGCCGACGGGCCTGACCGATCAGCCAGGAAGCAACCAGGATTGCGATCGAGAAGAAGAGGGCGAGTGTCGAAATAGCATTGACCAGCGGCGTCACCGTGCGGCGCATCATCGACCAGATGTACATGGGCAGGGTCGTTTCCGTGCCGGCGACGAAGGAGGTGACCACGAACTCATCGAAAGACACGGCGAAGGCCAGGATCGAGGATGCTATCAGGGTCGGCGCGATCAACGGCAGGGTAACGCGGGCAAAGGTCTGTATCTGCGAGGCGCCAAGATCACGCGCGGCCTCCTCCAGCGAGGGGTCAAACAGCGCCAGTCGCGCCTTCATCGCTACGATCAGGATCGGGATCGCGATGACGACATGAGCGATCACGATCGTGGCGGTCGAGAGCTGGGTGCCCGACTGCGCGAAGAGTACGAGCAGCGAAACGCCAACGAACAGGCCGGGCAGGGCGATCGGCGTGACCGTCAGCGCCTCGATCATGCCGCGGCCGGCGCGGCCGAAGCGCAGCCAGGCCAGCGACGCCGTGGCGCCAAGCAGCAGGGTCACCAGCGCGGTGAGTAGAGCGATCGTCAGGCTCTTGATGACCGCAGAGCCCAGTTGCGCATTGCCGAACAGCTCCTCGTACCAACGCAGCGAAAATCCCGCGAAGGGGAAGGACAGGGCTGGTGAAGCGTGGAACGAGAACAGTACGATGATCAAGAGCGGGGCGAGCAGGAAGGCCAGGATGGCCCAGACGATGATCCGCAGCAGCACAGTCAGATCTCCCGCTCGGTTTTTGCTCGACGCTTGACGATCAGGCCGGTCGCGCGGCCAAGCACCGAGATGACGACGTAGAGGATGATCGAGACACCGAACATCAGGAAAGCCTGCGCCGCGCCGAGCGGCCAGTTGCCAGTCTTGCGGAACTGGTCAGCGATCAGGAGGCCAGTGGTCTGTCCCGACGAGCCGCCCAGCATCTGCGGTGTCACATAGTCGCCCGCAACAAGGATGAAGGTCAGCATGAAGGCACCGACCAGGCCGTTGGCCGCGTTGGGCGCGATGACCTTGAAGAATGCGCCGATCGTCGACGTGCCCAGGTCACGCGCGGCATCGACCAGGTCGCGCTTGATCTCGCTCAGCGAGGATACGACCAGCAGGATGCAGAACGGCAGGTAGATATGGACCAGCGTGATCGTCACCGCGAAGGGGCTGAACAGGAAAGCCGAGACCGGGTGATCGATAACACCGAGCTGCAGGAGCACAGTGTTGAGCACGCCACTCGTGCCGAGCAGCGTGCGCCAGGCGTAAATGCGCACCAGATAGCTCGAGAACCACGTAATAAGGATGAGATAGAGGATGGTCTGCGAACGGCTGACATAGACCAGGTAGTAGCCGACCGGGATCGACAGGATCAGCGTGACCGTGGCGGTGAAGAGGCCGATGCGGACGGCGTTGAAGGTGACCTTCCAGAAGACCGGCGAGGCCAGCGAGCCGAGATAGTTTTCGAATTGGAAGTCTGGCACGATCCGATAGGACGCAGACGACCAGAAACTGTAGGCGAACAGGATCAGGCTTGGCACGATGAAGAAGACGATCATGTAGAGTATCGCCGGCGTGGCCAGCAATGCTCCCGTCCTCGTGCGTGAAAGGCTCATTCGCAGCACTCCCAAGGCTTCGTCCATCGCCCGCCCATCCGAGCCGGCTCCGTCCGACACTGTCCGCGCCGATCAACGACGCCTTCGTGGTTCCCGTCGGCAGGTCGTCAGATCGATCCGTCGCCTGCTCTTGCCAGGTGATAGTCCCCAGTTTCGTGCCGGTTAACAATTTCGCACGACAGGGTTTCGTGAAGCGATGTTGCGCACGATGCGCGAAGTATCGCTTCCAATCGAGGCGTCAGCTCTTGGGAGAGGAAGCCGTCAGGCGTTCAGGCCGGCCGCATCGAAAGCGGCAGCGATCGAGGCCGCGGATTTGGCCGCGACCACTTCGGTCGACATGGTCGCAAGCATCGGGGAAAAGACCTCCGGCCCGACCTGGTTGAGGCCGCCGCCCTCGGCCAGGATCCGGATGATCTCCACGTTGGGAAAGTCGCCGTCCCCCGGAAAGAGCCTGTTGTAGCAGTCATCCTTGATCGAGATGCCGGCCGGAAGGTCGAATGGTCCGTCGTTCAGCTGCAGGCAATGGATCATGCCGCCGGGAATCTGGCGAAGGGTGTCGAGCTTCGAGCGGCTCCGAACGAAATGCCAGACATCGAAGACCAGACCGGAATTCGGCTGGTCCGCTGCGCTGACGATTTGCCAGGCCATCTCAAGCGCCGGAACACCCCACAGTGGTATGAATTCGAGGTCGCAGGTTACCCTGTACGTTGCAGCGCGACGGCAGATGGCGGCGTAGTGATGGGTGATCTCGTTGATCGACATCGCATTCAACGGGAACGTGGCATTCAGGCTCATATGGGTGCAACCCAGCCCATCGATCAGCCGAAAGAACGCATCCGGCGTCGTGTCGACAGAGCGGATATAGGCTTCGTCCATGTTGTCGGGACGCCAGATGCGCGGCCAGGTGTTGAGCGGATCGAGCCGGGTGATCGAGACGCCCTGGTCGGTCGCGCGGGACCTCATCTCGGCAAAACTCATGCCACCTTCCAGCAGGCGCTCGACCTCCAGGGGCATCAGCGAAAGTTCGCCGAATCCGGCCAACCGCGTGGCGCGCAGCTTTTCCTCGAATGGCAGGTGCGCCACGTTGGAAAACGGCATCATGGTCGAGTTGACGGTGGCTACCAAAATCGCGCTCCTTCTGACCGGACGTTCGGCGCTCAGCCGGACCGCGCCAATTGACACGGCTGCTCACGCTCCCGCAATTTCGTGGCGAACGCATTGGCGAGCGTGTTTGACGCTTCGGCCGCGTCGGATTGCGTCAGCCGAGCTGGATCATTTCGGAGCCATCGCCAAGGAATTGCAAGGCCTCGCGCGGGATTGAGGGGTCGCCACGGTCGAGCACGGTCAGTGCGTCGAGGTGCTCGCGCTTGAGCAACCCAGGTCCCCGGTAGTGCAGCGCCACCTTGGTCGAATAAGGCTGGCGGAACATGGTGGCCGCGATGCCTGTGGCAATGCCGAACATGAATTTCGATGAGCTGCGCTTGACCGGCGCATAGACGCCGAAGGTGAGCTCGTTACGCTGAATGCCTTCGAAGTCGGCGGTGAAAAGTCGGCCGGCCACTGGAAAGACAAAGCCGTAATATTTGAAAACATATTCCGTCTTCGTCGGATCGTCGTAGCTCGGGAACCGCTCGATATAGTAGTGCTGCAGGAACTGGTTGTTCTTGTAGATGCAGAACGCCGAGCGCAGGACGAACCCCTTGTAGATCGACGAGTACTGGTAGCGGTCCCAGACGCCAAGCACCTCTTTCTGGTCGCCGCTCGATTCGACGATCATCGCCTCGACGAACTTGTTGAGCTCGGGCGAACGGCGCACATTTTCCATCGCGTGGAAAAAATTTCCCTCCACGAGAGTGCGGAACTCGTCCGGCTGCGAAAACAGGATCGGCACGCTCAGGCCGAAGTAATTGGCGATCAGCCGCAGGTTCTGTGGCGAGGGCATGTGCAGCCCGGAAAGATATTTGTTGAATTGCTGACGATTCAGATTGATCTTCCGGCAGACGGCGGAGATCGAGCCGTGACGCTCGCAGAGCAGGCGCAGGTTGGCCGAGAAGTGGGCCACCTGGTTTTCGGCGTGTTCCATCGACCTCGCCCACTTTAAGTCACATGTCGCATATGTTGCGTCATGTCGCGTCAATATTCAAGTGTCTGCGAAATTGTGCGTCAATGACAATTTCCTGAAACTCTGCCTCGATCCTGCTGCCGGGTGCCGAGCCATCGACCCGCCGGCCACGCGAAAAACGAGGTGGAACCGATGAATTTGACGGGCGGACAAATCGTAGCACGAGCGCTGAAGGAGTACGGCGTCGAATATGTCGCCGGCGTTCCCGGCCACGGCATCTGGTCGTTGTTCGACGCGTTTCTGGAGTCAGGCTCACAGATTCCGTTCATCCAGGTCATGCACGAGCAGAGCGCCGTGCACATGGCCGACGGCTATTTCCGCGCTTCGGGCAAGCCGATGGCGTGCTCGACTTCGATCGGGCCGGGCGCGACCAACACCATCATCGGCTTAGCGACCTGCTACACCGATTCCATTCCGGCCTTCTATGTTTCCGGCGGTCCGGCGACGCACATGAAGGGCCATGGCGTCATGCAGGAGCTGGAGCGCCAGCAGGAGAACGCATTCCCGCGCATCACGGAGCAGGTGACGAAGCGCGTGTACAAGGCGGGCCGCGTCGACGAACTGCCGTTCATCATGCACCGTGCTTTCAACACAATGCTGTCGGGCCGTCCCGGGCCGGTGCATGTGGAAGTGCCGATGGACCTTCAGACCGAAGCGGCCGACGTCACCATCCATCCGCTCGCTTCGCGCATGGCGATCGGCGTGTCCTATCCCGATCCCGTTGCTGTCGAGAGGGCGGCAGCGTTGCTGCTGTCGGCAGAGCGGCCGGTCATTATCGCGGGCGGTGGCGCAATCAGCTCCAATGCCTCGGAGGCGCTGCTTGCGCTGGCCGAGAAGGTCGGGGCGGCCGTCTCCTCGACCTGGAATGGCAAGGGCGCCTTCCCCGAGGATCACCCGCTGTCGATCGGCGCCGTCGGTCAGACCGGCACAGCCTGCGGCAATCAGATCACTGCCAGCGCCGATGTCGTCATGTCGGTCGGCTGCCGCTTCACCGACTGGTCGGCGTCGAGCTACCGCAAGGGCGCGTCCTTCTCCATCCCTCCGGGCAAGCTCATCCATATCGATCTCGATCATCATGAGATCGGCAAGAATTATCCGACCGAAGTCGGCATCGTCGCCGATGCCCGAGCCACGCTCGAGGCGATGCTGGCGCTGATCTCGGACCAGCAGTCGAGCCGCGCGCTCGGCCGGCGGGACTGCTTCCATGCCGATATCCGCAAGGCCAAGGCCGAATGGGAAGAGATGCTGGCGCCGCGCCGCGACTCGGATGAAAGCCCGTTCACGTCGCAGCGGCCGCTCGGCGCGCTGCGCAAGGTGATGGACCGCTCGGGCATCATCTTGGCCGGGTCGGGCAACACGCAGGGGGCCGTCAAGCAGACCTTTCCGGTCTATGAACCGCGAACGCACCTGACCTCGGGTTCGTTCTCGCCGATGGGATGGGCAGTGCCGGCGGCACTCGGCGCAAAGCTCGCCCAGCCTGACCGCCAAGTAGTTGCAGTGGTCGGCGACGGCGATTTCATGATGTCACTGCCGGAAATGGGCACGGCTGTCATGAACGACATCCCTGCCGTGTTCCTGGTCCAGAACAACCGCGGCTATATGTCGATCCGCGGCGGCCAGCGCAAGTTCATGGGCCGCCATGTCGGCAGCGAGTTCAATCACCACAAGGGCAACGGCGAGCCATACACCGCCAACATTGCCGAAGTGGCCAAGAACTTCGGCATGGAAGCCTGGAAGGTCGAGGACTCGGCCGACCTCGAGAAGACGCTGAAGGCGGCGCTCGATTCCAACGCGCCGGCGCTGGTCGAGGTGACCACCTCACGCGATGCGGCCGGGCCGTTCGTCACCGGCTGGTGGGATTTCCCGTCGCCCGCCTACTACGAGAAGGAGCAGGCGGAATACGCCGCCGGCCGCGAACTCGAACAGCATATGTGATTTCGCAAAAGCTGTTGCCTTCCGAAACGCGCCGCTCCGGCCTCACCCTCGAATGAGGGGCAATGAAACGCCTCGCCAAAGGTCCAGACATGATCAGACGGCTGAAATCGTCCAAGGCTGCTACGGGATTTGCGCAGGACGCGAAGCTGACCGCGACCGTGGAGGCGCTACTGGCGGATGTCGCGGTACGCGGCGATGCGGCGGTTCGGGAACTGTCGAAGAAATTCGACAGGCTTGACCGGCCGTCCTACCAACTCACCGATGCCGAGATCCGAGCCTGTGTCGACAGCCTTACGACTCGGGAGCGTGACGACATCGGCTTCGCGCAGGACCAGGTGCGCAACTTCGCGCAGGCGCAACGCGATTCCCTGCTCGACATCGAGGTAGAGACGCTGCCCGGCGTGATCCTCGGGCATCGACACATCCCGATCGAAAATGTCGGCTGCTACGTGCCTGGTGGGCAATACCCGCTACTGGCCTCCGCACACATGTCGGTATTGACGGCGAAGGTCGCCGGTTGCGACCGCGTCATCACCTGTGCGCCGCCTTTCAATGGCCGACCGGCGCCGATGATCGTCGCCGCCCAGCATCTTGCCGGCGCCGATGAGATCTACTGCATGGGCGGGGTCCAGGCGATCGCGGCGATGGCGTACGGCACAGAGACGATTAAATCCGTCGATATGCTGGCCGGCCCCGGCAACGCCTATGTCGCGGAGGCCAAGCGACTGCTGTTTGGCCAGGTCGGCATCGATCTCTTCGCCGGACCGACCGAGACACTGGTGATCGCCGACGACACGGCCGACGGCGAGTTGTGCGCCACTGACCTGCTCGGCCAGGCCGAGCACGGTGTGAATTCACCGGCGGTGCTCTTGACCAATTCCGAAAAGCTCGCACGCGACACGATGCGCGAGATCGAGCGGTTGTTGAAGATCCTGCCGACCGCAGCCACTGCCGGCAAGGCGTGGGCAGACTGCGGCGAGGTAATCGTCTGCGACACGCTCGACGAGATGGTCGAAGAGGCCGACCGTATCGCTTCCGAGCATGTCCAGGTGATGACCGCCGATCCGGACTACTTCCTCGACAACATGACCAACTACGGCGCGCTGTTCCTCGGCCATCGCACGACCGTGGCTTACGGCGACAAGGTGATCGGGACCAACCACACACTGCCGACCAAGACCGCGGCGCGTTACACTGGCGGATTGTGGGTCGGCAAGTTCCTCAAGACCTGCACCTATCAGAAGATCCTGACAGACGAGGCGTCGGCGAGGATCGGCGAGCGCTGCTCCAGGCTTTGCATCATGGAAGGCTTTGCCGGCCATGCCGAGCAGGCAAATGTGCGGGTACGCCGCTTCGCGCGCAAGAATGTCGGCTATGGGCAAGCGGTCGAGGCGGCGTGACCAACATGCGGCGAGCACCCACGAGGCATGCGCAGTGACGGAACTTTCCGCCGACATCGTCATCATCGGATCGGGCATCGGTGGCGCGACGGCTGCGTCCGTGCTTGCCGATACGGGAGCGCGGATCCTCATCCTCGAACGCGGCGAGCAGCTTCAGGATACGCCCGAGACGCGCGACGAGCGCGCAATCTTCCAGCGCAAGCATTTTCGCACCAAGGAATCCTGGCTTGACGGCACAGGAGCGCCGTTCAGCCCCGGCAATTTCTACAATGTCGGCGGCAATTCGAAATTCTATGGCGCGATAATGTACCGCAACCGCGCGGAGGATTTCGCCCCGCAGCAGCATATGGAGGGCTCGACGCCGGGCTGGCCGTTTTCCTATGACGAGATCGAGCCGTGGTATGGCCAGGCCGAGAGGCTGTTTTGCGTCCGCGGCGAACTGGGCGACGATCCGACAGAACCGCTGCATTCGACCCGCTACGATTTTCCGGCCGTTCCGGACGAGCCCTCGATCGGCAAGGCCCGCCAGCGGCTGAAGAAGATCGGCATCCATACAAGTTCGCTGCCGATCGCGATCGATCATGTCGCGTGGCTGAAGCGCGCACCGACCCCGTGGGATGCCTTTCCCGACACCTTTACCGGGAAGATTGACGCGGAGACCGGTCCGCTCGCGGCGGCACTCGGACACGACAATGTCGAGCTCCTGACCGGCGCGGACGTGCTGCGCCTCGACACGGACGCTTCGGGCAAGATGATCAAGCAAGCAATGATCCGTCACCAGGGACAGGAGGTGACGGTGCGCGCCAACCGCTTCATCCTGGCAGCAGGTGCGGTCAATTCAGCGGCACTCCTGCTGCGCTCGGCGAACGGGCAGCATCCTAACGGTCTCGCCAACGGCTCCGACCAGGTCGGTCGCAATTTCATGAACCACAATTGCTCCGCGATGATCACGCTCGATCCACGCTTGCGCAACACCGCGGTCCATTCTAAGACCTTCGGCTTCAACGACTTCTATCTGCACGACACCAAGACCGGCTTTCCGCTCGGCAACGTGCAATTGCTCGGCAAGATATCGGGACCGATTTTCAAGGCCAACATGCCCAGCGTCCCGGAGTTCGTTACGGGGCTGATCGCCCGCTATTCCTTCGACTGGTACGTGATGAGCGAGGACCTGCCCAATCCGGAAAGCCGGGTGATGGTTGATGGGGCGGCGATCGTGCTCGACTGGCAGCGCTCCAACATGCTCGGTCACAGGACGTTGGTCGAGCGGGTGCGCGGCGTTTTCAAGCAAGCCGGATTCCCGATCGTGCTGTCGCGCGCCTTCGATCGTCGAACGCCATCGCATCAGTGCGGCACAGCTAAGATGGGCACTGATGGCGCGACCTCGGTCGTCGATACGTATTGCCGATCGCATGACGTCGAGAACCTCTACATTATGGACGCAAGCGTGCTGCCGACCTCGGCGGCGGTGAATCCGGCGCTCACCATTGCCGCCGTGACACTGCGCGCAGCGTCAAAGCTGCGCGCCGAGCTGGTCCAGTAGTTCGAGTGGACAGGAGAGGACCAATGAGCAGATCCGTGAAAGTAGCCGTCCTGGGCGCCTGCGGCTGGATGGGCAAGGTCCACACCATGTCCTACCGGAACATACCGTTCATCTTTGGCTCGGACAAAGGTACGGCCGAAATCGCCTGGCTGGTCGACGGAAGCGAGCCGGCGCTGGAAAAGGCCGGCAAGCTGGTCCCGAATGCGAAGCTGTCGACCGACTGGCGCGCAGCGGTGGCCGATCCGTCGGTGCAGTTGGTCGATATCTGCCTTCCCGACAGTCTGCACCACGAAGTCGCCAAAGCGGCGCTTCTCCAGGGAAAGCATGTCTATTGCGAAAAGCCGCTTGCCAACACGGCGACCGAGGCGCGCGAGCTCGCCGACATCGCGGCCGAGAAAGGCGTCATCACGCGCGTCGGCCACGCGTTTCCGCGCAATCCGATCCACGATGTTGCCAAGGACATCATCGATTCGGGCGAGATCGGTGACATCAAGCTGTTCAGGGCGTGCCAGCATGTCGATGTGCTGGGCGATCCGAACGCACCCTTCATGTGGCGCGCAGACGGCAAGCTCGCGCCGACCGGCATCGTCGGTGATACCGGCAGCCATGTCTTTTCGTTCATGGAGCGGCTGGTTGGGCGGGTGTCCGAACTGATCGCCGATTGCGCGATCGTCACACACAAGCGCCCCGTCGTCGCCGGGTTCAACTATGGCAGCGGCGCCGAGCTTACCGGCAATGAGGAAATGGCCGAAGTGACCAACGCCGACGCCACGAACCTGCTCTGCCGTTTCAGGAACGGCGCAATGGGCATCGTCGATTTCAGCCGTGTCGCGACCGGCCGCAAGTTCAAGCAGACCTATGAGATCTACGGCACGAGGGGCAGCATCGCCTACGACTATGACGAGGTGAACCGGCTGCGCTTCTACACCAACGATGATGTCGTCGGCCGCCGGGGTTTTCGCGAGATCGACGTCGGGCCGGAGAACGCCACCTATGGCGCATTCCTCCCCATCGCCAACTTCGCGCTCGGCTACAATGAATCCAAGCAGATCGAGGTCGCCGAGGTGGTGCGCTCTATTGTCACCGGCGAGCAAATGTGGCCGACCTTCGAGAGCGGCCACCACATCACCCAGATCGTCGACGCCTGCCTCGATTCCTCGCGGCTTCGCCAATGGGTCTCGATCGCCTGACTGGAAGTGTTCCAATGGCCCTGCGCAAAGCGAAGAACTCCATCCATACCGGTTTGGCCACGGCCATGCCGCGCGCCCTGACGGTCGCCGTTGAGGCCCTCGACGGCTTCGGCTGGGGTCTCATCGGCGCCAGCACCATCGCGCGCGAATACATGGTCGACGCGATCCGCCGCAGCGGCGGCCGGCCCCTGAGCGTGATGAGCCATGACGGCGCGCGCGCCGCCGCCTTCGCGCGCGACTTCGACATTGCGGACTCATGCTCCGATCTCGACACGTTGCTCGATGACCGGCGGATCGGCGCGGTCTACATCAGCTCAACCAACACGCAGCACCGATATCAAGTGCTGGCCGCAGCGGCAGCCGGCAAACATGTGCTGTGCGACAAACCGCTGGCCACCCGCTCGGCAGATGCCCTGAAGATGGTGCGTGCCTGCGAGAAGGCCGGCGTGGTGCTTGCCGTCAACCACCATCTGCGGTCGTCACCGGTGCACCAAACGATGCAGCGGATGATCGCGGCCGGCGAGATAGGTGCCGTCCGTTCGCTGATGATCGTCCATGCCGGCTATCTCAGACCCGTTCTGCAATCGTGGCGGATCAAGGACGCGGCCGAGGGCGGCATCTACCTTGATCTCAGCGTCCACGACATAGACCTGGCTTCGTTCCTGCTGGAGCAGACGCCGGTGACGGCGGTCGCGTTGGGCGCGGGCGTGGCGCTCAGTTCCAACACCGTCCACGATCATGCGATGTACGCCCTGAAGATGAGCGGCGGTACCTTCGTCCAGGTGCATGAGAGCTTCGTCACGCCCGACGTGGAAAGCCAGGTCGTGGCGCTCGGCTCGGAAGGGGCGCTGATCGCTGCCGGCACGCTGGCGCAGCGTTCCACGGGAACGCTGACGCGGCGGGTGAATGGACGCAACGAATCGATCCCGCTGCGGGCCAACGATCTCTACGCGGATACCATCGAGCAATTCCTGGACGCCATCGCCGGGACTGGCAGCCCTCGCGCCACGGGACGCGACGGGCTGGCGGCGATCGCCGGCGCTGAAGCCGTGGGAAAGGCTGCCGCGACTGGCAGGGCGGTTGCCGTCAAACGTCACGAGTAGGCTTCGATCCCGGCGAGGGGTGACGATCGATGCCATGGCCCATCGCAGGTGCATCTACCGACCGGCCAGCCTCTCATCCATGAGCCAGGCCGCCAACGAACGCCGGCCCGCCGGCAAGTAGGATTCCAGTCAATGATCACCGCCGAGAAAAAACCGCCGTCACGCTTGGCCTCTTTCATGGTTTTTCTTGCGGGTGGCATTGGCATCGGCGCGTGGGCCGCCAGCCTGCCGTCCATCAGTGCGGGGCTGCAGATCGACAAGGGCACGCTAGGCGTCGTGCTGCTCTGTTTCGCGGCCGGCGCCATCCTGACCATGACCAGTGTCGGCCGGCTGGTGCCGCGGTTCGGCGCGCGCAGCCTGTGCCTGGTCGCCTGTACCGGCTTCGGGCTGGCGTTGATTGTTGCACCCCATGCGCCGAGCGTGATGTCGTTGGGGTTCGTCGTCGCCTTCGCGGGCGCCTCGTTCGGAGCGCTAGACGTGTTGATGAATACGGACGCCGCCTTCCTGGAGCGACGCGTGGGCCGCCATATCATGTCGTCCTTCCACGCATTGTTCAGTGTCGGCAATCTGGGGGGCGCAGGCATCTGCGGGTTGATTCTATCTGCCGGCGGCAACGTGCAGGCGTGCCTCGGCGTCGCCGGAATGGGTGTGATCCTTTTCGGCGCTGCCGGCTGTTGGCTGAGCGAACCGCATGTGTCAGTCCGCAAGAGTTCGAACGAAGGCTTGGCGCGGCTCGACCCCGTCCAGCGGCGGCGGTTATTGCTCGTTGGTGTGATTGCGTTCCTCGCGCTGTTTTCGGAAGGGGCGCTGATGGACTGGACAGCCGTCTATCTGGTCGGCAATGCTGGGGCGTCGGAGAGCACGGGGGCGTTCGGCTTCGCGGTTTTTGCCGGCATGATGGCGATCGGTCGCGTGGTCGGCGACGCCATGGCCAATGCGTTCGGGCCGGCACGGCTGTTGCGGCTAGGCGCCGCGGCAAGCGCTCTTGCGCTGGCGGTGATCCTTGGCATCTCGACGGTGCCCGTCATCTTCCTGGCGCTCATCTTGTGCGGCTTCGGCATCGCCAACGTAGTGCCGTTGCTGTTTGCCGCAGCCGGCCGGATCGGCGGCCATGCGGCGGGCTCGGCGATGTCGTTGGTCGCTGCACTCGGCTATGCTGGCCTGCTCGTCGGCCCGGCCTTCATCGGCATGCTGGCACAGGCCACCTCGCTGCGCGCCAGTCTGTGGGTGGTGTTCGTCGCCTTCGCCGTCATCACACTGGGTGCCGCCGCGACCCGTCCATATAGGTACAACTTGACGCAAACTGGCGCATGATTTGCTTACTTATGCGCCAGTAATACGCTCGCCGCGAAATTGAACGGCGATCTGGAGCGTGGTTCCATACGCCAGAGTTGGACGAATGGAATCAGGATGCTGATGGCTTATCAAGAGAACGCGTGTCGCAATCTGGCTTTTGCCGATGATTTCATCTCGGCGGCATTGGTCGACAATGCGCGCGACTTCGCCGTCGAGGACGGTGTAGTCGTCAACCTTTCGCCAAAGCCGATGGTGACGTCGGGATCGGCCGTGCCCGGTATCGTGCCAGCCTGGAAGTCGACCACGCTGAAGGGTGCGAAGATCGTCAGCGCGGAGCGTGCGGCAGTGCTGAAGATGAACAAGACCACCAACCTCGGCGGCGTCGCCCTGCGCGGCTGGGACTGGCTTGGCAACCGGATCAAGAGCTTTCCGCGCGACACGCCACTTTACATCTCGGCGCAGGATACGATCGGCACCGTGACGACCAATCCTTTCGCATTTACCAACGAGAACCCCGCCGTCGCGGCAAATCAGGAGTTCGAGCTGAAGCTGAACCTTTGGTGGTCGCCGGGAGAAACCGACTGCTTCATCCACAATGAGCACCCGTTCCTCGAGGTGCATACCCAGATCCATGGCCTCGGCCGCATGCAGAAATTCCATGAGCGGGAGCAGTCCGCGCTCTATGAGGATATCATGATGCCGGTTGGTTACACGCATGACCCATTCTGCCGCGTCGCCGGCAAGAACCGGTGGGAGTATCCGTGGCATCGCTATTATTCGGACACCGACTCGATCTGGTTGGCTATCGAGTTGCACCCGATTCCCTAGATGCTCTGTTTGGGCGACTGAAGGGGCAAGATGGAGCCCATGTTGCATGGAAAAGCCAATGTTGAATCAAACCCGAAAAAGGCCTTCAATTTCAATCCCAGCTCTGGCGGGCCTGATACTATTGTCGTCGATGGGATCGTATTTTTTCGGCGGAAAAATCGTGGCTTTTGTAATGCGCACAAGCCAGGAGAACGTCGAGTTATCCAGAATTAAGTGCGTGGCCTATTCTGAAGTATCCCATGCGTATAGCGAGCAACTTTGCGAAGCGCCCGTTGACGCGGAATAAGCGCGGGAAGCGGCCGCAGTACGGGTCGGGCAGAACATCAGAAGATCGTGATACCCGAGCCGAAGCATTCTCATCCGCATCGGCCGCGGCCAATTCTCTGGCTCGAACACATTTGCGAAGGACAGGACCGTGGACAGTATCGAACGCAACGCGCGCGCGGTCCTCCTTCCCGCTATCGACAGTCTGGAGTTGACTGATGATTTGAAGCGCTACTTCGACGAAGGTGGCCGATCGCTGCTGCTCGGCGAGACACGGGCCGAATATGTTTCGCGTCGAATGAGCGATGCCAGACGCGCCTCAGAACGAGCGGAGGATTTCCGCCGTCTGGCTGACGAAGTGGCCACCCGCGCCAACAGGGTGCTAATCGCGCTCGATCAGGAGCCAACCGGAATCGAACGTCTGCATGGACTGGCGCCAAGGCTTGGCGGTCGGGCGGAACTGCTCTCGATGCCGGATGAGACAATTCGCCAACGGGCGCACGTCATTGGCCGGAAGGCCAGGGAACTAGGGGTCGGAATGTTCCTCGGTCCCGTGGTCGATGTCCTCACTGGTCGCAATCCCTGGCTGCATGGACGAACCCTTGACACAGATGCGCGTCAGGTCGCCCGCATCACGAGCGCATTCATTAGTGGCATTCAGAGTGCCGGCATCGTGGCGACAGCCAAACACTTTCCCGGCCACCATGACATCACCGGTGACCCGGCAATCGAACTCGCGGATGTTCGAGGGACAGCAGAAGATCTGCTCCCGGGATTTGACGTTTTCCGCTCGGCGATCCAAGCGGGCGTCCGCGCAATCATGACCGGCCCGGCGCTGGTACCCGCCGTCGATTCGGACTTTCCATCCTCTCGCTCGAAGAAAACCATCGATATGCTGCGCCACGATTTTGGTTTTACCGGCATCGTCGTCAGTGACGATATCGATGCTGTTGGAATGCTGCGAGGCCTCTCTGATAGCGAAACCGCAGTCGCCGCCGTGAACGCGGGTGCCGACCTCATCCTTCTTCCGGCGGGCAGGGCAAACGAGGTTGCCATGCACATCGTTGCGGCCGTCCGATCGGGAGATTTGCCTGAACACCGGTTGGCCGATGCGATACGAAATGTGGAAACCAACAGCGATGCCCTGGGAGTCCAATAAGCCGCGCTCGATCGTCATGATGATCGGATGTGACGGATCAGGCGTGTTCGAAGTGTTCCGGTCCAGATCGTGGGCATGGTTGGCAATCCCATGAATGCGAAGGTTGCGCATGTGGCGCTTTGGACTGCTGACCTGGAAACATCCGCCGCTTTCTGGTCACGCTATTTCGACGCCACGATCGGTGAGCGGTATGAAAGTCGACGACGCCCAGGCTTCGCATCTCGCTTCGTGGAATTGGACGGTGGGCCATCCATCGAATTGATGACCGGTCCGTGGGTTCCCGAAGACATAGCGCGCGCCGGCGCGGAAGTCCCGGGCTGGGCGCATGTCGCTGTCTCCGTCGGTTCACATGAAGCGGTAGACGCCCTAGCCAGGCGACTTGATGAAGACGGTTTGCTGGTCTCGCAACCGCGCATGACCGGAGATGGCTACTATGAAGCGGTCGTACGAACGCCGGATGGCTCGCTGGTAGAGATCACGTCCTGATGTGTTTCGCGGGCCGCTACCACGTCGCCGATATCTGGTTAAGGAGTTTCAGAGTATTAATAGATTTTAGGAGCGGGAGAGCGCTACGCCTTTCCCCACATCCGCGCTACCTGCTTCGTTGCTGCGGGGGAAGAGCCGGCTGGGTTCCCGTTTGCGCGTATACTGCGAAAGAAGCGTTGGTGCCCCTGCTACCCAAGACGACTTCCGTAGGCCTTGGATGGCCGCTTAGCGCCCCATGTCTGCCGTAGAGGCAGACTTTGCCTCCGCCCGGAAGCAGACATCCGGATGACGAGGCTGGCGGTCGTAGTCGCGCCAATTGTTGCCGTTTGCTTGCCTTCGGTGGAACGACCGCTCCCGCCGCCTATTAGGTCTTCAGCTCGCGCCTGAGTTCGTTGAGAAAACGCCAGTCCGTGCCGTTGGCGATGATCGTCTGCGGCGTTGACTTGATCATGCCTGCCTCTTGAAGCCGTAGCGAATAGAAACGAACGGTGTCCTCTGAATCGTACTCGCGCCACTTCCGGTATGGCACGTCGGTAAGCGCCTCCAAGGCATAGTCGTAGTTGGCCGTGAAGTTCCGTTCGACCAGCCGCCTCGCCGCAACGTCGGGCTGCTCCGCGCACAAGTCCGCCGCCTTGAGGATGGCGCGCAGCACGCGCTTGGAGGTAACCGGATGCTCACGCACGAAATCCGCGTTGCCGGCAAGCAGGCAGCAAAAGTACCCCGCCCACGGTTGATCTAGCGTGCTGTTTATCAGCACGCGGCCGATGCCCCTGGCTCGAAGCTCCTGCGGCTCCGGCGGGAAGCCGAGGAAGGCGTCGACTTCGCCGTTTGCGTACAGCTCCTTCGCCCGCACTTGGGGGTCGCTTACCCAGTTGATATCGCGCAGCGGATCGATCCCGACGTAAGCTGCCATGCTGGCAAGGAACAAATACGGGCTCGACCCCAGCGCCTGCACGCCGATTCTCTTGCCCCTCAGGTCACGGAGGCTATTGATCCCCGGCCGGACGAAAAGCTCGAAGCAACCGGAGTGGACGCCGCTCAACAGGGTCAGTCCCTTGCCCTCGTCGATCGCCACGATCGACGACGTGATAAAGTTCAAGCTGAAGTCGATGTTCCCGCTGGCCGTGTTGAGCGTTGTCGCGTTCCCCGGCTCGGACTCTACATATTCGATCTCGTCGAAGCCTTCCGCGTGAAGCAGTTCCTCGGCTACATATTGCGGCGCGATGCAAACGCCGGGGATCTTGGCCAGCCTGATCTTTGATACCTCCGGCGGCGGCCCCGTGGTTGCAGCAATGGATGGCTGAACCTTGAACAGCCCCGCGGCGCCGGCGGCCGACATACCGGCCAGGAAGGTGCGGCGATTTTGAATGATCTGCATCGGACCGCTCCTCAGCTAGAAAACGACTCCGGCCCGGAACCGAGCAAAACGGTTCCAGCAGAGACGCACAATCTGCGTGGGCGCGCCCAGTGATCGCGAGTCGGGAGCACGCCCTGTACTTAACGGGAGTCTTGCGCTCTCAGTCGCTGGCGCGAGAGTGTCCCACCCGGCGATACATGACCATACGCGTTATCTGCACTCGTAGCGAGGACAAAGCTCTCTGCCCACGCCAGGCTTGGGCGAAACCCTCGCAGTTTCCAGAGCACGGGCAAACGGATCGTCGGGTAACTGCCAAATGGCGACTTCTCGAACCAATTCGAGACGTTCGAACTCACCTCACGGGACGACTGGATTGGGTCAGGAGCGGACTTCGAGGTCACGAATTTTCAACGTCAGCTGAACGCTCGGTTCGAGACGATCAAGATTCGGAAATTCATCCGACGCAAACCTTGGAAACGTTCTTCAACTCGTCCCCGTCGCGCGGCTGGTCCGCAAGATTCCCCCTGGCCGACGGTTTCCCGGGACATACCGGCGTTCTATGAAGAAGATGAACGTTCCTGCCGTGCAATTTTTTCAGCCCCTAAGAAATGGTTGTATTCCTGTTATCATTGAATACTTGCGCGAGTGCAGCAGGGATTTTCTTACCACCTAGTGAAAATGTGACTTGTTATTGCTTGCAAATTAAATACAATATTATTGCGACGTGCAGAGCGCATTCTGGGACGACGGATACTTCCGCAGATTGTTTGTAAAAGAAGTAGAGTTGTTCGGGCCCTGACGTTGTTGGTCCGCACCAAGCGCATTTAGGGTCAAGGTCGAAGAGCAGTTCACCGGCGGACATCGGCATCGGGACAAGTCAGTTGCGGCGGAACCAGTCGTTCGGGTTGCAAGTAATTCCGCGTTCCTCGCCGAGCGTGACGCTGGATGTGACCTGCTTCACGGAGGCCTTGCGCTTCCTACGCCAGAATACGTGCCGTCGATTCGAGCAGATGATGAAGGGATCACTCCGATGTTGACGAATTTCCTATTTGTCACAGTTGGTTCCATTCGCGGATGGTACTGTCGTCGCGCCGAGCGAAAAGCCATGTGGATGGCGACGGACGGGCTGAGCCGGTCACAAGATGACATTCTTAGCGACATCGGTATCTCACGCGACGAAATCACGTGCGCTTTTCACAGCCACCGAGACCCGAGTTCCGGATTGGGTATGGGATACGGCGCTTGATTTGATCGGCCCACAATTGTCTGCCAAGTGCATGCCAAATCTCGCTCTCCCGGAGGCGAGAATCCGAACCGATCCCGAGTTGGTCACGGCGCTGGCCGATCTTTACCTGCTCGCAGATCGTGATTCGGCGGTTCGGCGGTCGTGGCCGCAGCAAAAAAAGAGACATTCACTAACCGCTGGAGTATGATCGGATCGGCCTGGATTCTGGCACCCCGAGCGGAGACTGGATGGTCACATGGACGATCCGACGGTGCACAGACGTTTGACGGCCATCCTCGCCGCAGACGTTGTGACTTATAGCCGACTCATGGGCCGGGACGAGGCAGGCACTCACGCGGCATGGAAATCGCACCGCAGGGAACTGATCGACGCCAAGATCGCCGAGTATGAGGGTCGCATCGTGAAGCTCACCGGCGACGGATTTCTGGCGGAATTTCCGAGCGTCGTGAATGCGGTCACCTGCGCGGCCACGGTCCAGCGGGGTATGCTAGAGCGCAATGTGGGTGTGCCGCAGCGCAGCCGGATAGAGCTTCGCATGGGCATCAACCTTGGGGACGTGATCGTCGAGGGCGACGACATCTTAGGGGACGGCGTCAATGTGGCGGTGCGGCTTGAAAGCATCGCGACGCGGGGCGGGATCGCGGTCTCTGCAGCCGTCCGAGATAACGTCGGCAACCGGCTCGATCTTCGATTCGAGGACATGGGCGAGCAGACGCTCAAGAACATCGACAGGCCGGTGCGCGCTTATAGCATTTCCCTGGACTTTCCTCCGGCTCTCAGGACGATCGGCTCGGATGCAGCCCCACAAGAGCCTTGGGAGATCGAGAAGCCGTCCATCGCGGTCCTGCCCTTCAACAACATAAGCGGTGACCCCGCGCAAGAATATTTTAGCGATGGGATCACCGAGGACATCATTACCGACCTGTCGAAAATCTCCGGCCTGTTCGTCGTCGCGCGCAATACGGCGTATACCTACAAGGGCAAGCCGGTGAAGGTGCAGCAGGTGAGTCAGGATCTGAGGGTCAACTTTATCCTGGAAGGAAGCGTCCGCAAGGCCGGCTCGCGCGTGCGCGTCACCGCGCAGCTCGTCGAGGGCAAGGGCGGCGGTCATCTCTGGGCCGACCGCTACGACCGTGATCTCACCGATATCTTCGCCATTCAAGACGAGATCACCCATACCATCGTGGACCACTTGAAGGTGAAGCTGCTGCCAGAGGAGAAGAAAGTCATCGGTCGGGCGCCGACCGGGAACTTCGAGGCCTATGCGTATTACCTTAGAGGCCGGCATTTCCTGCACTGGCACTCCAAATCTCATTACGTCCTAGCGAAGCGCATGTTCGCCATGGCGGTCGAACTCGACCCGCTCTATGCGCGGGCCTACGCCGGAATTGCGGACTGCGATTCCTTTCTCTTCCTTCACTATAACGCTGATGTCTCGATCGACGGCATTCTGGCGACCAGCGCCAAGGCGCTGGATCTGGAGAGCGGTCTCGCAGAAGCGCATGCTTCACTCGGCCTCGCTCTGTCGCTCCGCGAGCGACATCCGGAAGCGATGGCAGAGTTCGATCAGGCGATCGCCCTCGATCCCAATCTGTTTGAAGCCTATTACTTCTATGCCCGCGCCTGCTTCACCCAGGGGAAACTGCACGAAGCGGCCAGGCTTTTCCAGCGCGCCGCAGAGATCAAGCCTGACGATTACCAGGCCTTGCTTGTGCTCATTAACGTTCTCCGATCGCTCGGGCGCGAGCAGGAAATGAAGACGGTGGCGCGGGAAGGTGTTGCGCGCGCCGAGCGCGAGCTCATGCTGCGTCCGGAAAACCCAAGACCCGCCTACTTGGGGGCTGTGGGTCTCGCGGCGCTTGGTGAGCTTGATCGTGCTAAGGAATGGGCGGGACGCGCTTTGGCCATCGATCCCGACGACCGCCTGGCGAAATACAACGTGGCTTGCTTTTACTCGCTCGAGGGCGAACATGAACGAGCGATCAACCTGCTAGTGGAGCTTCTCCCGCGCGCCACCCACGAAACAAAGAGGTGGGTGAAATACGACTCGGATCTCGATCCGATCCGTAGTCATCCTCGTTTTCCGAAGGTGCTTGAACTGCTCGGGTAAGAGACACTGCCCTTCACACAGATTTTCAGGTCGCCTCGTCAGCGATTGGTTCTTCGCCCGTCAGTCATCCCCTCGAACCCGCTTCGGAGGGGCCAGCGAATGGTTTCAGAATGCCATTTGTTCCGCGCGAGGCAAAGCTCTCAGGGCACAAATGGTTGAGGGCATGCGAACGATGTTCGCCCACGACCTTGAGAAACGGTCAACAGTTTCAATTCTGATCGAAAACCTGGAAATCAAGATGCATCCATTGAATGATGGCCTGGTTTTCGACGAAGGCGGCATCAAGGTAACCGCGTTTCCTGTCGAGCATCACGACGGAAACCCTACGTACTGCTTTCGCGTAGACTACGCAGGACACAGCGTGGGTCATGTCGGGAGACACAACCCTTAACGACAATGTCGTGAAACACGGCGCCAATGCCGATGTGATCATTCACAATGTCATCGCGTTCAGCGAGCGCCTGAGCCGGTTACCCGAGATGCAGGGCGTGCTGGCGAAATTGACTACGCCGGAACAGGCTGCTGACGTGTTCACTCGGGCTTCTCCGAAGATGGCCGTGTATTCGCATATCGGCACCAAGCCGTGGGAGTTCACTGGCGAGGAGGAGAACGAGGGCGCTAGTAAGTACTTCTCCTAAGGCCATGGCGACTGCGGCAGGGTCGTCACTCCTGTACCGGCACTCAGCGATCACCGGCCGTAGAGCTGTTCGGACACGAGTTTGGGTTCAGCACGCAACGGTACCGGCGCAGCCTAAGGCGAAAAACGAACACCGATACCGGAGCTGTACGGCCGCCGAGCGCCAGAAGTAGCCATTCGGGCGCGCGTTTCGGAACGACCGGAACGGGCCGTGAGCCGTCTATCTGCAATCAGGGTGAGTTCAGCGGTTAGCCGCCGTTCGGCTGACGTGCCCAGCCCGACGTTTGGCCCGATCTCCTGACGGCTCCCTGTCAGGAGGGCCGTGCTAAACTTCTCCCACGATTGCTGAAGAACAAAAGGTCTTTGACTATGACGATATCGCCGTTTCTCGCCGCTCTCGGATCCAAGGCTCCGCCAGCCGACCGGGCGAAAGACATGCACCTGTACGGGTGGCTGATCGGAAGCTGGGAAATGGACACCATACGTCATCTCGATGACGGCACGACCGAGGAATCAACCGGAGAAATCCATTTCGGCTGGGTGCTGGAAGGTCGCGCCATTCAGGATATCTGGATCAGGCCCAGACGCCTTGCGCCGTCCACCATGTATGGCACGACCTTGCGTATCTTCGATCCCGACATCGGGGGCTGGCACATCATCTGGAACGACCCGCTCAACCAGGACTACTCGCGCCAGATTGGACGAGCCGAGGGTAAGGACATTGTCCAGATCGGCGAGGATTCGCGCGGCCTCAAAGCGCGGTGGCGTTTCACCGAGATCGCGGCCGACAGCTTCCATTGGATCGGCGAGGAAAGATCGTCCGGCAACGATCCGTGGCAAATCACCTACGAGCATTTTGCCCGCAGAACGGATCCTTGATACCTTGGGCCGGTCCAGCAGAAACTGGCCCTTCCCTTTCCATCTAAGTGAAACCGCTTTCGGCTCTTCTGGACGGGGCCGGAGCGGACCGACCGCTGGGAGCAGATCATCCAGCAAGCTGCCGCCCGCCTGATGACCGACACCCGCGAGCTTGCCTGTCAGATCCACCCGGAAAGCGCCAGGTTTGGAGGCTGCCTCGCCTCCAAAGTCACTACACCCGCCTAAGACGCGCAATTAAGATGAGTCAGTAGCAGGCCTTGCTACCCGCTTCCCCGATGAGGTTCGGAACACCGCGCTCCTTGGCGGTCGAAACCGGCCGGATCGAGGCGCCCATGGGGCTCGTAGCCGTCTGCGGGTTTTTGAATTACGGGCTTTACACTATCGCGCATCATTTGGCCGTCCGATCGCAATCAAGGAAAGGGTTACCGACAATGAGCAACAAGCACTTTTTGCGTGGCATGGCCACGGTGAACTTCTGGGCCGACGACGTGGCCGCGGCGCGCGACTGGTACGCGGAGCTGTTCGGCGTCGAGGCGTACTTCCAGCGGCCCGATGCGGAAAACCCCGCCTATGTCGAGTTCCGAATCGGCGACGACGAGGACGAGTTCGGCATCATCGACCGCCGCTACGCACCAGCAACGATGCAGCCCGGTCCGGGCGGCGCCACACTGCTGTGGCACGTCGACGACATCGAGGCGGCGTTCGCTCGGCTCAAGGCCATGGGCGCCACGGAGTACGATCCGATCACCAAGCGCGAGAGCGACTTCGTCACCGCCTCGGTGGTCGATCCGTTCGGCAACGTATTGGGTATCATGTACAATCCGCACTACGTCGAGATGCTCGAGTCGCGGACAGCGTAGGCAGACGAGGCCGCGTTCCCATGGGAGAGATTTGCCCTGGGTGCAACGGGATACCAGGTTATCGATCGCATTGCGGCTTGGCCGGAAGGAGGGCGGTAGGCTGAAAGTATTCAACGCAGACAAGGCCGGTGCCGGGGTCATGCTCGCGACGCTTGTTGGCGTGGCCGCGATGAGTCAGGTGTTTCGTACTATTGCGGCGATCGTCGCCCCCGGACTGCAACGTGAATTCGGACTCTCGACCGAAGAACTCGGCATCTACGCCGGCGCCTTCCATCTGTCGTTTGCCCTCGCCCAGATCCCGATGGGCCTAGCGCTTGACCTTTATGGCGTGAGAAAGACCGTTGGTTCGGCTTTCCTCCTTGCAGTAGCGGGAGCGCTCCTGTCGTTCATTGCAACAGGCTTCCCGGTTTTGATGCTGGGGCAGTTGCTCATTGGCATCGGCTGCGCACCAGCCTTTGTGGGATCGCTGTTCTTTGTAAGCAAACATTTTTCTGAAAAGAGTTTTGCCCGAGTATCGGGCTTAGTTCTCAGCTTCAGCGGCCTTGGGTTACTGGCCACTGGCACGCCGCTGGCATGGGTAGTCGAACATTGGGGCTGGCGCAGCGCCTTTGTGGTGACAGGCGTCGTTGCGGCGGCAAGCTTGGTCTGCATCCTGGTCATCGTTCGGGATGATCACGGCAAGAACTCAGGCGACATCGCAGGGGCAATTCGAGAGACGCTTGCGATCCTGAAAGAACGGCAGACCAAGGGCATCGTTGCGCTCGCGCTCGTTGCCTATCCGTCCTACATCGCGCTGAGGGGCCTGTGGGCGACACCCTTGTTCATGGAGCGACACGGCTTCACACTGACGGGCGTCGGGAATGTGCTTCTCGCCTCGTCGGTCGCGACCTTGGTTGGCCCACCGCTATTCGGTCTGGTGCGGGCGAAAGGACGCTCACGGCGATACCTGATCTGCGCGAGCATCGCCACTTCCGCCGGGATTTTCCTTATCCTTGCAATCTCCGCCAACTGGATCGTCGATGCTACGATGTGCGTTGCGCTTGGGGCGCTCACCGGCTTCACGATCTTGCAGTTCGCAGACACTAAGAGTGCATATGATCCTCAGGTCGTCGGCCGGGCATTCGGAATTCTGAACACAGCTGCATTCCTCGGCGTTGCCATCTTGCAGGGCGCAACTGGATGGGTGGCGTCCACCGCGAGCACGTTTAGCGTCAATCAATTCGCTGCTGTCTTCGCGTTCATCGCCGCGGCGTGCCTGCTGGCCATGGTCGCCTTCTTCATGCTTCCCTGGCCAGAATGGGAGGTCGGCAGCAAAACCGATGTTTAGGTATCACGCCTTGCTAAGTGGATGGTAAGCCAATCCTGATAGTGTTGAATGGGAGGCCGGGCGTGCTTAGTCTAGTCGACAGCTACGGGGCCGGAGAACGAACCCGCTGCGCGGGATGGGCGCGTGGGGTGAGGTAGAGATCACGAACCGGACGTCGCGCTCGCATTGAGGG